>DFHD01000092.1:0-8980 GCA_002372545.1 Lachnospiraceae bacterium UBA3732 | reverse complement strand
GCATCCCGCTGCCGTACTGCGTCTGATCATTCTCTGTATTTGACATTATGTCAGTCTCCTTCCTCAAATACGCTCAGCAATCAGGCTGCCCATCTCGTCAGTCTTCACCTGCGGCTCACCCGGCTTCGCAATATCGATCGTGCGGAATCCTTCCTCCAGAACCAGCTTAACCGCATTTTCAATGGCATCCGCCTCCTGATCCAGATCAAAGGTATACCGCAGCATCATGGCCGCACTGAGGATCGTGGCAATGGGATTCGCAATATTCTTTCCGGCAATATCCGGCGCAGATCCGCCTGAAGGCTCATACAGACCAAACTTTGTCTCATTTAAAGAAGCGGAAGGCAGCATGCCGATGGAACCGGTGATCATGGATGCCTCATCCGAAAGGATATCGCCGAACATATTCTCTGTCAGCATAACATCGAACTGTGCCGGATCCTTCACAAGCTGCATGGCCGCATTGTCAACCAGCATCACACCGAATTCCACATCGGGATAATCCTTTGCCACTTCTTCGGTAATCTTTCTCCAAAGTCTGGAGGAATCCAGAACATTGGCTTTATCAACAAGCGTCACCTTGCTGTGGCGCTTTCTGGCGATATCAAAGCCCTTGATGGCAATCCGGCGGATCTCATCCTCTGTGTAAAGAAGCGTATCCACAGCAGTCATCTTTCCATTGATCTCTTTGGTATACCGTTCGCCGAAATAGAGACCGCCGGTCAACTCCCGCATGATCATCATGTCGAAGCCCTTATCCGCTACACTCTCCTTCAGCGGACAGGCTTCCTTCAGTTCCGGGTAAAGATAAGCCGGACGAAGGTTTGCAAAAAGTCCCAGTTCCTTCCGGATCTTCAAAAGTCCCGCTTCGGGGCGAAGGTTCGGGGGAAGCTTGTACCAGGGTGATGTCTGTGTATTTCCACCGATGGAACCCTGGAGAATGGCATCCTTTGTTTTTGCTACAGCTACCGCTTCATCGGTCAGCGGTTCGCCTGTTGCGTCGATGGAGCAGCCGCCCATCAGGATGTCCTCATACTGAAACGTATGTCCATACTTTTTGCCGATGGCATCTAAAACCTTTTCCGCCTCTGTGACGATTTCCGGACCGATACCGTCACCCTTGATGACACCAATGTTACAGACCATTTTTATATTTCCTCCAAGTTAATTATTGTTAAGCTTCCTTCGCGTTGATGGAATTGATCAGGCCGCCCTGCTTAATGATATTCTGCATGAAGGGAGGGAAAGCCTGTCCCTGATAGGTCTTTCCGGTTGTCACATCCGTAATGATGCCGGAATCAAAATCCACCTCAACCTCATGTCCCGCTTCGATCTCCTTTGCCGCCACCTCACATTCAATAATGGGAAGACCGATATTAATGGAATTCCGGTAAAAGATCCGGGCAAAGGTTTCCGCGATCACGCAGGCAATGCCGCTGGCCTTAATGGCAATGGGCGCATGTTCTCTGGAGGAGCCGCAGCCGAAGTTCTTTCCGGCCACCATGATATCGCCCTCCTTAACGCGGGAAACGAATTCCGCATCGATGTCTTCCATACAATTCTTCGCAAGCTCTGCCGGATCAGCCGTATTCAGATATCTTGCGGGGATGATCACATCCGTATCTACATTATCTCCGTACTTATGTACAAAACCTTGTGCTTTCATATTTATTTCCTTTCCAAAGTCAAATATTTCTCTTTGACACCCCTACACAAACTTGATTGGCAGGGAAGTGCGAGTGAGTCTATGAGGGACCGTCACGGGTCTCGTGCCAAATCGCTTTGCGATTTGCAAGCCTTGCTACGCAAGTCTTGGTTCTGCGTTGCAGAACGCATCTGCCTTCGCAGACACACAATTCTTCGAATTGTGCGCGTGCGGCGCTTAACGATTCACGAGTGTCCGTTCTTTGGACACGAAGTGAGAGTTTAGCGAGCGGAGCGTTTTTTGCGAAGCGGCCGCTAGGGGTAACCCGTGTTCGTGCGCGAGCAGTGTCCCGAAGAGACTTACTCGCACTCACCCTGCCTCACTACTTTTGTAGTCGTAAAGAGAAACTATTTACGCTTCCAGTTCCTCAGGTGAGGAAATTTTACCTGTGATTGCAGACGCGGCTGCTACGGCCGGGCTTGCCAGATAGATTTCGGAATCAATGGCACCCATACGACCCACAAAATTCCGGTTTGTCGTGGAAACAGATCTTTCTCCATGTGCAAGAATACCCATATGGCCGCCAAGGCAGGGGCCGCAGGTGGGTGTGGAAACAATTGCGCCCGCGTCGATAAAGATCTCTGCCAGTCCTTCGCGGAGCATCTGCCTGTAAACCTCCTGGGTTCCGGGAATCACGATCACTCTTACCCAAGGGGCGCACTTCCTGCCGTTCATGATATCCGCTGCGATCCGCATATCGGAGATCCGGCCGTTCGTACAGGAACCGATCACAACCTGATCGATGGAGATGTCGCCCACCTCATCGATAGTCTTTGTATTTTCCGGCAGATGAGGGAATGCCACCGTGGGACGAAGTGTACTGAGGTCGATCTCGTACACTGCCTCATACTCTGCATCCGGATCAGCTTCGTAAGCGACAAAGGGCTTTGCTGAATGCTCTTTAATATATTCCAGTGTCTGGCTGTCAACGGGGAAGATTCCGTTCTTGGCACCGGCCTCGATCGCCATATTGGATACCGTAAAACGGTCATCCATCGTCAGGCTCTTCACGCCCTCTCCCGTAAACTCCATGGACATATACCGCGCGCCATCCACGCCGATCATGCCGATGATATGCAGGATGAGATCCTTGCCGCTGATCCAGGGTGCCTTTTCGCCCTTCAGTTCAAAACGGATCGCCGAAGGAACCTTGAACCAGGCCTTTCCGGTCACCATGCCGGCAGCCATATCCGTACTTCCCACACCGGTGGAGAAAGCGCCAAGCGCGCCATAGGTACAGGTATGGGAATCCGCGCCGATCACGCAGTCGCCTGCGGTCACCAGTCCCTTTTCCGGGAGCAGTGCATGCTCGATACCCATCTGTCCGACATCAAAATAATTGACAATATGATTTGCCTTGGAAAAGTCGCGAACCTGCTTTACGTGCTCGGCACTTTTTATATCCTTGTTGGGGGTAAAGTGATCCATGACAAGAGCGATCTTTGTATTATCAAATACGGTTTTCTTTTTGAACTTGGAAAGCTCATTGATCGCAACGGGCGTTGTTACGTCGTTACCCAGAACCAGATCCAGCTTCGCCTCGATCAGGTCGCCGGGCTTTACGCTTTCCAGACCTGCATGCGCCGCCAGAATCTTCTGTGTCATTGTCATTCCCATAATAAACGCCTCCCGTTTTCTCTTATTACTAATGCATTCTATAGATTTTATCACATTGTTTGCCCTGCTGACAATAGGAAAAATCATGTAAGAAGAGTTTTCTGATCCCATTCTCTTCTCATGTATTAAAAATCAGTCGAAAGTGTTCAGCAGATGTTTTAAAATCGTTCGAACCCGTCTCTCATCTCCTTTGCAGAAGCCTCGAAAGCCGCTTCAGCTCCGCCCTGTCCGGAACATGGTTTCCGTAACGCACGCTCCTGTAACTTTCTGTCAGCTCCGCGAGCTCCTCTGCCGAAAGATCGGGATCATTCTGCAGGAGCTTCTTTTGGATATCCTCCGTGGTGTCTGTTTCTCCGGGCATATAGTATTTTTTCTCCGCCAGGATCTTTCTCCGGTAAAGACGCCTCAGCCGCTCCGCCATGGAGGCTGCTCTTTCTTCACCCTTTGGCACCTTTTCCCGGTTCTCTGCATTCACCCGTTTTTTTCTGACGATCCGTTCCGTCACCTCATCCGGATGCCTGTGCCGCATCAGGAATACCCGCATCACCCGGCGGAAAAGCCTGAACATGAGCCATACCGCAAGAGCCGCGATAAAGAGTTTCAGAATAATGTCCAGCTGGCTTATGCCCTTCACTGCCTTTCCGGCTTCACGGGAAAGCTCCTGCGAATCCTCCTCCGGCAGTTCATAGGATCCTTTGATCAGAAAACGGTATAAGAACCTCATGACCGCTCCGATCAGGAGACCCGCCAGTCTTCCCACGCCCTTCAGCCAGCTTCCCGCCCGCGCAAGGGATTCCCCGAAGCCAAGGAAATCGGCAAGGATGATCAGGATCAGCGCCGTCATCAAAATCCCGCCGATCAGAATGGAATTTGCCTGCAGCATTTTTTCCCTGGGAATGCCGGAGATATTTTTTGTGGCGTTCACATATTTCTCCATCCCATCCAGATACATGATCACCAGATAGAGAAGGAACAGGATCAGCGGAATAACATATCCGATTCGGAGAAGAAAGCTGCTTTTCATATACATGCCGCAACCGATCACCGCAACAGCCAGAAGGAAGACCGGCCAGGGAAGGTCAGTCACCGGTTTATCCGTATAGCCGCGGAAGATATAATCTGCGGAATGGATAAAATAGGCAGCCAGAAGGAAAAAGAGCATGGTCCTTACATAGCTGTCGTCCACCGTAAAATAAACCGGAACCGCGATCACGGCATGCAGGATAAAAAGCACAAGAAGATTCGTCACCCTTTCCCGGAAAATCGTGACGAGGAGGGCGATCCCCCAGAAATACGCAAGGCCTGCAGCGGTGAGCGGCTTCCTGCCCAGCAGCACCAGCAGGAACTCCATGATAAGAAGGAAGATATTCCCTGTATAGAAAAACCGGCAGACCCGCCGGAGAAGAAGCATTCTCTTATCCATGCAGCGGCACCTCCCATCCTCTTACGTTATCCCGGACCTTCTTATAACCGAACTCATCATAATAGGGAACGATCATCATTACGCTGTCTCCGCGTTCTCCTGCCCGGTCTATTCTTTCCAGCAGATCCTGTTTCTGATAGGGAGAGACGATCAGATAAACGATTTCCGGGCGGGGCGTTTTCCAAAGGGCATCCACCTCGTCCAGAAACATATCCTTTTTTCCGCTCCCGCATACCCTGGTCAGGCTTTCGTCGATGGTCAAGCCATGAGAAAGCTCCGCCCCGTAGGATACAGCCGGAACCGGCTGCTTATCCGCATCCAGTCCGTTCGTCAGAAGGGATACGGCCACCTTTCTCTCCAGAAGCTCGCGGGCGATCGTGGAGCAGAGACTGATGGCCGTTTCCTGCATGCGCTCCGTTTCCACCATCACATCCGTATCCAGGTTAAGAAGGAGCATCACCCGGGCATCCATTGACCAGCCGAACATATTCACCATCAACTCTCCCCTGCGTGCGGAGGCCTTCCAGTTAACGGCCCGCATGCTGTCTGTGGAGCGGTACTCGCGGATACCGCGGAAAAAGCTCATGTCCTCTACAACACTTCTTCTCGCTTCCAGCTCGCCCATAATGCCTCGCATAAAGGGCTCCAGTACGGCCGCGCTCAGCTTGGACGGAAAGACCATAAGGCTGCTGCGGCACTCCACCATTTTGGCAAAGGTACTGGTCAGAAAAAAATCGCGCACCAGGATCGAGGCACTCTCCACCTGAAAGATGCCCCTCTTTTCCGCACGAAAGCTCATGCGCCGGGTCACCTTTTCCCGGCCCATAACCGAAAAGATCTCGTTTTTATGAAAGCGGTCGGTCACCGATGCATTTTCCATATTTTCAAATACCAGAGACCGGTCCAGGGAAAACTTAAAATGGAACACAGGAAGAGGCAGCAGCTTATTATTGGAGATCACCTCCAAGAGCTCTGCCTTTTCTCCGCATTCCATATGGTTTTTGCTGAAGGAAAGCTCCGCAGAAAGCTCCCTGTCCCAGTTTTTCCGGTACAGGACCTTCTGGAATATGTAAATGGCGATCAGAATGATCACGGCGGAAAGGAGTTTCATTTCCAGTCCTCCACGGGAACGGCAACGGTCTTTACGGCTGCCGCAACGGCTGCCCTCTGCTCCTCAAGTCCCAGGCGCCCGGAGGAAAGCCGGATACGGTGGGCAAACACATAGGGAGCAAGATACTGTACATCCTCCGGAAGCACGTAATCCCTGCCGGATACCGCAGCAAAGGCCTGCGCCATGCGCATCAGCATGAGCGTTCCTCTGGGACTTACGCCCACGGCAATGGCAGGATCATGGCGCGTGGCATCCGCCACATCCGTGAGATATCCCATTACCGCCTCACGCACAGTAACCTCGCGGATAAGGCGCCCTGCCTCTTCCAGCTCTTCGCCCGTACATACTGCGCCCAGCTGTTTCAGCGGCTCCTCCCGGATGAACCGGGCCAGAATGCCCATTTCCATATCCCGAGAGAGCCTGCCCATGGTAAGTTTCAAAAGAAACCGGTCCAGCTGCGCCTCGGGCAGCGGAAAGGTTCCCGCTATCTCCAGCGGATTTTCCGTTGCAATGACAAAAAAGGGGGAAGGAAGGGAAAGCGTCTCTCCATCGATGGTCACACTCCTTTCCTCCATGGCCTCCAAAAGCGCCGCCTGTGTCCGGGGCGTTGCCCGGTTGATCTCGTCCGCTAAAAGGATATTGGTAAAAACAGGCCCCTTCACCAGATGGAATTCCTCATCCTTCTGGCTGTAAATATTCAGACCGGTGATATCCTGGGGCAAAAGATCCGGCGTAAACTGTACACGCTTGAAGCCCGCTCCCACTAACTGGGCCGTTGCTCTGGCCAGAGTGGTCTTGCCTGTTCCCGGCATATCCTCCATCAGAACATGCCCACCGGAAAGCATGGCGGAAAAAAGAAGGGTGAATACTTCCTCACTGCCCAGCATGACCGTTTTTACATTATCCAGAAGACGATGGTATATTTCCTGCACCCTGGTCATCTCACTCATTTTGAAATCCTCTCGCGTTTTATATGCAGATCAGTCATTCCCCGGCCGCCCTTACATTCTGTCCATATGCGTCCTGCTTCAGCTTTACGGAAAAAGCATTCTGCCGCTATCCCTTCTCCGGGTTATCCACATAAAACTCCTCATCCGTATCCAGGCAGATGGCCGCAAGCCTTCCGCCGGGAATATTCGCCCCGCAGTCAATGGCGATATGATTCTTATTTCTGAAGATCCTGTCCGGCCGGGGATTCTCCTCTATGAACCGGGTCGGGGTATGACCGGTCACCACATATTTATCCGGATAATACTGCTCATTATAGTCCGGCCGCGTCCAGATCAGCTCGTGCAGGCTGTATTCCCAAAGCTCCTTCTCCGGTGAGAAGTTTCCCAGCCCGGCATGGACAAGGACATAATCCCTGCCGCCTGCCGTTACCTCCGCATAAAGATCGAAATCCTTTATAAATTCCATCATCTCATGCTGCGTTTCCCGGTCCAGCTCACGGAACTCCATAAGCGTAGTCCTGCTTCCGTTATACTGCCAGTTCAGAATATTATCCAGCGTTTCCCGGTCCAGCTTTTCAATGGAAGCCTCTGTGATCTCCTGCGTAAGAACATCCAGACACTCGATGGCCATAAGCTCATGATTGCCTGCAATGCAGATGACATTCGGCATCTCCATCAGCTTCAGCATCGTTTTGACGGGATGCGGTCCCCTGTCCAGAACATCGCCCAGAATATAGAGCACATCATCATCTTTAAGATCGATTAGATCCAGAAGCGACAGAAAGAGGTCATACTGGCCATGAATGTCCGAAATGACATAAGTTGACATAACTCCTCCTTGTCAGTCCGAAGTCTCCCGAGGCGGAACAAGCTTTATATAAGCTTTATATAAGCTTTATAAGAAGTAAGCCACACCGCTCTCCATGATCTTCTGATCCTTCTCGCCATAGATATTGATATAATCACCCACTGCTCTTCTCTCGGAATGACCCATCTTACCCAGGATCCTTCCGTCAGGACTGGTGATGCCTTCGATTGCCATGTAGGAGCCGTTGACATTATAATCCTCGTCCATGGTGGGATTTCCCTCCGGATCCACGTACTGGGTTGCCACCTGACCGTTGGCAAAGAGCTTCTTCAGCCACTCATCATTTGCCACAAACCGGCCCTCGCCATGGGACATGGGAATCGCATATACCCCGCCCAGCTCAGCCTTCTGCAGCCAGGGCGACTTGTTGGAAACCACCTTGGTATAAGCCATGCGGGACTGATGACGTCCGATGGCATTTCTGGCCAAAGTGGGTGAATTCTCGCTTTGCGGACGGATCTCGCCGTAAGGAAGAAGTCCCAGCTTGATCAAAGCCTGGAAGCCGTTGCAGATACCCAGCATAAGGCCGTCTCTCTCACTCAGCAGCTTCCGGATCTCCTCTGCCAGCTTCTCGTTCCGGAAGGTTGTGGCAATGAATTTTGCGCTGCCGTCCGGCTCATCACCGCCGGAGAAGCCGCCGGGGATCATAACGATCTGTGCTTCCCGGATTTCCTTTGCAAAGACCTCCACGGAATCCCGGATGCCCTCAGCATCCATATTGTTCAGAACAACAGTATGCACATCCGCACCTGCCCGGAGGAAGGCTCTTGTCGTATCATCCTCACAGTTGGTGCCGGGGAAGGCCGGAATGAATACCCGGGGCTTCGCCACTTTATTCTTACATACGTAAACATGCTTTTCTTCATAAAGACCGGTATCGATCTCCTTCTGCTCCACGCCGGAGGAAACGGGGAATACCTTCTTCAGTGTCTTATTCCATGCCTGAAGTGCCTCTTCCAGCGGCAGCTGCATATCGCCGTAGCTGAATACGGGATTCTCCTGTACAAAGCCGATCACGGCAGCCGGCAGCTTCAGATCCGGCAGATTGGCAGGCTTCACCTCCATCAGGATCGCGCCATAGGCCTTCTCCAGAAGTCCCTCCGCGGAAATGGTCTTATCATCCAGCGCGGCACCCAGCTTGTTTCCGAAGGCCATCTTGCTGACAGCCTCCACAACACCGCCGAAGCCTACCGCATAAGCACTCTCGATATACCCCTTTTCCACTGCCTCCCGGTATGCGGCATATTTTTCCAGCGCATCCTTATAATCCGGCAGATCATACGCATCCCTGTCCACCTTCATGAGG
>DFHD01000028.1 GCA_002372545.1 Lachnospiraceae bacterium UBA3732 | reverse complement strand
CCCTGTCTGTTCATACCCTGTCCGGGCATATTCTGCGGAGCGAAGCGGCTCTGATTATTCATGCCCGGTCCGTTCATACCCTGTCTGTTCATACCCTGTCCGGGCATATTCTGCGGAGCGAAGCGGCTCTGATTATTCATGCCCGGTCCGTTCATACCCTGTCCGGGCATATTCTGCGGAGCGAAGCGGCTCTGATTATTCATGCCCGATCCGTTCATACCCTGTCCGGGTGTGCGTGGGCCGGCGACCGGACGCATATCACTTACCCTGAACGGCCGGTTCATGTTCATGCCGTAGCCGGCGGGAGAAAGCGCTATTGCACCGCTATTCATTACCGGCCGGTAAACGCCGGTATAGACCGGAATGGCCTGGAAGATTGCCTGGTTCCTCTTTGCAGACTTATGCACCAGGATAATAGTGATGATATCCATGGTGATGATAAAGACATAAAATACGGTAACGAACCGCTCATCACCGGTCATCAGGCAGAAATCATAGAAGCCGTGCAGGAGGATGGCGGAAAGCAGCGACAAACACAGATTACCGAAGCAGGCTCCGGAATTGCCCATGGATTTTGCGTAGCGGGCGCGGCCGTAGAAATATCCCATGAAAACGGAAAACATCAGGTGTCCGGGAATAGAGGTCACAGCTCGGAGGAAGATGACGGAGGTATCCTCCAGACGGAAAAGATACGCCACGTTTTCGATGGCCGCAAAGCCCATGGAGGTAAAGGCGGCGTACACGATGCCGTCGAATTTGTAATTGAATTCCTTCTTCCGCCAGGTGTAGCTGAGCATGAAGATATATTTGAAGGATTCCTCTGTCATGGCGGCGCAGATGAAGGCCATGCGGAAGGCCAGCGCATACTGGTCTTTGATCGCTCCGGTATAAAGATCCAGTTCGATATCCTTATTGATGGCGTTTTCCACGAAGATGATCGGGACGACGCTTGCCGCACCAAGAAGGAAAAGTGTTACCAGTATCCTTGGCGGCTCCTTTTCAAAGGTCTCGGATTTGTAGATATAAAACAGCATGGCAGCAACCGGCAGAAGCGCCACCGGGAGCAGATAAGCAGGTTCCATGTTATGATTCCTTTCCGGATTGACAAGTATAGGATTGTCCATTATCCTTGGTTATAGAGCCTTTTGCAGCGGTTCCGTCATGCAGCATACCGATTACGCAATAATCGGCCGAAATAACCTGCCTTTTTTCCCGGATAGTACAGCACCAAAAGCCTCAATATAATAAAGTATACAAAAATGTCGAGATGAAAACAAGAACTAATTCGCAGATGATGTACGTACGGAGCGGGAGATAAGAGAAGGTAAAGGCCGGGCTGAAGGGAAGGAAAGAGTGAAAAGATGAAAATCGGGTTGGTCGAAAAAAAGAAAAAACTGGAAAGTATCCTTGGGGAAATGGCGCCGGTCGCTGTCGCCTTTTCCGGAGGGGTGGATTCCTCTTTCCTTCTGGCGGCTGCCGCTGAGTTTCTGGGAAACAGCCGGGTGTTGGCAGTGTCAGCGGATGCTGAGTTTTGTTCGGAAGAGGAAAAAGGGGACGCCGAAGACTTTTGCCGAAAGCTGGGCGTTAGACGGAAGGTAATGACATGCAGTATGGCAGATATTTCCGGCTTTGACGAAAACCCGCCGGATCGCTGTTATATTTGTAAAACACACCTTTTCCGGCAGCTTCGTCGGGTGGCAGAGACGGCTGAGGGCGGTCCGTATCATCTCGTGGAGGGTTCCAATGTGGATGACACCGGCGATTACAGGCCGGGCATGAAGGCTTTGGCTGAGCTGAAAGTAGACAGCCCTCTTCTCATGGCGGGCCTTACCAAGCAGGAGATCAGAGAGCTTTCGAAGGAGATGGGACTTCCTACGTGGGACCATCCTTCTGCAGCCTGTCTGGCCAGCCGGTTTGTATATGGGGAAAGGATCACCTCTCCGCTCCTAAGAATGGTGGATCAGAGCGAGATGTTTTTGCATCGTCTGGGCTTCCGGCAGGTCCGGGTTCGCGTCCATGGCGGTAATCTCGCCAGGATAGAGGTGGAGCCGGATGAGGCGGAACGGCTTTTTTCCATCCGCCATGAGGTGCAGGAGGTCTTGCAGCGGCTGGGCTTTAAGTATGTGGCCATAGACCTCGGTGGCTACCGCACCGGGAGTATGAATGAAGCGCTGCAGGAAGTTGAGAGACATGGCGTAAAAAGTACTTAACCCTTACCAGGCACTCTACGGCGATTTCAGAATGTTTGCCCGGCCGTATGAAATGTTCATGAGTAAGGTGGATCGTGAGAAATATCCGGAAATCCGGCAGGAGTACCGGTTCGAAGAAAAACAGAGTGGATTTAAATCAGAGCGAATGTAAATCAGAGTGAATAAAAAAGGAAATGGTTCTGGATGGATAAGGGTTACGTTGATTTAAAGTATGCGAAGCTGGATACTGACCGGGAAAGAAGGACAGGCTTTCCGGAGGTGGTATTTTGCAGTAGAAAAACAGACGAAGCGCTGGTGGAGATCTACCGGAAGCTTGTGGAGCGGGACGGACGCGCTTTCGGGACAAGAGCAAGTGCGGAACAGGCGGATCTGATCCGGAAAGAATTTCCGGGAGCGGAATATGACCCTGTGTCCCGGCTGCTTAAGGTGGAGGCGCAGCGGACTGACGGAACCGGGCAGACCGGGGAAAAAACTGATGTAATAAAGCAGGCCGGGAAGACTAAGCTTCCTTATGCGGTGGTTTGCAGCGCGGGGACCGCGGACCTGCCGGTTGCAGAAGAAGCGGCAGGCACAATGGAGTTTTTTGGCGTCCGGGTAGAACGGCTTTATGATGTGGGGGTAAGCGGGATCCATCGTCTGCTTGACAGGGAGGAGCTTCTGCAGGGGGCTGCGGTTGTTGTGGCTGTGGCCGGCATGGAAGGAGCGCTGGCCAGTGTGATCGGAGGTCTCGTCTCCTGTCCGGTGGTGGCTGTTCCCACCTCAGTGGGATACGGCGCTGCATTTGAAGGACTTTCCGCCCTTCTTACAATGATCAATTCCTGTGCGAACGGGATATCGGTGGTAAACATCGATAACGGCTATGGCGCAGGTTACATAGCAGCTGCGATCTGCCGGCAGATCGAGCGATTCCTTAAATCATGATCATTTGACTTAACAAGTGAAAACCTATTGTTGTACTTCTTTGAGTCGATCTTCTAACTCTACCTTTCCGGCTTTCGCTTGTTTTGCGTTTGCCATGTACTCATTCAGGTCACTCGAATTTGTTCTGACTTCATTGATCAGTTCCTTACATTTGTTCCGGGAAAGACCTGCTTTTACACCTACGCTGATCAGATCATCATCTTCAATATTTTTACCTTTGCCATTAACAGAGGTTGTGTGTTCGCCATAATATGTATTGCTAAGGGTCAGGTCATATGCAGGAGCCAGCTGCCATCTGTCGTTCTTCCATAGAATCGAAAAATTCTTTGCATGGTCATCAAGATTATGGTTAAAAACGTTGAAACACATTACCATAAATAATTGTTCTATTTGTTTTTTATCTTCTCTGGAAAGAATGTTGATCAGTTTCATATAAGTGTTATAATCACATGACGGTGATCTGAAATCAGTTTCCAGAACACCTGCAAAAGTTAGACTTAATATTTTTTCGCCATCTTCACGATCAAATCTCTTTGTCTTAAAATATCCTTCGCATAGTTTTGAGGGGATCAGGTTGGTTTCTGTCATTATGATACCGGATTTTTTTGCGCAGATTGAATAATCATATTCTCTTTTTCCGCTTATATGATCGTCAAGACTCATTGGGAATTTTACAATCCAATCACCTTTGTCATCTTTAAGAAGTATTTTGGGTCTGGAACCACCACTCGAACCACCTAGATCATATAGTATGTCCAGCTGATCTGACTCCTTCGATCGAAGAATCTGACAACATTCTTCTGCGATAGAATCATAATCCAGTCCGCTTATATTAAAATCATTTGAATGTGATGGATAATAATCCAACGCGCCCATTCCTGATTCTCCGATATAAGCAAGCCTGTCAATACTTGAGACGGAATCTCTTGAAACACCTTTACTCGCCAGATATCTGTCCATCAGGAGATTTCCCCACGAGTCCGGGAGAGAATCGTCAAATACACCAAAAAGCCCCCCGAATATTCTCCGTGAATCACCTTCCGGTATAAAAACATTATCTCTTAACGGCAAGGAAAAGGGACTTATAGAAAAGCCGTTCTTAAGCCATTCACGGTAATACTGAAAAGCAACGAGTTTGTCCTCGGTCTCAGCCAGAGTTCCAACCAGTTTCTTTTTGTAGTATACTTCTAAAACCTTGTGCTTCACCCCGTAATCTCCTCAATGCTATTGTATGTGCTGCTCGTAAATAGATTCTTAATTTCATTAATCAGGCCAAGTTCATAGGCGATTTTGGTCAGTGACCTTAATGAGATTTCGCCTGTTTGCTCAAATTTTTTTAAGGAACCATAGCTCACGTTACATCTTTCTGATAGTTCTTTCTGCGTTATTTTTTTTCTTTTCCGGATTTTCTGCACTCTTTTAGCCAGTTCCAGATCAATCTCCGACGGGGTTTCCCATATATATTCCCACATATCAAGACTCCTTTTACATAGCTATTATAATATCAATCACACTCATTTTTCTTCAAAATTGATATTATTATAGCAGTTGAAGGTGAATTGTTCAAGCGCATTTTCAAGTACATTGTGCACACGCTCTGCTGCCGGGAACGGTGCGTATCCCGAATGATTGCAAAAGCGCTCCGCTCCATCCTTTTTCCGTTGTTCCACGTATATAGGAGTGGTTGAAATCGCTGTTTCCCTTGTGTATAATCGCGTTAGTAGAGATAAAAAATATATCATTTATGAGGCAACTGGTATAAATAAGGGAAGTCGGCAGGAGGGTTTCGGGTATGAACATGATGATCGATGCCAGCTTTGGCATTAGCGGGGATATGACGGTAGGGATGCTTCTGGATCTCGGGGCGGACCGCGCGCGACTGCAGCGGGAACTGGAAAGTCTGGGACTGCCGGATATAAAAACAGAGATCACATCGGTGAAGAAGAACGGGCTGATGGCCTGTGATTTTAATGTGATCCTGCCGGAGGAAACCCACGACCATGATATGGATTACCTCTACGGGCATCTGCACGGGGCGGCGCATGAGGAGCATCACCATGATCACGACCATGAGAACGATCATGAGCAAGAACATGAACATCATCATGATCATGAAGAGCATGAGCAGAGCCACGATCAGGAAGGCCATGACCATCATCCTGGCCACGCCCATGATCATACACATCATGATGAGAACCATGAGGACAACCATGGCCACGATCACCACCATCATGAGAATGATCATCATCATGGGCATGTGCACCGGGCGTACCGGGATGTGAAGGCGATTCTGGATGGCAGCGGGCTTTCGGCACCGGCCCTGACACTTTCGCATAAGATCTTTCGTATTCTGGCAGAGGCAGAGTCTCTGGCACATGGCGTTCCCGTGGAGGATGTGACTTTCCACGAGGTCGGTGCGCTGGACTCCATCGCAGATATCTGTGCTATCAGCATCTGCTTTACCGACCTGGCGCCGGAAAAGGTGTATCTGACTGATCTGACCGAGGGCTGCGGTACTGTTCGGACGGCGCACGGCATCCTGCCGGTTCCGGTACCTGCGGTTGCACATATTCTGGAAGCAAGCGGGCTTCCGGTCAACCTCTCCGACAGGAAGGGCGAATATATCACGCCCACGGGAGCAGCTTTTCTGGCGGCTGTTGTGACAGATCACGGGCGGCCGGGCAACGTCCAGATCCGCAAGGTGGGGTATGGCGCCGGAAAACGGACGTATGAGGTGCCTGGTATTCTGACAGGCATGCTGCTGGGATAAATGCAAAAAACAAGTGCTGAACGTCGTGATGTATAATCCCGTTATTTTAAAGAAGGACGGCCCTTTCGAAGCTGAGGAGGGCTGTCTTTCGCTGTCCGGCGTGCGGAAGACCGTCAGATATCAGAATGTTGAGGATGAGATCCTGGACCGGTTTGGTGTGGAAGTCAAGGTGCAGGCGGCAGAAAAAGTTACGCTGACCTTTAAAAGAAAAAAGGGCGAAGATGGCAAATGGAAAGATTATAAGGCCAACTTCTACTGCTACAAAGCAGACGGGAGATGGTATGCGTTGATCAGAGACAGTGAAAGGTAGGAAAGCGGAATGAGTGGGACAACGGGAGAAAAGACATATATCGATCCGGAACTGGTCAGGCGGGCCATGCAGTGGGATCAGGATGCCTTTCGCCGGCTTTACGAGGCAACCTACTACCGGGTGCGGCTATATTGCTGAAGATTTCCTTCGTGCCGGATCCCGATATTTGCGGCAAATCACTGCTTGCCAAAAGCCGGGAAATTATGGTTTAATGGATTGGATGGGGAGGCGCCTATGGAACAGATGAGATCGACCCCTGATTTTATGGATATGTTATATTTGCTTCTGCTGAAGGAACGGATGAAAATGGAGGAGGATCCGGCCGGGAGAGAAGGAATGTACGAGAGAATATATAAAGGGATCCGGTTATGTTTCCGGTCTGAAGAGGAGAGAGAAAATGGGTTTATTTTCAAAAAAGGGAAATCATGATCCGGCAGGAGGGAATGCGGCAAACAGAGTTTCAATTTTTGATACGGACTATCCGCTGGACCGTTCCCGCTGGTTTCATGTTTTTTCCGCATGTCTGGGAAAGTCGGCGGCCGTGCAGGAGGCCTTCGGCAAGTATACGGTAAAGAACAGGAATTGGAACGTTGATTTTTCCAAGGGAACCCTTTCTTTTGGAAAGGATGCGTATCCCCTGCAGTTCCTGGGGAGTGAATCATCCCAGAGTAACAGCTGGATGTGGGGCTGGAACAATATAAACGGCTTTGATGAAAGCCTCATCACTCTGGCCGAAGAGATCCGTTCCATCGGAGAAAGCTGGAATCTGGAGGAGTTTACCACGGCGCAGTTTGAACTGGATGATACCTTTAACGGTCATACGCTTGCCATTGCGGCGACGGGCGTAACGAAGGGAAATTACTGCTACTATAAAGGACCGCATGCAAATGGCGCGGTGCTTATGGCGGTGGATCCGAAGGATGCCCGGGTATTTGCTCCCGTGGGCCTGAAGACCTTCATGGATTATGTGATATCCGGGATCCAGACCTATTATGTGGATCATCCGATCTTCGTGGAAAGCTTCCTGATGTGGAACGGAACGCCCTATGAGAAAGAGGGAACAAGGATCATTGCCCACTTCGAGAAGGACCTTCTAATTGATTTTGAACAGGCGGATGAGTTTCTGCGGATCAAGGGGATGAAGGTGCTGTAGGCGCATTAATAAAAGAAAGGGGGAAAATTCAACAAAAAACATCCTTCGATTTGTTAATTTTCCCCATTTTTAACAAAAGTGAAAAAAAACATTGCATTTCGGGTCCTGCTGTAATATAATGACTAAGCGTTCAAAAATTGAACAAGTTCTTACGGGCCGCTAGCTCATTTGGTAGAGCACCTGACTCTTAATCAGGGTGTGCGGGGTTCGAGCCCCCGGCGGCCCACTCCAGGAGGGCTGAGGACTTTGCTTATGCAAGGTTTTTGGCTCTTTTTTTGTAGAAAGGATAAAAAATGAAGAGACCATTTGATGAGGTGGAACTTCCGGAGCCCAAAGCGGTTTTCCGGTTTTTCAAAGAGATTTCCCGGATCCCCCGGCCATCCTATCAGGAAAAGGCCATCAGCGATTATCTGATGCAGTTTGCCCGGGAAAGAGGGCTTGAGGCCAGGCAGGATCCGCTTTATAATGTGATCATGATCAAGGAAGCGACGCCCGGTTATGAAGAGGTTCCGCCGGTGATCCTGCAGGGCCATATGGATATGGTCTGCGAGAAAACGGCGGATTGCGAAAAAAACATGGAGACCGAGGGACTGGATCTTGTGCTGGATGGAGACTTCCTTTCTGCCGAGGGGACGACTCTTGGCGCGGATGACGGCATCGCGGTGGCGATCGCTCTGGCGCTTCTGGATGACGACAGCCTGCGGCATCCCCGGATAGAATTTGTCTGTACGGTATCCGAGGAGGTCGGCATGGATGGCGCGGCAGGCGTTGATCTTTCGATGTTGAAGGGGCGGATGCTCCTCAATCTGGATTCCGAGGATGAAGGGCATTTTCTGGCAGGATGTGCCGGAGGAGGAACGGTCCGGTTTTCCCGGAAATACGAAACGGAAAGTCTGTCCGCGGTTCCCGGCGGACCGGGAGAAAATCCGGATGGCCTTTTCGGTGCAGTCCTGACCATTGACGGCCTCACCGGCGGTCATTCCGGGCAGGAAATCCACCGGGGAAGGGCAAGCGCCCACAGGCTTCTGGCGCATGCGCTGCAGAGCATAACAGAGGCTGGGGGGCTTCGGCTTGGCGCGATCAGAGGCGGTACAAAGGATAATGCCATCCCCAGAAGCGCGGAGGCTGTTCTTGCTGCTTCAGGAGTGGATTTCGCCGGTTTGAAGAGCATGATCGGAGAACTTGAGGATGAGTTTCGTCTGATCTACCGGGAAACGGATCCGGAGCTCAGGCTGAGAATAGAACCCGGCGATTTGTCCGGCCATGCATTTATGCGGGAAGACGATACGAGGGCGCTGATCCATTTTCTCCTTGCTCTCCCGGATGGCATGCAGCGCATGAGCCAGTCGATGCCGGGAATGACGGAAACCTCTCTTAATCTGGGTACTCTCCGGCTGGAGGATGGAGAGCTGTACGGAGAATCGCTTCTCCGGAGCCAGGTCAATGATGCTCTGCATATGCTGGAGCAGCAGGTATTCTGTGTGGCGGAGGGCTGCGGCGTAAAGCCGGAGCTGAAAAGCAAGTACCCGGCCTGGGAATATGTAAAGGAATCGCCGCTGAGAGAAAGGCTTTGCAGGATATACAGAGAGCTTACCGGGAAGGCGCCGGTGGTTGAGGTGATCCATGCCGGCGTGGAATGCGGCCTCCTGGCAGAAAAGCTGCCGGGACTGGATGCGGTTTCCATGGGACCGGATATTTATGATATCCATACGCCGGAGGAGCGGATGTCTGTTTCCTCCGTGAAGAGGACATATGAGCTGGTGAGACGTTTTCTGGAGGAATCCGGAGGCAGTCAGTAAAGTGCCGTAAGCGGTTATTAAAAGAAAGGAAGCCTAGATGAGCAGATTAGAAGAGATCAAAAAGGAGACCGGTAAAAAAGCAAATAAGATGTTCCTTCTCACAGGCATAATCTTCATGCTTCTTGGCATTGGACTAAGCGTTGCGGGGATTATCGTATTTGTGAAGGCTGCCGGTGCCAAGGATAATATCTGTGTGCAGGATGCCGACGATCTGAAGGTCAATAAGTGGTATACCATTGAGACCAACACCCTTCTTACCGCGTATGCAAGAGGCGATGATGGCGTGGATTATATTACATGGATCGGCGAAAACTACGAAAATGCTTCATACATCTCGATCTATGTTCCCTCGAGTAAAACAGAGAAGGCCGGGCGAATCACCAGTGCAACCAAGGCTTATCTGGAGGGTCAGACGAGTACGCTTTCCAATGAATGGCTGAGCGGAAAAGGTTATATCCGCAAGATGGAGGATAAGGAAAAGAAGATTTACGAAGACGCGCTTCGGGAATACGGTATTCCGATCCAGGACAGGGTAATGTACACCTTTTCCATGGTCAGCCCGTGGACAGCTATGGGTGAGATGGGCGTTCGCCGTCTGTTTATTTTCGGGTGCTTATTCTTCCTTTTCGGTATCGTCTTTATTATCATCCGGCTTACCGGCGTGAACATGAAGACCATGAAAAAGGCTATGCAGACCAATGGGATTACCGAGCGTGAGCTGGAGCAGGATATGGAGACGGCGCTCACGGCGGCAAATGTCTATGTCGGCAATAAGTATATCTATATTTCCCAGGCTACGCCGGAACTGTTTGTAGTGAATAAGCTGATCTGGGTATATCCCACGAAGACGGTCACAACGAACAGGGCGTATGGGATAAAAACCGGAGAAACGACGACCTACGGCGTATGCTATGTTGACCGGGCAGGAAAGAAGAAAACAGGCAATACGAGGTCGGAGGATGAGTCAAAAGAGATTGTAAGCGCTGTGCATGTGCGGGCGCCCTATCTGATCTGCGGTTATAATCAGAATGTGGAAAACGCGATCACCAGCGGCAATCTGAACGCGGTGGTTTCTTATGTGGATCAGCAGAGACTGGCGGTTTCCGACCAGGCTGTCGGGGATGACCGGGAACTGTACATGCCGCAGGCAGCGCCGCAGGGCCAGCCGAGCCCCTATGCACCGAAACCGGAAATGGAGCAGGGCGGCCAGCAGTACATGCCACCGCAGGGTCAGATGAATCAGTCTGCGCCGCAGGGTCAGCAGAGCCCCTATGCGCCGAAACCGGAGATGCAGCAGGGTGGCCAGAATGCGCCCGCCCAGTCGAATATGCAGGGCGGCCAGCAGTACATGCCACCGCAGGGTCAGATGAATCAGTCTGCGCCGCAGGGTCAGCCGAGCCCCTATGCGCCGAAGCCGGAAATGGAGCAGGGCGGCCAGAATGCGCCCGGCCAGCAGAATACGCAGGGCGGCCAGCAGTACATGCCGCCGCAGGGCCAGATGAATCAGTCTGCGCCGCAGAGCCAGCCGAGCCCCTATGCGCCGAAGCCGGAGATGCAGCAGGGCGGCCAGAATGCGCCCGGCCAGCAGAATATGCAGGGCGGCCAGAATGCGCCCGGCCAGCAGAATACGCAGGGCGGCCAGCAGTACATGCCGCCGCAGGGTCAGATGAATTAGTCTGCGCCGCAGAGCCAGCCGGGTCTCCAGGAACAGCAGTTTGCGTATGAGCCGGATTCGTATGCTGAGGAAGGAACAACAGTATTGCAAAATCCATTTGAGAAATAACGTTTTGCTGTATTCGCCGGAAGGTGTGGAAAGGAACAAAAGGAACAAGACCATGGAATACGAAAAGGGACTTCGTACGGTACAGGACTCCATGACGGAGTGGACGAAATGCATCCGGTATGAGGATATCAACGGCAGCGGCAGACTGTTCGGCGGCCGGCTGATGACCTGGATCGATGAGATCGCCGGCGTTACAGCTCTCCGTCACAGCGGCAGCATGGTGACAACGGCGGCCGTGGACAGACTGGAATTTAAGAAGGGCGCGGGGATAAACGACATCGTCGTGCTTGTGGCAAGGATTACGCACGTTGGCCGGACATCCATGGAGGTTCGCGTGGATACCTATGTGGAAGACCGTGAGAGCGGCCTCAGGTATGCCATCAACCGGGCGTATCTGACAGAGGTTTGTGTGGACGAGGCCGGTAAACCGGTTCCGGTGAAATACGGCCTTGAGCTCCTGACAGAAACGGAGCGCGCAGAGTACGAGGGCGCAGAGCGCCGGATCGAAAACAGGAAGACCAGAAGGTCAGAGGGATATTAAAGGACGCCCCGAATGTTTTTGAAGCGCCTGCCGGACAGCAGCAGAAGATGCAAATAAAACGGTAAAAATAGAACGGCAAGATCGGAACGGTATAACATAACAGAAGAAATATAACGGAAGAAGCGGGATGGTAATAGCAGAACGGTAAAACAGAACGGAAGAAATGCTATGGATAAAGAAAAACTGAAAAAATGGAGCTGGCTGCTTCCTGTGGCAGCGGTAATCCTGATCGTCATCTTCTGGTTCACTCTGGGAAGGGGAAAGAAATCCGAAGAGGAGCCCTCAACAGTCAGCGTGGCGCAGGCGACGGAAGCTGCGACGGAAGCTATGACCGGGAACGGGCAGAGCCAGACGGAGTTGGTGACCGAAAGCCAGACTGCGGAAGATGGGCAGCCTGCGTCAAATGGTAAGACTGAGGCGGAAACGTCCGAACTCAGATTCCGTAAGGAAAGTCTTCTGGAACAGCATTATGAAAAGCATGGCATAGAAATGGGCTTTGATAATGAAGAGGACTACCAGGCGGCGGCTATTGCCGTGGTGAATAATCCCGATTCTCTGCATAAAACCGAGAAAGAGGACGGGGATGATGTTTATTTTCTGGAGGCAACCGGTGAATTTGTAGTCGTTTCCACAGACGGATATATCCGGACGTATTTCATCCCCAGCGGCGGAAAGGCATATTTTGACAGGCAGTAATGATGCGGCTGTAAAATGGAGGGTAAAGAATGAAGGGGAAAAGGATTTCGAGGATCATTCTATCGATGATGCTCTTCTGCCTGATTCTGGGCGGAACGGCCATAACGACAAGAGCGGATGAAGTGCAGCCGGAGGAAAGACAAACGGAAGATGGCCTCTGGTACATGATCATAGAGAACGAAGTAATGATCTCCGGTTATACAGGAAGCGCTGAGCAGGTGGAGATTCCATCGATGATCGAAAATCTGCCGGTGACGAAGATTGGTGCGAAGGCGTTCCAGAAAGCAGACTGTATAGAGGCGGTGATCATCCCGGATACGGTGAAGGAGATTGGCAACATGGCGTTTTCGGACTGCAGCGGTCTGAAAAGGGTTGAGATACCCGCCAGTGTCGTAAAGCTGGGAAATATGGTTTTCCAGGCTTGTACATCGTTATCCGGTGTGACTCTTCCGAGCGGACTTAAGGAAATGGGCCAGGGGGTATTTTGGAAATGCAGCGGTCTGACGAGTATCGCTGTTCCGAACGGAGTATCAACATTGGAGTATGCTGCCTTTGAATATTGCAGCAATCTGAAGAGTATTGTCATCCCTTCGGGAGTGACAGATATTAAAGAGGAGGTTTTCCATGGCTGTCGTGATCTCCTGATCTTCTGTGATCCGGAGACCTATGCAGCAGAATATGCAAAAGAAAAGAATATTCCTACACTTCCTGAGTTTTATGCATATAATCCCTTTACGGATGTACCTGACGGGAAGTACTACACCATTCCGGTGCTTTGGGCGGTTCATTCCAATCCGCAGATCACCTCCGGATGGAACAATACAGAGTTTAATCCCGGTGGAAACTGCACCAGAGCGCAGGTGGTGACCTTTCTTTGGCGGAAGTTTGGATGCCCTGAGCCAAAGGCGAAAACCATGCCCTTTACAGATGTTGCCAGCGGCAAGTATTACTATGATGCGGTGCTTTGGGCAATGGAAAATGGGATCACTGCAGGCAGGAATGCCAATACATTTGCGCCAAATGAGCCTTGTTCCAGAGCGGACTTTGTTACTTTCCTCTGGCGGGCTTATGATAAGCCGGAGGTTCAGGCTGATAATCCGTTTGTAGACGTGGACAGCAGCAAGTATTATGCAAAGGCTGTTCTGTGGGCTTATAAGAACCGCGTGACTTCCGGAATCGATTCCCAGCATTTTTTACCGACACAGACCTTGAGCCGCGGGCAGGCCGTGAGCTTCCTTTACCGCACGGTTCGGATTACTGAAGAATAATCCGGTGATGGCCAGCAACATGGTCTGCGCCGAAATGCCGGGGTAGCGGTACACACTCGGAGAAGGAGAAACCATGAATATTCAGATTTTCGGCACAAAAAAGTGTAACGATACAAAAAAGGCGGAGCGGTTCTTCAAGGAACGGGGGATCAAATTTCAGTTTGTGGATATGAAGGAAAAGGGCATGAGCAAGGGAGAATTCCTCTCCGTTGCCCAAGCTAACGGCGGCATCGATAACATGATCAACTGGGATGGAAAGGATCAGGACACCCTGATGCTGATCAAGTATATCGCCGAGGAGGATAAGCTGGAAAAAATCCTCGACAACCCGCAGGTGATCAAAACGCCTGTGGTCCGTAACGGAAAGCAGTCAACGCTAGGATACCAACCGGACGTTTGGAAGGGGTGGAGCTGAAACCCAAGGCTAAGGGCAACTATTCCAGAGCAGAATACTCTTATCTTCATCCGGGAAATCCCCTTGCAAGAGAACGAAATGCGTTTCGGATAGAAAGAATTGATGCGGAGAACATATCGAAGATTGAGGGCAGGATCATACCATCATTTTCATGGGAATCATCAGATCGGTTTCTAGTGGATATAGCCAAATCGATTAAAGGCTTGAGAGAAAGTACAGGGATGTCACGTAAAGCGTTTTCAGAGCATACAGGCATCCCTGTTCGTACGTTGGAGGACTGGGAGGCAGGTAGAAGAACTCCTCCGGAATATATCCCGAGGTTATTAGCGTATCAGATAAAGTATGATGAGATTTTCGCTGCAAAAGGGAAAGTAAAAGATAAGAGGAGTGTATCAGTTATAAAGGATGTTGACGGGAATAACATCGCTGATTGTAAGACATTCTGAGGATAAAAAATTATATTTGTATGATGTTTTAGACATAAAAAAAGAAACGAGCAACCCGATTGAGCCATAAGGCTGTACACGACAAAAAACCCATTTCTTTCACAAAGATAATACTATGGTAAAGGAAAAAAGTCAATCCGATTCATATTAATAAGGGACAATTCATGAAAGATGGTAGATTATTTTGAGTTCGTATTGTCACCTTTAGAATCGACCGAAGAAACGCTCTGTTTGAACGTTTCTTCCCGCATGGAGGAAATCGCATGATGAATCTGGAAGAAGTAATGCTTAATAAATGTATCGAGCATTTTACGAGTTTGAACGGAGAATCGGATTCGTTTAGAAATTCTGAAAAATATGGCGAAATACCATCCGGGTTATCCATAGTATTTTGTGATGCTGTTCGGAGAACGGAGCATTTTTATAAAACAATTCCAAAGAAACGATGGTTATATGAAAACGCGGTTCTTACAGAGCAAAGCATAGACGCGGAAGTAGAAGAAATAAATCAACAAAACGGAATCTTTTTTTTCACTGCCAGGGCTGAGTTTCATTGGGACTTAGACAGGGGTAAGGCGTTTCTTTGCGTTGTATTTGGACCGAGATTTGGAAAAGGCTTTTCTTATGACATTATCCAAAACGGGGATAGTATCACGCTGGAAAACGAGAGCGTGGAATGGGTTTCTTAATAATGGGATGATTCAAGAAAAATTTGAAATAATAAAAATAGAGATGATAAGAATCGCATAGATGGAGAGAAGATATTTATGATTGAGTGGAGCTAAGGGCAATAAGAATGCAACAGTCTCTTAAAATAATACCTGAGGTATGGAAGGGGAAATATACATGGATGAAAAATATAGTGCATTAAACAGCTTATATGAATTAAACATTCCGAGGGAATATAAGATTGCATCATTTAACTTGAAAAACTTTAGTAAGAACGTGGAATTAAAAAGGGATATGGACAAGATTGCAAAGATTATTACATCGAACGGGTTTGATATAGTGGCTTTGCAAGAAGTGTTAAGTGAAGGAAATGCCGTTGAAAGCTTGCTTAATAAACATCGTTTTGGTGGAGAATGGGATAAAAGGGTATCTGATATAGATTATGAAAGTGATCCGAGAGGTGAGCAGTTTGTATATATTTGGAATACAAAACGAGTTCGTTTAGTGGAAACAGATGTTAATCCAAAGGGGAGAAAGAAGTATACCAGAGTATATGAACCGCGAATAATAAACTGTAAGGAACATAGAAATGAAGTGGCTGCTGATCCTAATAAGTTTGTACGGCCGCCTTATTATGCCAGATTTGAACCGGTTCATGGAGGGCAGTTTGAATTTCGAATAATAAACGTTCATCTCCATTTTGGAAATAACACAAAAACAGAAATTGATAAAAGAAAAGCAGAGTATATGGCTTTGACACAAGAAGTGTTTCCTGCCATCAGTACAAACAGAAAATATGGTAATAATAAGCAGGCAATAACGATTGCGTTGGGAGATTATAATCTCAATATTGATTTTCCTCATAGAGATGATATTGCAAAAAAACGAATAAATAAAAATACATATCTAGATGAAATTATTCATGTAGATGGTCAGGCTATTAGGACTCTACAATACGAACTGACTACACTCAAGTCAAAGGAAACAGATGAACCCTCAGAAGATGATAATCCCAATAGAGGTTACTCACAGAATTATGATCATGTTACAATTGATGAACAATACTTGAAGGATAGGGATATATATTACAGGTGTAAAAAAATAGATGCAGTAAGAAAAACATATAAGGATCCCGAAAATGATTTTGAACTCTATAGAAAAGAAATATCAGATCATGTTCCAGTAGTGATAACTATTAGATTTTGACGAAAAAAGGGGGATTACACATGGACAACAATTCAACCGAACTCATCACAAAAATGCAAAACGGGTCGTTTGATTTCCACGACTCGAAAATCAAAACAGCTTTTGCTTTAAATCTTTGTACGGTATCCGTGTCGCAGATCATCGATTATAACGATGTTGTTGTTCTGGAACAGGAATATGATACGATTCTGAACAACCTGAATTTGGAGAGCATCCCCAAGGATGAGGCGCTGCTGAATATTTTGAAGCAGCTGCTGGATACGATCACGTTCTTCCGGATGCAGGAGGGCGACCGGAAATTCATCGACAGAGAATATCAGAACAAGATGAAGAATGCTATTTGGAATGCTGTTCCGAGTGTGGGATTCATTTTTGCGAGCGGAAATCCGATTACGTTTTTAACATCGCTTGCATCGCAGGTTGGCATCGGTTATATGAATTACCGGAAATCAAAGGCTGAAAACAAGCTTGCATATGAGAAACAGCTCTGGCAGCTTCGGCGGTCTGCCATCGAGCAATTCAACGGCCTTCGCCGGGAGCTCTTCGACACGGCTTGGCGGCTCGTGGATGCGCACGATATTCCCGATGCATACCGTCTCACGGAGCGGCAGGTAACCCAGTACAATGAAATCCTGATGGATTCGGATGCGTTCCGCAGATACGAGCGGCTGGATACGATCAAAGATAAATTTGTGGCATATCCGCCTTTCTGGTACTTCTTTGGGAACACGGCAAATGAACTGGCGCTCACCACAACGGGAGAGCTTTCCGCCTATTATTCGGATGCTGCGAAGCTTTATTTTGAGGTGTTTATCCGTGCGTTCGGTGCATGTGATCTTCTTCGTGAGAATCAGATCGCATCTTCATGCGCACTGGAATATATTGATCTTTTGGACGGAAATAATCCGGCTGAGCGTGCGAAGATCGGCGAGCTTCTGCCGTTTGCATTGAAGTATTCCGGAAATGCAAACGATGTTCTGCAGCTTTGCGCATTTTCCTATATGAAGATCGGCGCGGCGGATGAAGCGGCGCGTCTCTTCCGGAGGTTGATCAATGAGGACTATAATCCCGTCGTCAATGCCCAGCTGCTCAGCAAATATTATGTGGGTGATTACCTGAACGGAAATCAGAAGGCAATCGTGGGATATCAGTATCTGCAGAAAAGAATGGATGAAAAGTATCTGTATCCTCTCCCATCGAAGGAACTTCTGGAAAAGAAGGACGATGTAAACGTCATCGAGAGTGTGCAAAAGGAATTTCTCGAGAATCAGCGGAAAATCCTTTCCAAAAAGTTCGATGTTGTGCTGGATGAGTTCAAGAGGAAATATACGATTCTGTTTAATAAGTGTGTGCCTGTTCCGGATGATAAGGAATGCCCGGACAGCTATTTCGAGGAGACGGTAGAGGCGTTTGCTGCCCGGAAGGCGGATGGCATCGACCTCAGGAAAAAGGGTGTTCTCGGTTCGTATGTAAATATGCTTCTGGATATGGATTATCCCTACAATTATCTGCAGGTTTTGAACGATATGCTTTCTGCTGTGAATCTGCTCAACTTTACACAGGGCAATGAAAATGAGCTGCTGCTCGTTCTCAGCGAATCTGTGATTGCAGACCGGATGACGCTCCTAAACATCCGAAAGAAGATCGATGAGGATTCCTTCACCAAGGAAACCTATGACGAGATACTGGAGATTTCCTTTAAGAATCTCAGCCATGAATTTTTTGATCAGATGAAAACATATGCGCAGGATTATATTGCACGGCGGGAAGATATCGTATCGATGAATGAGGCGGAGTCTAATCTGCGTGAATTTTGTATCAAACAGGATATTGAGACACCGGATGTTTTGTACGATACATCCGACGATCTGGTAGAAAAAGCGGATCTGAAAAAGCAGTATCTTGGCTTTGAGCTGATCGATGATGGTGTGACAACGGCTGAGACGGATGACCGCTACGATGAGCTGGCAGACAAGATCATCAAGTACCGCGATCGGATCAATGCCATCGAGCGGGGAACTGTTCTTCTGATGCGGGATCAGGAGGAATTCGACCGATATTTTGCCAGACAGACAGGTATTCCGAATGACCATAAGCTGCAAAGAAAAACGGTTGCCATTCTGGATGATACGTCCGATTCGGACAATGATCTGCTCTTTACCACAGACGGTATTGTTCAGATTGTCAAGGGTAAGAGGAAGGAACCGCTTTCTTATGATAAGATTGAGGTTTATCAGGGAAATGCAGGCGTGTATATCCGCCAGGCCTATAAGAACGGCGATATCGATATGAATGTTCTGATCGAGCTGATCAAGAGTCTGCGCGAGGATCCGAATATGAAGGTGCATGAAACACAGTCCAGTAATCCCATGGGTATTGTGAAGGGCCTCTTTAAATGGTAATTGGTTTTTCGGCGAAATCCTGTGCGGGCATTATTGCAGCCCGCACAGGTCACACTTCGCGCTAATTCATCAAAAGTTCAAAAAAGAATTGTTTACAACGAATCCAAAATCGTGTATATTGCACATGGATGGTATTCGAAAGAAACTATACCCTGATACTTCGCTTCATTTTTTTCTGCCGGAGAAAACCGCTTTTCCGGGGACTGATCCAGGCGCAGCCTGGCGGACCCCAGACCGTACAGAACGAAAGTTTGTACGAGTATATTAGGAAAGGTGGTGACTTATGAGGATTGGATTTATCGGCGCCGGCCGTGTGGGCTGTACTCTGGGCCGGTATCTGGAGGACCACGGCGCAAACGTGGCCGGATACTTCAGCCGGACGAGGGAGCATGCCGAGGAGGCGGCCCGCTTTACCGATACCTTATGCTACGACACGGATATAGATCTGGCGAATGATGCGGACGTGATCTTTATCACGGTTCGCGATGATGCGATCAGCGATGTTTTTCAAAAGCTTAATTCAAGCTGCCCGCTGGAGGGGAAAATCCTCTGTCACACCAGCGGAGCTCTTACATCTGCGGTTTTCGACGGCTGCGGAGTCTACGGGTATTCCATCCATCCAATCTATGCGGTGAACGACCGGTTCACGGCTATAGAAAATTTCCAAAACGCTTATATTACAATTGAAGGACATGAAAAGTACCGGGATGATCTGCTCCGGCTGTTTCAGGATGCGGGGCTTTCTGCGGCGGTGATCACGGCAGAGAATAAGCCGAAATATCATGCGGCGGCAGTGATGGCCAGCAACATGGTCTGCGGCATTTATGGCATGGCAACGCGGCTTCTGACGGAGTGCGGCTTCCAGCCGGAAGATGCGCACAGGGCGCTTTCTGGGCTGTTTCTGGATAATGCCCGGGGAATAACCGAAAAGGGGCCCGTCGGTCAGCTGACAGGGCCGATTGAGCGTGGAGACATCCGGACGGTGGAAAAGCACATGGAGGTGCTTTCACCGGAGGACCGGAAAACCTATCTGGCGCTGGCAGGGGAAGTGCTTCGGCTGGCGGTTAAAAAAAACGGGGAGGATAAAGCTTATGAAGAACTCAGTCGTTACATTTCAGGAAATGAAGGCGAAGGGTGAGAAGATCACCATGCTGACTGCCTATGATTATTCCACGGCCAAGCTTGTGGATGCGGCCGGGATCAACTCCATTCTGGTTGGCGATTCTCTGGGCAATGTGGTCCTGGGCTATGAAAATACAGTTTCGGTTACGATGGAGGACATGATCCACCATGGTGCAGCCGTGGCGAGAGGTGCCAAGGACGCCCTGGTGGTGATCGATATGCCCTTTATGTCTTATCAGACCAGCACCTATGATGCAGTGGTGAACGCAGGGCGTCTGATGAAAGAGGGCCATGGCGGCGCCGTGAAGCTGGAGGGAGGCGTGGAATTCGCCGAGGTGATCCGCGCCATCACAAGAGCCAGCATTCCGGTTTGCGCCCATATCGGCCTTACGCCCCAGAGTGTTCATGCTTTCGGCGGCTATAAGGTTCAGGGGAAGACGTACGATGCGGCAAAGAAGCTTCTGGAGGATGCGTATGCCGTCCAGGATGCCGGTGCTTTCGCTGTGGTTCTCGAGTGTGTTCCGGCAAAGCTGGCGGAGCTCGTGACGAAGGAGCTTCGCATTCCGACCATCGGCATTGGTGCCGGAGCGGGAACGGACGGCCAGGTTCTGGTATATGCGGATATGCTGGCTCTCTTCAGCGATTATAAGCCGAAGTTCGTTAAGCAGTTCGCCAATCTTTCCGAGGAAGTGGTGAGTGCATTTAAGGCATATGATGAGGAAGTAAAGAGCGGCGTCTATCCGGCGCAGGAGCATACCTACAAGATCGATGACGAGGTGATCGAGGCGCTGAAGAAGGAACTGTAAGCTGCGGGTACACCTGCGTTACGGTTCGATTGCGCAGTTTGACCGTAAGGGACGGAAGTGCAAATAAATAGTACTTAGCCGGCAGTGGAAAAGAAAGTACAAGCTGACCATATGAGCCGGCAGGACAGAAGAATATCAGGAGGAAACGTAAAGTGCAGATCGTAAAAACAGTTGATGAGGTAAGAGCAATCGTAAAGGAATGGAGAAAACAGGGCGAGACCGTTGGCCTCGTGCCCACCATGGGCTATCTGCATGCCGGACATCAGTCGCTGATCAGGGCTTCGGCAAAGGATAATACCAAAACAGTCGTTTCGGTTTTTGTGAATCCCATGCAGTTCGGCCCCACAGAGGATCTGGAGAGCTATCCCCGTGATCTTGATCGCGATGCGAAAAAGGTGGAAGAGGCAGGGGGCGACCTCATCTTTCATCCGGAGCCGGAGG
This sequence comes from Lachnospiraceae bacterium UBA3732, assembly GCA_002372545.1. Classification (GTDB taxonomy): domain Bacteria; phylum Bacillota; class Clostridia; order Lachnospirales; family Lachnospiraceae; genus Eubacterium_Q. The sequence continues at coordinate 644 of DFHD01000028.1, read as the reverse complement.
AAATGTATAAGGATGGTTTCGTGACCTTTGTGGATATGAATGGTCTGACCAATCACCTCTGCGGCCTTTCCCGGCCTGTCCACTTCCGGGGCGTCTGCACGGTTGTGAATAAGCTCTTCAATATTGTTCAGCCGGATAAGGCATACTTCGGACAGAAGGATGCGCAGCAGCTGGCCGTAATTAAGAGGATGGTTAAGGATCTGAATATGAATCTGGAGATCGTGGGCTGTCCCATTGTCAGGGAAGAGGACGGTCTGGCCATGAGCTCCCGGAACACCTACATGAATGCGGAGGAGAGGAAGGCGGCTCTGATCCTCAGTAAGGCAATTCGTCTGGGCAAGAGCATGGTGGAAGAGGGAGAAAAGGATGCGGCAAAGATCCGGAAGGCCATGACAGAGATGATTGAATCCGAGCCCATGGCCGAGATCGATTACGTGGAGCTTGTAAGCAACGATACGATGGAGAGCGTAGACCGCGTCGAGGGCGAAATCCTCTGCGCAATCGCCGTCAAGATCAACAACAAAGTAAGACTGATTGACAACTTTATAGCACAAGGGGAGTAAAGTGCAACCTGTGCTGCTCCGCTTGCGGAAGCAAGCACAGGTTACACTTTACGACCCGCCCGAAAACGAGGATGAAGCGAT
>DFHD01000104.1 GCA_002372545.1 Lachnospiraceae bacterium UBA3732 | reverse complement strand
TATGACACTGGGTACCCGTATCGTCGTTATGAAGGACGGTATCATCCAGCAGGTAGATACACCTCAGAATCTGTATGATCATCCTACAAACCTGTTTGTAGCCGGATTCATGGGAATGCCTCCGATGAACTTCATCGACTGCAAGGTTGTAAAGAGTGGCGCTGATGTGATCCTGATGTTTGGTTCTCACTCCATCAAGGTTCCCGAGGCTAAGGCTAACAAGCTGATCGCCAGCGGATTCATTGACAAGGAAGTTGTTCTGGGTATCCGTCCTGAGGATATTCATGATGAGCAGCTGTTCATCGAGTCCTCTCCGGAATCTGTGATCGACGCAAGAATCAATATCTACGAAATGCTCGGTGCAGAAGTATATCTGTACTTCTCCATTGACCAGTTCGATATCACAGCCAGAGTAAATGCTCGTACAACAGCTCGTCCCGGCGATACCGTTCAGTTTGCCTTCGACCTTTCCAAGATTCATATCTTCGATAAGGAGACTGAGGAGATCATCGTCAACTAAACTAAGTGAAAAAATCATGAAAAAAGCGGGAAATACGGTTAAATATCGTATTTCCCCTTTTTTTTGCCTTGAAAAAATGGTACAATGATACGAAGTGTAAACCCAGCATAACAGAACAGGAGAAAATATGATCTCAAATCAAATTTTACAGGAAACTCTGGATGGGATCAGTATCATTACAAAGGTTGATCTCATTGTAACAGACGCGGAGGGGCGTGTTCTGGCCCATACCAGTGAGGATGATCTGCTGCCTTTTGAGGAGACGGTGATTTCTTTTGCGGACTCCCGGGCAGAGAGCCAGTCGATTCTCGGCTATCAGTTTTTCAAGGTTATGGATGACAAAACCCTGGAATACGTAGTTATGGCAAAGGGTGAGTCGGATAACACCTATATGGTGGGACGCATGGCGGCATTCCAGATCCGCAGTCTTCTGGTTGCCTATAAGGAGCGTTCGGACAAGGATAACTTTATCAAAAATCTTTTGTTGGATAACCTTCTCCTGGTGGATATCTATAACAGGGCAAAGAAGCTGCACATCGATACAGATGTAAAGCGCTGCGTCTTTATTATTGAAACCAAGGCGGAGAAGGATAATAATGCGCTGGAGACCGTGCGGAACATCTTTTCTGCAAAAGCAAAGGATTTCATCACCGCTGTGGATGAAAAGAATATCATTCTGGTGAAGGAGGTACGCCCCAACGAAACCTATGAGGATCTGGCCAAGACAGCCAGAACCATCGTGGATATGCTGAATATGGAGGCCATGGTATCTGTTCATGTGGCCTTCGGTACCATAGTCAATGAAATCAAGGAGGTCTCCCGTTCCTATAAGGAGGCCAAGATGGCGCTGGATGTAGGAAAGATCTTCTACAGCGACAAGAATATCATTGCCTATAACAATCTGGGCATCGGCCGGCTGATCTACCAGCTGCCCATTCCGCTCTGCCGGATGTTCATCAAGGAAATCTTTGACGGAAAGTCTCCGGATGAATTTGATGAGGAAACGCTGACCACCATCAACAAGTTCTTCGAGAACAGTCTGAATGTGTCAGAGACCAGCCGCCAGCTGTACATTCACAGAAATACACTGGTATACCGGCTGGACAAGATCGAAAAGGCTACAGGACTGGATCTTCGGGTGTTCGAGGATGCCATTACCTTTAAGATCGCTCTTATGGTGGTAAAATATATGAAATATATGGAATCGCTTGATTTCTGATTCGGAAGGAAGAATAAGAATATGCAGGCGTTCAGGCAATAACCAAATGGAAGGAAACCTTTATCTATGATCAAATTGGAAAACGTGACGATGAAATATCCCACGGGCACAGTGGCCCTGAAGGATATTAATCTCAAGATCGAAAAGGGTGAATTTGTGTTCATCGTCGGAAGCTCCGGCTCCGGCAAGACAACAATGATCGGTCTGCTCCTTCGGGAACTCGTTCCCACAAAAGGAAAGATCGAAGTGGCCGGCTTTGATTATACAAAGCTGAAAAACCGTCAGATTCCCAGGCTTCGCCGTAAGCTTGGCGTTGTATTCCAGAATTTCCGGCTGCTGAAGGATCGTACAGTTTATGAAAACGTTGCTTTTGCGCAGCGTGTAATTGAGACCCCCTCGCGGTATATCCGCCGGCAGGTGCCTGCCGTGCTGACGCTGGTGGGTCTGGCGGACAAGTATAAATCCTATCCCCGCCAGCTTTCCGGTGGCGAGCAGCAGAGAGTGGCTCTGGCCAGGGCGCTTGTCAATAAGCCGGACATCATCCTTGCGGATGAGCCTACCGGTAACCTGGATCCCAAAAACTCCTGGGAGATCATGAATCTTCTGGAAGAGATCAATGCCAAGGGCACCACGGTTGTTGTTGTTACCCACAACAAGGAGATCGTGAATGTAATGAAAAAGCGCGTGGTCACCATCAAAAAGGGTGTGATCGTCAGCGATGTAGAGAAGGGTGGTTATATCGATGAGGATTAGTTCAGCTTGGTACAGTGTAAGACAGGGCTTTAAGAATATCAGGCGGAATCTCCTTTTTTCGCTTGCTTCTATCGGTACGATCATAGCCTGTCTCTTTATTTTCGGTCTGTTTTATGCCGTGATCGTGAATTTCCGTTCCGGTATTAAAAAAATCGAACAGAATATCACCATTTCCGTATTCTTTGATTATGATGCGACGGAAACGACCATCAATCTTCTCCGGGAGCAGATCAAGACCCGGGATGAGGTCAATACTCTGGATGAGATCACGCCTGAGGAGGCCTGGATCAATTTCACCAACGAAACCTATGATGATCCCGAGGCTGCCAGAAGCGCGTTCGGCAACGACAACCCTCTGGCCCGTTCCGGATCCTTCCAGATCACACTGAAGGATGTATCGAAGCATGCGGACTTCGAGCAGTACCTGAAGGGTCTGGATGGCGTCAGAAAGGTAAAAAGCTCCCAGTATACAGCGGATAATATTTCCGCGGTGGAGACCTTCGTGGGATATGCTTCTCTTGGTATTATCCTGATCCTTCTGCTGGTCGCCATATTCCTGATCAGCAATACCATTACCATAGGTATTACGGTACGCCGGGAAGAGATTAAGATCATGAAGCTGATCGGAGCCACCAATGGCTTTGTCAGAAGTCCCTTTATTGTTGAGGGTATCATTATCGGACTTGTGGGCTCCGTGATCCCGCTTGTTCTGATCTACTACCTCTACGATCTTGTGATCAATTATATCGCCGGAAGATTCTCTATTCTGCAGAGTCTCTTTGAATTTACCCCGGCAAATGAACTCTTTAAAACGCTGGCGCCGGTTACATTGGCCATCGGCGTAGGCATTGGCTTCCTCGGAAGCTGGATCACCACAAAGAAGCATCTGAAAGTCTAAAAAGAAAAAAGGAAGTGATCCATTGAGAAAGTGGAAAAAATACGTGGCAGTCTGTCTGGTGCTTGCCCTGTCCGGAAATGTTCCGGCAGCAAGGGTACTGGGAGATGTGACGGATGAGAGCACGACTCCCGGGGATGACGATCCCGGTAAGCCTGCGGATAACAGTTCGGAGAAACCGAACACAGGATCCACAGAGCCGGATACCTCTTCAGAAACCCCGACGGATACCTCATCCGAGCAGCCCGGTACCACCACGGAGACTCCGACGGATACCTCTACGGATACGCCGACGGATAAGCCTACGGAGAATCCGGGGACGGAAAATCCCACGACACAGCCATCTACCGAAAAAACAACAGAAGGAAACACCTCTGTTCCGGAGGTTGGCCCCTGGCCGGACTTTAATCCCGTGGATGCGGATGACCCCGCAAAGGCAGATAATAAGGAGGATAAGGCCGGGGCGGAAGGCCCCGTGATCATTCAGACTGTTGTGACCCAGAGCGGGAATGAGGTCTATACCGCTCAGGCTATTGCCGCGCTCCAGCAGCAGGCCGTGAAGATCAAGGAACAGAAGGTTACTCTGCAGAAGGAGCTGAACGGCTATCTGACGGCTCAGAACGATTATATTACGAAGCTGAAGCTTCTGGATGATAAGATTCTGGAGCTGCAGGATCAGCTGGATGCCATGGACGAGCAGAAAAAAATCTGCGAAAATACCGTAACTGAGCTGCAATCCCAGCTGGAGAGTGCCCAGGAGAAGGAAAATGAGCAATATGAGGCGCTGAAGCTCCATATTCAGAATGAATATGAGAACGGAAATACCTCAATTTATGACGTGATCTTCCAGGCAGCTGAATTTTCGGAGCTGATAAACCGGGTGGAATATATTTCCGAGTTCAATTCCTTTGAGGAAGGCAAGCTGAATGAGCTTTCGGATACGCGGAGAAGCATTGCGGATCAGAAGCTCATGATGGAGACCATGATCGAAGGAATCGGAGTGGTGGAGGAAAGCTATCAGGATCAACAGGAAATCCTGCAGATGTACTCTGATGCAAAGACAAAACAAATCGAGAGCTATCAGGCGGATATTGATAATGCAAAGGCCAGCATAGCTACACTGGAGCAGCTCGAGCAGCAGCAGTCCGCCACGATTGCCCAGCTGGAGGCCAGCTACAGGACAACAACAACCTATGTGCAGTATACCTATTCCGGAGATAAGATGCTCTGGCCCATGCCATCGAGCGGGGAGATTTCCTCTTACTTCGGTTACAGGGACAGACCGAACGCAGCCGGTGCGACCAGCGATCACAGAGGAATCGATATTCCATGTGACGAGGGCAGCCCCTGTATTGCGGCAGCCAGCGGCGTGGTCATGTATACAGGATATATGGGAACCGGCGGAAATGCCGTGCTGATCGACTGCGGCAGCGGGATTACCATTATCTACTATCACCTTTCCGGCTTTAACGTGACTGTCGGTCAGAAGGTGAATGCAGGAGATGTGGTAGCCTTTTCCGGAAATACCGGAGCTTCTACCGGCCCGCATCTGCATTTTGGCGTCCGGATCAATGGAGAATATCAGGATCCTTTGGATTTCCTGTTCTAAAAAGGAAGGCATAATGAAAAAGATAATCTGGAAAAAATCGGCAGCTGTATTTACGGCAGCTATGCTCACCGTCAGCCTCTGCGGCTGCGGAAAAAAAGAATCAAAGGACAGTTTTGAACCGGAGTCCTCTCAGCCGGCCACGGTCGCCGACGGTCAGGAAGGAAGCCAGTCTGAGGGAAGCTTTGATCCCAATTCCGACAGGATCAGGAATAAAACATCTGAGATTGAAAATATCCTGAATAATTATTTTTATTTTGAGCAGGACCCGGAAAAACAGGAGGAAGCCTATTTTGACGGCATCCTAAACGGTATGGATGACCCTTATACCGTATACTATACCCCCGAAGAATATGAGAAGCTCATGGAGGATGACAGCGGAACCTACGTAGGCATCGGTGCTACGGTCTCCAAGAATGTGGAAACAAACCAGATTTATATTGTAAAACCGCTCAAGGGAAGTCCGGCTCTGGAGGCAGGACTCCTTCCCGGAGATGTCCTGATGGAGGTTGACGGAACCGAGGTTACAGCTGACATGACGCTCGAGGAGGTTGTAAAAATCATCCGCGGCACCGAGGGAACAGAAGCCAGCCTCAAGGTTTATCGTGAGGGAGAAACACAGCCGATGGATTTCAAGATCACACGTGCGGTGGTTGAGAATGTAACCGTAGAGTATGAGATGCTGGAGGGCAATGTCGGTTACATTATGGTTTCCGAATTCATCGAGAATACCCCCGCTCAGTTTAAAGAAGGCGTGGATGATCTGATCGGGCAGGGGGCAAAGGCTTTGGTTGTTGACCTTCGGAATAATCCGGGTGGTCTCCTTACGTCGGTGATCGATATGCTGGATTATATGGTGGATGACGATCTTCAGGCAGAGGGTGCTTCTTCTAAGGGGCTTCTTCTGGAAACCAGGGATAAGAACGGCAAGGTTCTGGAAAGCTTCAGCTGCAAGGACGGCCATAAGGTGGATATTCCCATGGCTGTTCTCGTGAACGGAAACAGCGCCAGCGCATCCGAGATTTATACAGGCGTTATGAAGGATTACGGCCTGGCGGTGATCGTAGGAACCAACACCTTTGGAAAGGGAATTGTACAGTCCGTCATGAAGCTTTCCGACGGAAGCGGTATTAAGTTCACAGTGGCAAAATACTTTACGCCCGCCGGAAATGATATTCATGAGGTGGGTATCGCACCGGATAAAGAGGTTGAGCTGAATGAAGGTCTTGAGAAGCTGGTGGTTATTCCGCATGACCAGGATAATCAGCTTCAGGAAGCGTTGAAGGAACTGGCTAAATAGAGAAAAATGCGGTTCTCCGGCCGGCAGGAGCTGACCGGAGAATTGTTTTTTATAGCTGCTTGGCAGGGAGGAAATATGGACAGAGAGAAGATTATTGTACTGGATTTTGGCGGCCAGTATAACCAGCTCATCGCGAGGAGAGTAAGGGAATGCAATGTATATGCAGAGGTGCATCCCTACACCATGCCGATCAGCGAGCTGGCAGAGATGAAGCCCAGCGGGATCATATTTACCGGAGGCCCTAACAGTGTGTATCTGGAGGATTCTCCTTCCTATACCAAAGAGATCTTTGATCTGGGGATTCCTGTTCTGGGCATCTGTTATGGTTCCCAGCTTATGGCCCATCTCCTGGGTGGAAGGGTTGCGACTGCGCCCGTCAGCGAGTATGGGAGGACGGAGACCATCATTAGCGGGGAAGCCGGTGCGATAGCGGAGAGCAGCGGGAAGCCTGCCGGCGAAGATATACAGACAAAGAATATAAGATCTTTGCTCTTCAAGGGGATCAAAAGCAGGATCACCACGTGGATGAGCCACACAGATTACATTGCCCGGGTGCCGGAGGGCTTTATTGTCACCGCTCATACGAAGGACTGCCCTGTGGCAGCCATGGAGGATCCGGTGAGAAAACTATATGCCACCCAGTTTCATCCTGAGGTCATGCATACGGAGCAGGGTAAGGAAATCCTGTATAATTTTGTTTACAACGTCTGCCATTGCAAGGGTGATTGGAAGATGGATTCCTTTGTAGAGACTACAGTTCAGTCCCTGCGCGAAAGGATCGGCAGCGGCCGTGTGCTTTGCGCCCTTTCAGGCGGCGTGGATTCTTCTGTTGCCGCAGTGCTTTTATCCAAGGCGGTGGGCCGGCAGCTGACCTGTGTCTTTGTAGATCACGGGCTGCTCAGGAAGAATGAAGGAGATGAGGTGGAGGCCATCTTCGGCCCCGACGGGAATTATGAACTGAATTTTATCCGGGTAAATGCAGCGGACCGGTTCTACGCAAAGCTGGCCGGCGTGGAGGATCCGGAAGCGAAAAGAAAGATCATTGGCGAGGAGTTCATCCGTGTCTTTGAAGAGGAAGCAAAGAAGATCGGAGCGGTGGACTTTCTGGCACAGGGAACAATATATCCGGATGTGATCGAATCCGGTCTTGGCAAGTCGGCCACCATCAAATCCCATCATAACGTAGGCGGTTTGCCGGATTATGTGGATTTTAAAGAGATTGTTGAGCCTCTCCGGATGCTCTTTAAGGATGAGGTGCGCAGGGCAGGCCTGGAGCTTGGCATTCCGGAGTATCTGGTGTTCCGTCAGCCCTTCCCGGGCCCCGGTCTCGGCGTCCGTATTGTCGACGAGATCACGCCGGATAAGGTTCGGATCGTTCAGGACAGCGACGCCATTTTCCGGGAGGAAATGGATAAGGCACTGGCCGGCGGCCGCATCAAGCATCTTCCTGATCAGTATTTTGCAGCGCTTTCCAATATGCGTTCGGTCGGTGTCATGGGGGATTTCAGAACCTTCGATTACGCAGTAGTGCTTCGTGCGGTCAATACAAGCGATTTCATGACTGCCGACTGCACCGATATTCCGTTTGAAATCCTTCAAAAGACCATGAACAGGATCATTAACGAGGTTAAGGGAGTCAACAGAGTAATGTACGACCTGACGAGTAAACCGCCGGGAACGATAGAACTCCTTTAAATAGCAAAACCTCC
>DFHD01000007.1:22868-27720 GCA_002372545.1 Lachnospiraceae bacterium UBA3732 | reverse complement strand
GTGTTAATTAAAAACGGAAGCACTGGCCATGCGGTCGTGACATTGCGTCACAATGGGACGTCCGCTGAGGTTGTATCCGAATGGTTTTTGGAGTATGATGTAGACTGTGACTGGATCATAAAATCATAACTAACCGGGAGGAACAAGGATGAAGGCATTCACAAAAGAGGAATTACAGCGCTCTATGCGGCTCTATGCCGTGACAGACAGGCACTGGCTGAAGGAGAAGGAAACGCTGGAGGATAAATGCAGGGAGGCGCTTCGGGGAGGGATCACCTTTCTTCAGCTCCGGGAAAAGGACGCGGACAGGGCGTTTGTCCGGGAGGAGGCGGAAGAGCTCCAGAAGCTCTGCCGGGAAAAGCATATTCCCTTTGTGATCGATGATGATATAGAGCTTGCTGCGGAACTTGGGCTGGACGGCGTGCATGTAGGCCAGAAGGATCTCTTAAAGCTTATGCAGAGTGCAGGGAGAAGGCAGATTGAGGATATGGCTGCGGATCAGGCGGTCCTCCGGGTGAGGGAGATCATCGGAGAGGACAGGATACTGGGTGTATCTGCAGAAACAGTGGAAGAAGCCGTTCTTGCAGAAAAGGCGGGAGCGGATTATCTCGGCGTGGGAACCGTTTTCCCCACCGGTTCAAAGGATGATGCCATCCCCGTGAGTCACGAAACCCTGAGGGCAATCTGCGATGCGGTATCCATTCCGGTTGTCGCAATAGGCGGTATCACCAGAGATAATCTGCAGGAGCTTAGGGGCACCGGAATTGACGGGATTGCCGTGATCAGCGCGATATTCGGACAGCCGGATATACAGAAGGCATCTGAGGACCTTTTTGAAAAAACAGCCTGCCTAATGAGTTAAAGCAGTATAAGAATTATTTAATAATCCGAACGAAAGTTTACTTTATAAAACCTCATGCCTTTTGGTATCATTAAACATAGAATCTTAGTACAAAAGAGGAGGTCTTTTATGGGGAAGCTGAATGCCGCGGCTGCGGCAGCCATATCTGAGATCTGCGACCGCTATAAGGATGAAAAGACGCCGCTCATGATGATCCTCAGCGATATCCAGAACGAGTATGGATATATTCCGCTTGAGGTGCAGGAGCTGGTATCAAAGAAAACCGGAATATCGGTAGCAGAGATCTACGGAGTAGTTACATTCTATTCCTTCTTTTCTTTAAAACCAAAGGGAAAATATGTGATCGGGTGCTGTCTGGGTACAGCATGCTATGTCAAGGGTGCGCAGCAGGTGATCGACAAGTTCTGCGAGCTTCTTGGCGTGGGACCGGGAGAGACCACGGATGACGGACTCTTCACCATCGACGCCCTTCGCTGCATCGGTGCCTGCGGTATTGCGCCGGCAGTCAGCATCAACGGCAAGGTTTATCCCAAGGTATCCGTGAATCAGGTGCATGATATCGTAGCCTCCTATCAGGATGCGGAAAAGGAGGTGACGGCATGATCAAGGATGTAAAAACACTGGACAATTCCATTGCCGCCTGTACAAAGGCCATGGATGATAAGTTTAAAGGTCTGGACGGCAAGCGGCACATTGTGCTCTGCGGCGGTACAGGCTGCCTTTCCAATAATTCCATGGAGATCAAGGAGCGCTTTGAAGAGCTGCTTAAGGCTGAGGGACTGGATGATCAGGTGACGGTAAACATCGTTGGCTGCTTCGGCTTCTGTTCACAGGGCCCCTTTGTGAAGATCTATCCGGAGGATACGCTTTACCGGCTGGTTAAGATCGAGGATGTGGAAGAGATCGTGCATACGGATATCGTGAACCACACGGTCGTATACCGCCTGCTGTACGTGGACACGGCCACCGGTGAAAAGGTGACGAAGCAGGCGGATATCAATTTCTATAAGAAACAGCGCCGCGTGGCTCTTCACAGCTGCGGCGAGATCAATCCCGAGGATCTGAATGAGGCTCTTGGCTCCGGTGCATTCCAGGGACTGAAAAGAGCGCTTTCCATGACTCCCCAGGAGGTTATCGACGAAGTTCTGGCCTCCGGCATCCGCGGACGAGGCGGTGCGGGCTTCCCCTCCGGCAGAAAATGGCAGTTTGCCCGGAACGTGGAAAGTGATGAAAAATATGTTGTCTGCAACGGTGATGAAGGAGATCCGGGCGCATTTATGGACCGGAGTATCCTGGAAGGAAATCCCCTTGCGGTGATCGAAGGCATGATGATCGCCGGATATGCCATCGGCGCTTCAAATGGTTATTTCTATGTCCGTGCCGAGTACCCCATAGCCGTGAAGAGACTGAGAAATGCTATTAAACAGGCGAGAGAGGCGGGACTTCTGGGTGAAAACATCCTGGGAACCGGATTCTCCTTTGACTGTCATCTGCGTCTCGGCGCTGGCGCCTTTGTCTGCGGTGAGGAAACAGCCCTTCTGAATTCCATCGAAGGTAAGCGCGGCATGCCCCGTCCCCGTCCGCCTTTCCCGGCCGTAAAGGGACTTTGGGAAAAGCCGACCATCATCAACAATGTGGAGACGCTGGCCTGCATCCCCTTTATCCTGCGTGAGGGGGCTGAGGAGTTTGCCAAGGTAGGTACCGAAAAGTCCAAGGGGACCAAGGTTTTTGCTCTGGGCGGAAAGGTGAATAATGTCGGCCTGGTTGAAGTTCCCATGGGAACCACTCTCCGGGAGCTGATCTATGATATCGGCGGCGGCATCCCCGGCGGCAAGAGGTTTAAAGCCATCCAGACCGGCGGCCCCTCCGGCGGCTGCCTTACCGAGGAATTCCTGGACGAACCCATCGATTTTGACAATCTGGTGGCAAAGGGATCCATGATGGGCTCCGGCGGTGCTATCGTTATGGATGAAGACAACTGCATGGTGGATGTGGCCAAGTTTTATATGGAATTCATCTGTGATGAATCCTGCGGAAAGTGCTCCCCCTGCCGGATTGGCACCAGGCGTATGCTGGAGATCCTGACCCGGATCACCGAGGGCAAGGGAACCATGAAGGATCTGGATCAGCTGGAGGAACTGGCCGAAACGGTAAAGACCAATTCACTCTGCGCACTGGGACAGACAGCGGCCAATCCGGTAACCTCCACGCTGAAGCATTTCCGGGAAGAGTATATTGCCCATATCCGGGATAAGAAGTGTCCTTCCCATGTGTGCAAGAACCTGATGGAATATGTCATAGATAAGGATAAGTGCGTGGGCTGCGGACTCTGCTCCAGAGGCTGCCCGGTCGGCGCGATCCAGAAGACCGGCTATACACCGGAAGGCCATAAGCTGCCCTCCTATGCCATTGATACTTCGAAGTGCATCAAGTGCGGTGCCTGCATCAGCACCTGCCGTATGAGAGCAATTTCCAAGCAGTAAGGGGGGAGAAAAAATGGCTAAGATCAATATCAAAATCGAAGGAATCCCCTACGAGGTTGAAGAGGGGCTTACAATACTGGAAGCGGCAAAGGCCTGCGGATACGAGATCCCGTCCCTTTGTACCTTTAATCACGGAGAATGCAATCTGGGCTCCTGCCGGGTATGCCTTGTGGAGGCGACCGGAGCCAGAGGCCTGGTGGCCAGCTGCGTTTATCCGGTGAGCGAGGGGATGGAGATCCGGATTTCTTCTCCGGCGGCTGTGGAAGCCAGAAGAAAAAGTGTGGAGCTGCTGCTTTCCAACCATAATAAGAACTGCCAGCAGTGTGAGAAAAATGAATATTGCGAGCTGCTGCATGTGGCAAGGCTGACCGGTGCGAGGGATGATGCCTTTGCCGGCACCCATTCCAAGACCTATCTGGATCAGCTCGCGCCCGGACTTGTCCGGGATACATCCAAGTGCATTCTCTGCGGACGCTGCGTTGCCCGCTGCCAGAACGCGCATGGTCTGGGAATCCTTGGCTTTGAAAACCGGGGCTTCAATACCGTTGTGGCGCCTGCAGAAAACCGCAGCTTTGCAGATTCTCCCTGTATTCAGTGCGGACAGTGCGTAAATGTATGTCCCACAGGTGCTTTGATGGAGCATTCGGAGATTGACAGGGTGGACAAGGCTATGCGGTCCGGCAAGCATGTGATCGTGCAGGTTGCTCCTGCAGTGCGTGCGGCGCTCGGCGAGGAGTTCGGCTATGCCGTGGGCACGCCGGTGACCGGAAGGATGATCGCCGCTCTCCGGCGTCTGGGTTTTGAACGGGTTTATGATGTGAATTTCGGCGCGGACCTAACCATTATGGAGGAAGGAACAGAGCTTCTTAGCCGGCTGAGGAATGGCGGCAAGCTGCCTATGATCACCTCCTGTTCACCGGGATGGGTGAATTATGCAGAGTATAATTATGCAGACCTTCTTCCGCATCTTTCCTCCTGCAAGTCACCTCATGAAATGCAGGGCGCCATCATAAAATCCTACTGGGCAGAGCAGAAGGGCATCGATCCGAAGGATATCTTTGTGGTATCGGTTATGCCCTGTGTAGCCAAGAAATACGAGAGGCAGAGAGAACAGCTGAAGGTGAATGGCATCCCGGATGTGGATGCTGTCATCACCACCAGAGAGCTGGCAAAAATGATCAAACGGAGCGGTATTCTCTTTACACGTCTTCCTGAGGAGGACTGGGATCCGGATATCATGGGAGATTACTCCGGTGCGGGCGTGATCTTTGGCGTGACCGGTGGTGTTATGGAAGCGGCTCTTCGTACGGTTTACTTTAAGCTGACCGGAAAAGAGCATGATGCTATTGCATTTGAAGAGGTGCGTGGCCATGATGCGGGTATCCGCGAGGCATCCCTCGATATCAACGGAACGGTTGTGAATGTAGCTATCGCGTCCGGCATGAAGTCCGCTAAGGTTCTTCTGGATGAAATCCGGGAAGGAAAGTCCAAGTATCAGTTCATCGAG
>DFHD01000007.1:0-22826 GCA_002372545.1 Lachnospiraceae bacterium UBA3732 | reverse complement strand
TATCAGTTCATCGAGATCATGGGCTGCCCGGGCGGCTGCATCAACGGTGGCGGACAGCCGTATGTACGGCCCTGCTTCCTGCCGAATGAGGACGATGATATCCTGGATACCTATAAGGAGAAGAGAGCGGCGGCGCTGTATTCCGAGGATGAGCGGCAGACTGTGCGTCAGTCCCATAACAATCCCCAGATTATCGAGCTCTATGAAAAGTATCTGGAGGGTCCCAATTCCCATAAGGCGCATGAGCTTCTGCATACCACCTATGAGGGAAGGGTCGGATTTAACTGAGAATGATGACCGCAGTATCATAATGGATAAAGTTACAGTTCAGCGCTCAGCTGAATAATAGTATGGCAAAAGACTGTCCTTCTAATAGGACAGTCTTTTTGAAGGGAGTGACCTGGGTGAAAGGAAAAAACCAGAAACTGAAGCTGCTGTATCTGGCCAGGATCATGCAGGAGCAGACAGATGATTCCCATGGCCTCACTATGCCGGAGATCATCAAAGAGCTGGCAAAATATGATATTGAAGCCCAGAGAAAGAGCGTCTATGATGATCTGGATGCGCTGGATGATTTTGGTATAGAGATCATCAGGGAGCAGGTAGGTTACAAAACCTACTATCATTGCGGCAACCGCGATTTTGAGACTGCGGAGATTAAAATCCTGGTGGATGCCATTCAGTCCTCCCGTTTCATTTCCGAAAAGAAAACCCATGATCTGATCAAAAAGCTGGAAAAGTCCTTCAGTATACATGACGCCAGGATTTTTGACCGTGAGATCAAGGTCAGCGGCCGGGTAAAGAGCATGAATGAGAGTATATATTACTCTGTGGATGCTATTCATACGGCGATCAACGAGAATAGATCTATCCGGTTTCGTTATTTCAGCTGGAACGTAAAGAGGGAAGAGGAATTCCGGCGGAACGGGGAATACTATGCGGTGAGTCCCTGGGCGCTGCATTTTGATAACGAGAGGTATTATCTGATCGGCTATGATCATGATAAGCAGGAGATCAGGCACTTCCGGGTGGATAAGATGCGGAATGTCGAAGTGACAGAGGAAAACCGGCAGGGCAGGAAGGAGTTCGAGAAGCAGGACAGGACGAAATACAATGAACAGTATTTCCGGATGTTTGGCGGCGAGGTGGAGCATGTCGTGCTCCGCTGCCGGAATGAAATGGCCAATGTGATCATTGATCAGTTCGGCAGTGACGTGTGGATCCGGCCGGAGGACGGAGGCACCTTTGTGGCGAAGGTGGATGTGGCGGTAACCAGCCAGTTTCTTTCCTGGATCGTCGCACTGGAGGGAAAGGTGAGGCTGGTGGAGCCGGAAAGTGCAAAAACCAAAATGAAATGGCTCATGGAGCAGCAGTTTACGGAGTGACCGGCATTGAGATGGTGGAATCTATGTGGAGGAAAGGGAAGACCCCGGTTATTCGGGAAAAGCAGGAAAAAGGGACAGACGCCCGGCGTCTGTCCCTTTTTCCTAAGGTCAGGATGATTGTGTTTCTATCCGCTTTTGATCACAGAAGTTCAAGCTTCTGATCAGGGAAGATCAAGCTTCTGATCAAGAAAAATCATACTTCAGATCACAGATAATCATGACGGAGCTGCTCGCCGGAAAGGGGAGAGAGGAGAGCAGGTGCGATATCAAATACTGTTTTGGCACCGCTGTCGCCGGCCTGGTTCATCCGGGCAGCCGCTCTGGCATAGGCGGCCAGAACTGAACCGGTGAACTCCGGATTGGAATCCAGGGTAAGCTTATATTCCACAACGTGCTTATTGCCGGTTGAACCGGTCTCGCCGGTCACGATCACGCTTCCGCCGTGAGGCAGGCCGCTGTGATCCCTCTTCATCTCCTCCATGGAGATAAAGTTCACGGTCGTATCATAATCGGCAAAGTAATTCGGCATGGTAACAATTGCCTTCTCAATGGCAGCCTTGTCGGCGCCGTCCTCTGCCACAACATAGCAGAGGCGCGTATGCTTCTGCCGGGTAGTCAGCTCCGGATTCCGGCCGGACCGGACAGCCTCAAGGGCAGCTTCTACAGGAACAGTATACTGCCTTGCATCCAAAACGCCGGGGATGCGGCGGATGGCATCGCTGTGCCCCTGGCTTACTCCCTTACCCCAGAACGTATAGGCATTCGCGCCGGGCAGGATGGAAAGAGAATAGAGACGGTTCACGGAAAACATGCCCGGATCCCATCCGCAGGAGATAATGCCGATCTTGCCGGCAGCCCTGGCTGCAGCATCCACATTGGCAAAATGCTGAGGGATGTTTGCATGGGTATCAAAGCTGTCGATCACATTGTACATGGCCGCATATTTTGGGGTCATTTCCGGAAGGTCGGTTGCGCTTCCGCCGCAGATCACCAGAACATCCAAATCCTCAGTTCCCTGATCCAGAACATCTGTGGATACGGTTTTTACACCGGAAACCGTTTTTACAGAAGCGGGATCGCGCCGGGTATATACAGCAACGAGTTCCATATCCTCATTTCGGAGAACGGCCTGCTCAACGCCGCGACCGAGGTTACCATAGCCTAAAATACCGATTTTTGTTTTCATTTGTTTTCTCCTTTTTGCATTTTTTCTTCGATTCTTATTTTTTCTTTTACTGCGTAAATCTGACGCTGAAATGCACGCACGCTTTTAAGTCCGTATCTTTTAACACTAAAATGTATGCATCCTCCGGCATATTCAATACGAAGAAGTGATTTTTTGGCTATAAAATAGCATACTATAAATGGTAACCCAATTGCGGAAATAATTATCCATTCTTCTTCTGAAAGGGCAAAGATCAATCCGGCAACAAAAATGATTAGGCCGAATATGAGTATGCTATAGGGTTTGAAATCAAATATCTTTGTACCCGTTATATCCTCTATTTCAACAATTTCCTCTCTGGAACTCCTACTGATCAGTCCGGAGCTTGCACTATAGTAAAGTCTTTTGTTGGTAATAACCGCGTCTTCCCGAATAAAACCCTCACCGGAGGACAAGTTCTGAATCCATCCGTTTCTTAATGAGTATGACCATGTTTCATCTGAACTTACAAAACCCTCTGCACCGGTTGAAAATTGGTAGCTTTGGTTGGGCTGATTATAACTTTGGTTGGGCTGATTATAAGGTGGTTGACTGTTTCCCGATTGATTGACGGAAGCGTTGTTGTAGTTTGCCGTAACAGGTTTTCCACAATTAATACAAAATTGCGTGTTGTTTGGATTATCGGTACCACAGAATTTGCAAATCATATTATAGACTTTCCTCCTTTTTTGCAAAGATGAACAGATTATAATCCAAAAGTTTTTTTTCATCAAGAAAAATGAGTAACAAGCACCGTTTTTGGTCTGTGGGATGCACCGTCTGAAAATGATAATAATGCGATTACGGGCAGGAGGAATCCTGCCCGTTTTCATTGTAAAAATCGGCTTTTTATGGTAGAGTATTTCTATATGGGGTTTAGGGGATTCTAAGTAAAAATGGGAGGTTCTGATGATCAGAAAATTAAGAAAAAGAGGCGATATGGCGGAGCGTCTGGATATTGCCCTGAATAAGTTCAAGTCCAGAATGACTTCGTATCCGCCGGGGATGTGCCCGCTGGTCATGTATCGTTCAATCCTGCAGATGTCCATGAACCAGTCCTGCGGGAAGTGTGTTCCCTGCCGGGACGGACTGGTGGAAGCCGAGCGGATGCTGCGGGATATTTTGAATGGAGACGCAACAGAGGAAACGCTGGAGAAGCTGAAAGCACTCTGTACGATGATCTCTGAAACGGCAGACTGCGCTGTTGGCGTGGTGGCAGCCAATACGGTTCTCGACAGCCTGAAGGATTTTGCGGATGAATATGAAAGTCATATCCGTAACCGTCGCTGCAAGGAAAATGTGGTGCAGACGGTTCCCTGTATGACGCTGTGCCCGGCTCATGTAGATGTTCCGGGCTATGTTGCACTGATCAAAAAGGGAGATTACGCTGGGGCAATCAATGTGATCCGGGACCGGAATCCCTTCCCTACAGCCTGTGCCATGGTCTGTGAGCATCCCTGTGAGAAGCGGTGCCGCAGGACCATCATCGATCAGCCCATCAATATCCGCGGTCTGAAAAAATATGCTGTCGACCAGATTGCTGCGGATCAGGTAAAAACGCCTCCTGCAAATGTGAAGACAGGTAAGTCCATCGGCGTTGTCGGCGGCGGCCCATCCGGTCTCACGGCGGCCTATTTCCTTGCGCTTATGGGCCATTCCGTTGAGGTGTATGATGAGCATCAGAGCCTGGGCGGCATGCTTCGCTACGGCATTCCGGAGTACAGACTGCCCAAGGCAAGGCTGGATGAGGATATCCGCGCCATCCTTTCGGCCGGAGATATTGTGGTTCACCTTTCCACAAAGGTCGGCCGGGATGTTTCCGTGGAAGAGCTGCGGAAAAAACATGATGCTGTATATCTCGGACTGGGAGCCCAGCTGGGCAACCGTATGCCGGTGGATAATGTAAACTGTAAAAATGTGATCCCGGCAGCGGATTTTCTTCAGGCTGTTGCCAGAGGCGATAAGATCGATCTCACCGGAAAGCGGGTTGCCCTGATCGGCGGTGGCAACGTGGCCATGGATGCGGCCAGAACGGCTATCCGGCTCCGGGCAAAAACGGTTCATGTTTTTACGCGGAAAAGAGATGATTATACTGCGCTCGAAAGCGAGATCGAGAGCGCAATGCAGGAGGGCGTTCGTTTCCGTACACTTCTTTCCTTCCTGCATCTGGAACAGGATAAGGATGATCCGGATCATATCGCTGCAATCTGGCTGCAGCCGGAGATCGTCGGAGAGTATGACGATTTCGGTTTTGTGAAAACAGAACATTCCAGTGAATATCCCTACCGGTTTGTCTGCGATTACCTGATCCTGGGCGTTGGGCAGAGATGCGACGTTGCGGATTTCGAGGCGGCGGGAATTCCGGTCAACCGGGGTAGGATCCTGGCGGATGAAAGCTGTATGATCGAAGGCATGGACGGCGTCTTCTCCGGCGGCGACTGTGTGACAGGACCGTCTACGGCCATCAATGCGATTGCGGCAGGTCAGGTTGCTGCGCATAATATCGATGAATATCTTGGGTATCATCATAAAATTGTCTGTGAAGCAGAGGTGCCGCCGGCGAAACCGAATAAGTGCATTCCCACGGGACGTGCAGAGATCGAGGAGCGGGACCCCTTTGAGAGAAGAAGAGATTTTGAACATGTGGAGGTACCCATGACGCCGGAGGAGGCGGAACGGGAATCGGGCAGATGCCTTCGATGCGATCACTTCGGCTGTGGTTCCATGGAAGGGGGGAGATGCGCATGGTAGAGAATCGGGCAGAAAGCCATATGGATGAAAAAAGCATGGTCAGGGTGACCATAAACGGTAAGGAATACCAGGCGGAAGCGGGCGTGAAGATCATCAACCTCTGTCACGAGATCGGGGTAGACATCCCGCAGCTCTGTCATTTAAAGGATTACAGCGATATCGGTTCATGCCGCCTCTGCATGGTGGAAATCGAGGGGTATGACCAGCTTTTTGCTGCCTGCCGGACAAAGGTTGAGGATGGTATGGTGATTACCACCGATTCGCCGAAGCTGACAGAATACCGGCGGGAAATGCTTCGGCTTCTTCTGTCCAACCACACGGTGGACTGCATGAACTGCGCGAAAAACGGAGACTGCCGTCTGCAGGATCTTTGCAACAGGTATCAGATCAAGGAATCGCCCTATGCCGGCTCCCGTAGGAAGATCGAAAAGAAAATGCCGGTGCTTTCGGATAATCCGTACATTACTTATGATCCATCAAAGTGTATTCATTGCCAGAGGTGTATAAGTGCCTGCAACCGTGCGGCGGTAAACGGTGCCATGCAGAGCGGCAGGACAGGGGTCTTTCATACCGTGGAGGCTCCCTTCGGACCGGACTGGAAGCAGTCGGGCTGCGAGAGCTGCGGTAACTGCGCCGAGGCCTGTCCCACCGGAGCGCTCGTCATGAAGAGAGAGATGAGGTACCGTTCCTGGGAGGTAAAGAAGGTGCTGACAACCTGCCCACACTGTGCCACCGGCTGCCAGTTTTATCTTGTGGTAAAGGGGAACGAGATCGTGGATGTGGAGCCGGCAGACGGCCCCTCCAACCATGGCCTGCTCTGTGTCAAGGGGCGTTCCGGAAGCTTTGATTTCGTTGCTTCTCCGGACCGGATCAAAACGCCTCTGATCAAAAACAGGGAAACCGGCGAGTTTGAACCGGTGACCTGGGAGAAGGCTATTGATTATACCGCAAAACGGTTTATGGAGCTGAAGGAAAAATACGGCGGGGATTCCCTGGCCGGCTTTGCCTGCTCCCGTTCCGCCAATGAAGATATCTATATGGTGCAGAAAATGGTACGCACCTGTTTTGGCACCAATAATACGGACAACTGCGCCAGGGTCTGCCATTCGGCTACAGTGGCCGGTCTGGCCAAAACCCTTGGGTCCGGAGCCATGACCAACCCGATCTTTGATATCACCCATGATGTGGACTGTATCCTTCTGGTGGGCTCCAATCCCGAGGAGGCTCATCCGGTGGTGGGTATGCAGATCCGGCAGGCCGTCAGAAAGGGTACCCGCCTGATCGTGGTGGATCCCCGGACCATCGGACTGGCAAAGGAGGCGGATATCCATCTGAAGCTCCGCCCGGGAACCAATGTGGCCTTTGCCAACGGCATGATGCATGTCATGATCAAAGAGGATCTGGTGGATCATGATTATATAGAAAAATATACCGAGGATTATGATAAGCTGAAAAAACTGGTGGAGGAGTATACGCCGGAAAAGGTGGGAGAAATCTGCCATATCGATCCGGATAAGCTGGTTGAGGCTGCCAGGATGTATGCCAAAGCGAAGAAGGCGCCGATCATTTACTGCCTGGGTGTTACCGAGCATTCCACAGGTACCGAGGGCGTTATGAGTATGTCCAACATGGCTCTCATAACCGGCAAGGTTGGCAGGAGCGGCTGCGGCGTAAATCCGCTCCGGGGACAGAACAATGTGCAGGGCGCCTGCGATATGGGCGCGCAGCCTACGGATTATCCCGGTTATCAGAAGGTGGATAATCCGGAGGTCAGAGAAAAGTTTGAGCTTGCCTGGGGCGTAAGGCTGAATCCGAAGCCGGGTCTTAAGGCAACGGAGGTATTTCCTGCGGCAATCGAAGGAAAGATCAAGGGACTGTATATTTGCGGGGAGGATCCGGTGGTAACGGATCCGGATACGGCACATATCCGTAAGGCACTGGAAAGCCTGGAATTCTTTGTGATTCAGGAGCTTTTCATGACGGAGACGGCAAAATATGCGGATGTCATTCTTCCGGGAAGAAGCTTCGCCGAGAAGGAAGGCACCTTTACCAATACGGAAAGACGCGTACAGCGTATCCGGACAGCGGTCACTGTTCCCGGGGATATGCGGCTGGATACCGACATACTGATCGACCTGATGAATGCCATGGGCTATAAGCAGGAGCATCTGACCGCCGCAGAGATCATGGATGAGATCGCATCCGTAACCCCCAGCTTTGCAGGGATTAACTTTACGAGGCTGGATGCGGGTGAGAGTCTGCAGTGGCCCTGCAGGAACAGGAATTCCACAGGCACGGCGATCATGCACGCCGGAGGACCTGTCAGGGGAAGAGCTCTGCTTTATCCCGCAGAATATAAGCCTTCGCAGGAGCTTCCGGATGATGAATATCCTTATGTACTGACAACGGGCAGGATCCTCTATCAGTACAATGCGGCGGCAATGACTGCCCGCTCACCGGGACTTATGGAGATTGCGGGAGAAGGCTTTATCGAAGTCAACTATAAGGATGCAGACTGGCTGGGCATCAAAAACGGAGAAAGAATATCCGTTAAGAGCCGCCGGGGCGGGATCACGGCAACGGCAAGGGTTGGACGGAAGGTTTCCGAGGGCGAGACCTGGATGCCTTTCCACTTTCCGGATTCACCGGTGAATGTGCTGACCAATGCTGCGCTGGATGAGTTTGCTCGTATTCCGGAATATAAGGTATGTGCGGTAAATATTGAAAAAATGGAAAGTGCGGAAGGCTGAGAAAATGGAGATTGAAGAGGCACGGGAAGTATTTCTTTCCGGAATAGATCCCATCATGGATAGAAGCAGTCTAAGCCCGGTGCAGGAAATGGTGCCGCTGGAAAAAGCTGCGGGCAGGATCCTGGCAGAAAATGTGACTGCGTCCTTTCCCGTGCCCCATTTTTCAAAGTCGGCTATGGATGGATACGCCGTTAGGGCAGAGGATATCCGGGAGGCTTCCCGGGAAAAGCCGGCGGTTCTCCGCGTGCTCTATGAGCGGCTGGCCGGAGATCTGCCGGAAGAGGAAAAAAATCTTCCGGCAGAGGGAAGGAATCTTCCGGCACAGGCCGAAGGACTGGCGCAAACTGCAGTCCGGATCATGACCGGGGCGGCGCTTCCGGAAGGCTATGATGCCGTTGTACGTCAGGAGGATACGGATTACGGAGAAAAGGAGGTCCGGGTTTTCGCTTCTGTTCCGGCTTACCGGAATATCTGCCGGAAAGGCGAGGATATTGAAGAAGGAAGCAGCGTTCTTCTTTCCGGGAGCAGGATTGGCAGAGTGGAAGCAGGTGTGCTTGCCAGCCTGGGAACAGGCGAAGTTCCTGTGCTCCGGCCTGTCAGGGTGCACATTCTTTCCACGGGAAGCGAGCTTCTGGAACCCGGCGAAGCATGGGATAATGACCGGGTAGATGCCGGGGAGAGACACGGGCGGAGACGTGAGCAGAGAGAGGCGTCCGTTCTGCAATCCAGGACTGAAAAAAAATGTCCGCCGGCTGGCAAAATCTTCAGCAGCATACCCTACGCCTTAATGGCGGGTCTTTCGGGTGGATGCTTTTCTGTCCGGATGGAGATATGTCCGGATGAACCGGAGGCGCTTATCCAGGCTCTTTCCGTAGCGTTGGAATGTGCGGATATTGTGATCACCACAGGTGGTGTATCCGTCGGGAAAAAGGACCTTCTTCCGGACATCCTGGACAGGGTCGGAGCAAAGAAACTGTTTTCCGGCGTGAACGTACAGCCGGGGACACCCACCATCGGAAGCGTGAAAGACGGGATTCCCATTCTCAG
The DNA here is from genome assembly GCA_002372545.1 of Lachnospiraceae bacterium UBA3732. Lineage (GTDB taxonomy): Bacteria > Bacillota > Clostridia > Lachnospirales > Lachnospiraceae > Eubacterium_Q. Next base: position 13,689 of record DFHD01000007.1, on the reverse strand, counting down.
CCTTTCCGGAAATCCTTATGCGGCGCTTGTAAATTTTGATCTTTATTTCTGGCATGCGGCGGCGAAGCTGACGGGCTGCCCTGCCTTTCTTCCCCGGACCCTCCATGGAGTGATGGGAGAGGATTATCCGAAAAAAAACCGGCTGAGGAGACTGCTTCGGGCAGAGGAGAGGGAGGGCTGCATTTACCTTCCGGCTGAGAGCCATGCCTCCTCTGTGATCGGCAATCTTCTGGGCTGTAACTGTTATATCGATCTTCCGGCGGAAACCTCTCTGAAGAAGGGAGACGTTGTCCGGATCATACGAATGGCGGAGTGATATGCATAGAACAGATCGACCTGCTTTTTCTGTCGGCATTCTGGCAGGAGGAAAAAGCACCCGGATGGGGCAGAATAAAGCCCTGATGGAATTTCAGAATGAAACAATGATCGGCAGGATCTCCCGGACCTTTTCTGGAGCCGGTGAGGTTCTTGTTTCCGCGTCCCAGCCCGGGATCTATGAGGCGGAGGGGCTGCGGGTTGTTTATGATGAGAACCGGGATATTGGCCCGATCGAGGGAATCCGCCGTCTGATAAGCTGCGCGGAGGAGGAATATGTATTTATCTGTGCAGCGGATATGCCCTTTGTCACAAGGGATATCGCCGAATATCTGGCGGAATTCATTTCATCGGATCATGACTGCTATGTGATCGAGGATGAGGAGCATGTGCATCCTCTCTGCGCGATCTATTCCAAACGGATCCTTCCGGTGATCGAGGAACTGATCCGCGAGGGAAGATATCGCCTGCTGGATATACTAAACCGGGTGCGGACAAAGTACATCAGTCTTGCTCATACGGATTTTGACCGGAGGATACTCCGGAATGTCAATACAAAGGATGAATTTAAGGCGCTTTCCCTGCCTGCTGTTTTTGCGGTCAGCGGATATAAAAATACAGGAAAGACGTGGCTGATCGAAAAGCTGATCAATGAGTTTAAACAGGCCGGATATTCGGTTGGTATACTGAAGCATTCCGGTCATGACCATATCGGGGAACTGCCGGGGACAGATACATGGCGCTTCAGAGAGGCGGGCAGTGTCTGCAGTATTGTCTTTTCGGCGTCAGGTTATGTGATCTCGGGCAGCTTTCCTGCACGGTCCGTTCAGGACGGACAGGAAGAGGGGTTCATTGCGGAATTGAAGGCGCAGCCTGCTTCGCCGGATGTGATCATCCTGGAGGGATTTAAGCATTCCCCCTATCCGAAGGTGGAGATTATCCGCGAATCCGTTTACCCGGAGAGCGCGGCGGATCCTTCAACACTGATCTGTATAGCAACCGATACAATTATCCCCGAAGAAATGAGCTGTCCGGTATATGCTCCGGATGATGTGGAGGGGATTTTTTTGTGCCTGAAAACGTATTTTGGTCTATGAGGTTGACATAAAATGAAACTGATCGATACGAGAGATGCGGTGGGGCATGTGCTCTGTCATGATATCACCCGGATCCTGCCCGGAGAAAGCAAGGGACCGGTGTTCAAAAAGGGGCATGTTGTTGCGGAGGAGGATATTCCCGTACTGCTTTCCGTGGGAAAGGAGCATCTTTATGTCTGGGAGAAGGATCCGGGCATGCTGCATGAGGATGAAGCGGCAGAGATCCTTCGGCAGATCTGCATGGGAAATGACAGCGCCATGACGGCATCTGCTCCATCGGAAGGGAAGATTGAGCTCCGGGCGGCTGTGGATGGTCTCCTGAAGATAGACCGGGAGAAACTCCGCAGGGTCAACAGTCTGGGAGAAATGATGATCGCTTCGATCCATGGGAATGTACCGGTCCGGGCAGGAGATAAGCTGGCCGGTATGCGCGTGATACCGCTGGTGATCGAAGAGGAAAAAATGCAAAGAGCCCGGGAAGCGGCAGAGGGAGGGAATATCTTCCGGATATTGCCCTTCCGGCATATGAGATACGGGATCGTGACCACAGGAAACGAGGTGGCTTCCGGCCGTATTCAGGACGCCTTCGGTCCGGTGCTGAGAAGAAAACTGGCGGAATATGATACGGAGTGTATGGGACAGGTGATCCTGCCGGATGACAGACAGGGGATAACCGAAGCAGTGAAGAAATTTGCGGCTGAGGGGGCTGACCTTGTGCTTTGCAGCGGCGGTATGAGCGTGGATCCGGATGACAGGACTCCGGGCGCCATTGCGGATACCGGTGCCGATATCGTGAGCTACGGCGCGCCGGTCCTCCCCGGAGCCATGTTCCTTCTGGCTTATCTGCGTAGAGAGGCGGACCAGGTGAGAGAGATGGAAAAAGGCCGGGAAATTCCGGTCCTGGGACTTCCGGGTTGTATCATGTATGCCGGAAGGACGGTCTTCGACCTTGTGATGCCCAGAATCCTGGCAGGAGAAAGACTGGGACGGGAGGATCTGGTGGATTACGGCGAGGGCGGTCTTTGCCTTTCCTGCAAGGTCTGCACCTTCCCGAACTGCGGCTTCGGAAAGTAAAGGTTTCATATGTTTTTGGAGTATCTGCTGAACGGATAAGAAGAAAGAAAGCACAGGAATAAGGATCATGAACGGATTTACACATCTGGATGCGAACGGTAAAGCCAATATGGTGGATGTAACGGAAAAAAAGGAAACGGAGCGCATGGCCAGGGCGGAGGGAAGGATCACCGTGAACCGGGCGGTCTATACAGCTATTAAAGAAGGCTCTGCCGGAAAGGGAGATGTTCTGGGGACGGCGAGGATTGCCGGGATCATGGCAGCCAAGAAAACCCAGGAGCTGATCCCTCTCTGTCATATGCTGCTCTTAACAAAGGTATCCGTGGATTTCCGGTTCGAGGATGAGGAAATGGCTGTTGCAGCTGTGTGCGAGGTGCGGCTGACCGGGAAGACCGGAGCGGAAATGGAGGCTCTGACCGGTGCATCTGCAGCGCTGCTCACCATCTATGACATGTGCAAGGCTATGGATAAGGGCATGGTGATCAGCAATATCCACCTCCTGGAAAAGGATGGAGGAAAGAGCGGGCACTATGTTTTTGGAGATGAACAAATCGGATATATGGAGTGAGAAGATGAAGAAAAACAGAAAAAAAGGAATAAGGGGTGCGGCAGCTCTTTTGGCCGCGGCGATAGCATGCGCAGCCCTTGCCGGCTGCGGGAAAAAGAATGATGGTGATAAAAGTACGAACGGAGAGAGGAAGGAGATCATTATTCTTGCCGCTGCATCCCTGACGGATGTCTGCGGCGAGCTGGAAAAGCAGTATGAGGAGCAGCATGGTGATATAGACCTGGTCTTTTCCTATGCGGGATCGGGGGCTCTTCAGACGCAGATCGAGGAGGGCGCCCCGGCGGATATCTTTATCTCTGCGGCGAAAAAGCAGATGAATGCCCTGCAGGAGGAAAAGCTGATGCAGGACGGTACAGTAACAGATCTTCTGGAAAACAAGGTGGTTCTTATCGTACCGGAAGAAAGCAGCATTGGTATCAGCTCCTTTGATGACCTGACGGATCAGAAGGTTAAGCTGATCGGTATAGGTGAGCCGGAGAGTGTTCCAGCCGGACAGTATGCGAAAAAGGTTTTTGAGAGTCTGGGCATATGGGATGCGGTGGAAAAAAAGCTGAATTACGGAACAGATGTCAGAACGGTGCTGGCCTGGGTTGAGGCAGGCGAGGCTGACTGCGGCGTAGTATATGCCACAGATGCCTATACAACGGATCAGGTGAAGATCGTGGCCGAGGCACCGGAGGGTTCATGCGACAGGGTGATCTACCCCGCCGGCGTGACAGCCTCGAGCAGTAAGCAGGAGGAGGCAAAGGCTTTTCTGGATTATCTGCAGAGCGATGAGGCCATGAAGGTGTTTGAAAAATATGGATTTATCCGGGCCGAATAAGAAAGAATAGAGTGGCCGGCCGGACGTGAAGGAAGAATATGGAAGGACAGCGGGAGGCGCGAAGGATGGATCTGACACCGTTATGGATATCCCTGAAAATTGCATTGGTCGCAACTCTGGTTACTTTCCTTCCGGGGCTCCTGGCCGCCTGGCGCGTAACCCTTCTGAAACGCGGCGGGTATATTGTGGATGCGCTGCTTTCCATCCCCCTTGTCCTGCCGCCTACGGTTGTGGGTTTCCTTCTTCTGATCTTATTTGGAAAAAGTACTGCGTTCGGGCGGATGCTGAACGAAGCGGGAATCCGGGTCATATTCACCTGGCAGGGGGCAGTGATCGCGGCGGTAGTTGTTATTTTCCCTGTCATGTACAGGGGGATACGGGGCGCACTGGAGCAGGTGGACGAAAACATAATCTATGCGGCCAGAACCCTTGGCATGAAGGAAGGCTGGATACTCCGGAAGATCACTCTTCCTGCTGCCTGGCCGGGGATTGCCGCTTCCGCAGTGCTCAGCTTTGCCAGAGCGCTGGGTGAGTTTGGAGCTACACTGATGATCGCCGGTAATCTTCCCGGCAGGACCCGAACCATGTCGATCGCCGTTTATACAGCCATGCAGGGTGGTAACCGTCATCTGGCGTATAAGTGGGTGATGATCATCATTTGTTTTTCACTGGTTATTCTGGTTCTGATGAACTATTTTACAGGTAAAGGCTTTCGCCGGAAAGCTGCAGCACAGTGAAAGCTGCAGCATTGTGAAAGCTGTGGAATAGTGAGAGATGCGGAGAGTTACGGGAGAGAGCGAATGAAACTGGAGGTAGAGATCGAAAAGAAAACAGGCAGGTTTCACCTGCAAAGCCGGTTTCATACCGAAGGGGAGAGGTTTGCCCTTCTGGGAGCTTCGGGCTGCGGGAAGACCATGACTCTCCGCTGTATCGCCGGGATCGAGAGACCCGACAGGGGAAGGATCGTTCTGGGTGACAGAGTCCTTTTTGATTCCGAAAAAAGGATAGATATTCCGGCCAGAAAAAGAAGAGTGGGATATCTCTTTCAGAACCATGCGCTGTTTCCGAATATGACAGTACGAAAGAATATACTTTGCACGGCAAAGGACAGAGCATATGCGGAGCAGCTGATGGAACGGTTTGATCTGGATGCTGTGGCGGATCAATATCCGGCGGAGCTGTCCGGCGGCCAGAGTCAGCGGACTGCGCTGGCCCGGCTTCTGGCTTCGCTTCCGGAGGTTCTGTTGCTGGACGAACCATTTTCCCAGCTGGATAATTATCTGAGAACAAGGATCGAGCATGAGATCCTGGACGTGCTGGAAACCTTTCCCGGCCCTGTGATCCTGGTGACCCATGACAGGAATGAAGCCTACCGGCTTGCCGGAAGGATCGGTGTCATGGAGGCCGGAAGGGTGGCTGAGGTGCAGAGCCGGCAGGACTTTTTTGACCATCCGGAAACGGTGGCCGCGGCAAGGCTTACCGGATGTAAGAATATCACCCGGCTGAAAAAAGAAGAGGACGGCAGGTATTTTGCTGTGGACTGGGGAATATCCGTCAGCCTTCCGGAAAGTGCCGGGCAGGAGGCAAGCCATGCGGGGTACAGGGCGCATTACTTTACCTTCGCCGGTACGCCGGAGGAGCAATCCGCTTTTGCGGGAAAAAACAAGGTGGTCTGTGAGCTGAAAAGAGTGATCGAGGATACCTTTTCCATCGTGGTCTGTTTCCGGAAAAAGGGGAACCCTGTGGATACTCCGGATTCGCTTATGACCTGGATTGTCGGAAAAGAGGAATGGACGGCTGTAGGGGACAGGGTGATGTCCGGAGAGTTTGTGCTTACTCTGGATCCGGAACGGATCATGCTGCTCTCGGAAAACATCCTGGATGGCAGTCCGATGCCATAGAAGGCGAGCCTCCCCGAAATCAGAAGAAAAGAGGCATGATGAGCTTAACAGATGCATATGGAAGAAAAATGGAATATCTCAGGATCTCGCTGACGGATAAATGCAATCTCCGGTGCCGGTACTGCATGCCCGACGGGGTTAGGCGCCTGCAGCATGAGGACGTACTGACGCTTGAGGAGGTTTACCGGATAGCGGAAATCCTCACCAGGATGGGAATCAGAAAGATCCGTCTGACAGGAGGAGAGCCTCTGGTCAGAAAGGGAATCGGCGGGCTGATCGGCAGACTGGGATGTATGCCGGGCAGACCGGAGCTTGCCATGACCACAAATGGTATATTGCTGGAGGAATATCTGGAGACGCTTTGGGAAAACGGGCTCCGGAATATCAATGTCAGTCTGGACACACTGGACAGAGAAACCTATCGGGAGCTCACCGGGGTGGATGCGCTGGAGAAAGTGGAGCGTGCGCTCCAAAGGGCGCAGGAGATGGGTTTTTCTCTTAAACTGAATGTGGTTCCTGTCCGGGGCATTAATGATCACGGACTGGCTGCTCTTGCGGAGTACGCAAGAGACCTTCCGATGGATGTCCGGTTTATCGAGCTGATGCCCATGGGGCATGCCAGAGGTTTCCGGGGAATGTCCGGCCGGGAGGTGATGGAGAATCTGGCTGAGCGCTTCGGACAGGCTGAAAAGGCTGAAGATAGGTTGGAAACGTTCGAGAGGATGAAAGAGTCCTCTGGACAGGAAAATGTGGCAGGTGAGGCCTTTGAACCGGCAGGATCGCCGGAGAAAGGTGTGCAGACAGGGCCGGCCGAGTATTACCGTTTCCCGGGCTTTCGGGGCAGGATCGGACTGATCAGTCCCCTTTCCTCTGCCTTCTGCAGGAACTGCAGCAGGCTGAGACTCACAGTGGATGGTAAATTGAAGCTGTGTTTATATCATCCGGATGCGGCTGATCTCCGGGAGCTTCTGCGCAGTGGCTGCAGTGATGAAGAGCTGAGGTCAGTCATTCAGAGTGCGGTGATGAGGAAGCCGGAGGCTCATGCATTCCGGACGGCCGGAGTAGGAGAAGAAACAGGCAGCATGTATGCCATTGGAGGATGAAGAAAATGACAACAGGAGTAAAAAATGGGAAGAATCGCAGCAGTATGCATCAGTGAGAAAATGGGAACGCCGAAGAAGGATATCGGCAGCTGCCGGCTGATCGAAGATTATGGTCTGGAGGGTGATGCACATGCCGGAACGGAAAGGCAGGTCAGCCTTCTGTCTTTGGAACAGGTAGAGGATTTCCGCAGACGCTCCGGGGGTGTGGTGGAGCTTCCTCCCGGAATCTTTGGAGAAAATCTTCTGGTGGAGGGCTTTGACCTGAAGGAATATCCCGTGGGAACCAGATTTCAATCCGGGTATGTTCTTCTGGAACTGATACAGATCGGAAAAAAATGCCACAGCGGCTGCACCATCATGCAGAAAACCGGTGAATGCATCATGCCGAGGGAAGGGGTATTTGCCAGGGTTCTCAGGGGTGGCGTTATTTCTGCAGGCGACGGTCTGGAGGAGGTTCCCGGAGCAGTCGTTATTTCTGCGAGCGAGAGCCCGGAGGATGTTCCCCGGACCGGTGTGTTGAAGGATAATGCCACGGACTGCGCAGGGGGGATGTCCGAAGATGCTGCGGCTCCGGAAAAAGGAACTCCTGATCTGCAGAGAAGCGCTCCGTATACAGCAGCCATCCTTGTGGCGAGCGACAGGGCGTCCGGGGGCGAATACACAGACAGGAGCGGCCCGAGGCTCCGCGAGATGCTGCGTGCTGCCGGCTACCGGATCGGTTCCATGAACCTTCTGCCGGATGATGAGGATGTTCTTGAAGAGAGGCTCCGGCGGATAGTCAAAGAGGAAAAACCGGATGTGATCTTTACCTCAGGAGGAACCGGTTTTTCTCCGAGGGACAGGATGCCGGAGGCAACAAAGCGTGTGATCGACCGGGAAACCCCCGGTATCAGCGAAGCAATCCGGGCGCACAGTATGACCATCACCCCGAAGGCTATGCTTTCCCGGGCGGTCAGCGGAATCTGCGGGCAGACGCTGATCATCAATCTGCCCGGAAGTCCTAAAGCCGTAGAGGAATGCCTTGATTTTATTCTTCCGGCGCTGGATCATGGTATAGCTATTTTGCGCGGCGAGGGGGAGAACTGAGCCTGCGCCTGTCCGGAACATGTTCCAGCTGACAAGGAGAGGGAAAGATAAGTGAGTACAGATATTTTGAGTAAGCTTCTGCAGAATACAGCCACTATTCCGGTGGAAGCTGTTTATGCGGATGGAAGCCGGAGAGCCGGCACGGAAAAGGTCATAAGGGAACATAGACTCAGAATTTTTAGCGGACAGGACTGTGTATATGAAATGATCTGCACAAGAACGGATATAAAGGAGCTGGTTACCGGCCGTCTGTTTCTTGAAGGCAGGATCAGGTGCGCAGAGGATATCCGGCATCTTGCCATACGGGAAAAGGAGGATGCTTTGGAGGTTCAGGTGGATATTGAACCTGCAAAGACCGTTATGGATGATCATCTGCCTGCCGGAAGCCGGGATGGAGAGCATTTGCCGGAAATGCCTACAGATGGAGGCGGTTTGAAAAAACAGGGAGAGGATAGACGGAGAGGTGAGATTTCTGCAGACCGCATTTTTCGTCTGATCTATGCTTTTTCTGTAGAAACACCGCTTCATAAGGAAACGGGCGCAACCCATAGTGCGATCCTTATGGCGGGAGATGAGGTAGTATTCCGGACGGAGGATATCAGCCGTCGTAATGCGCTGGATAAGGCTGTCGGACGGATGCTTCTGGAGAGGTATGCGCCGGAAGACTGCATCCTGTTTACTTCCGGGCGTGTGCCGGAGGACGCCATGCAGAAGATCGCGGCTGCAGGTCTGCCTGTTCTGGTATCCAAGGCTATTCCCACAAAAGAAGCTGTAATGCTGGCTGAAAGGAAGGGGATTCTGCTGATCGGCCGGGCATGGAAGGATCATTACGAGGTTTATGCGGATGGAAGAAAACAGGATAAAATATGATAAGGCCACAGGAATCTATACGGTAGTCTCGGATAAAGAAGATTTCCGCATTCTGCAGCTGACGGACATCCATCTGGGCGGGACGATCATCACGGCAGGGCATGACCGGAAGGCCATCCTGGCCTGCGAGAAGCTGATCCGTTATTCCCGGCCGGATCTTGTGGTGGTAACGGGGGATCTGACCTATCCCATGAAGGGGCTGAAGTACTCATATGATAACGAAAGGCTGGTGAAGCGGTTTTCCCGTTTTATGACGAAGACCGGCGTGCCATGGGCCTTTACCTACGGGAATCATGATACAGAGATCGGAGCGAAGCTGGGGCCGGAGGAGCTGGATCGGCTGATGATGCGGATTTCCCGGAAAAACGGCTTCGGAAAGGATGGCAAAGGGCTGCTGTATCCGCAAAAGGGACCGGAAATCTATGGCAGAATGAACCAGCTGATCGAGATCAGAAATAGCAGCGGAAGTCTCAGGCAGGCCGTATTTCTGCTGGATTCCAATGCCTATCTCTCCGCAGAAGATGCCTCATGCTGCAACGCAAAACGCAGAACAGGCTTAAATATAATGAAGGGCAGGGAATATGACTATATCCATGATGATCAGGTGAACTGGTACAGGGAGGAGGTCCTTCGGCTGGAACGGGAGGAAAAAAAGCAGGTTTCTTCGCTGATCTTTACCCATATTCCGCTCCAGCAGTATAAGACTGCCTTTGATCTTTACAGGGAAGGAAGCAGCGAGGTCACGTATTTCTTTGGCTTTAACGAAGAAAAAAAGGTGGGGAAGATCTGCTGCTCCTCTGTGCCGAGCCGGCTTTTTGATACGGCAAGGGAGCTGGGCAGTACAAAGGGCATATTCTGCGGGCACGATCATTACAACAACATGTCGCTGGAATATGAAGGCATCCGTCTTACCTACGGCATGAGTATTGATTATAATGTTATGCATATGATCGCCTGGAAAAAGCGGCAGAGGGGAGGAACCCTGGTCCGTTGCAGCGTCGACGGCGGAATGGAGATCGAACAGCTTCCGCTGATGTCGGTCTGAAAGAATGTGTAATGGTACGTAAATACAAGAAGGAGATTTTATAGAAAAAATGGAAATGGAAGGAAAAAAAGAGCTGCTGAGGCAGATATTGCAAAAGAAGGGACTGGACGGAATTCTGATCACAGATCCATATTCCTTAAGATATTATACCGGTTTCTCCGGCGAGGGACTGGCTGTGGTTACGGAGGCATCAACGGTCATCATTACAGATTCCCGGTATACGGAGGCGGCCGGGAAGGAAAGTAGCTTTGCGGTTTGGGAATATAATCAGGCAAACCCCATGAAGGAACTGTTTCTTTCGCTGATCAAAGAGGATGGTATATATCGTCTGGGCTTTGAGGATGCCTCCATATCCTATGCGGATTACCGCAGATTTTCCGGATATCTGTCCGGCCGGACGGAAGAAGATAATGGCAGCTCCTCTGCTGAGATCTCCCCGGTGGGAAATCCGGCAGTGGATAAGAAGAATGCATGCATGGTACCGCTGGAGAATGCGCTTCTGCTTCCCCGGCAGATCAAATCGGAGGCGGAAATCAGTCTTCTTCGTGCGGCAGAGCATATCGGAGATCTCGCCTTCCGGGATATGCTGGATATCCTCCGTCCGGGAATGACGGAGCTTGAAGTGGCGGCTGAGCTGGAATACAGGCTGAAGCGCCACGGCGCGGAGGGGCTTTCCTTTGAAACCATCGCCGCATCGGGGAAAAATTCATCTATGCCTCATGCCGTGCCCACGGATAAGAAACTCGAACCGGGGGATTTTCTTACCATGGATTTCGGCTGCATCTACCATGGATACTGCTCCGATATGACCAGAACGGTATGTATGGGAAAGGCGGGAGAGGAGCAGAAGAGAATCTATCAGATTGTGAAGGAGGCGCAACAGGCCGTTCTCGATCAGGTGAAGGAGGGACTTATTTGTAAGGATGTGGATGCCATCGCAAGAAACATGATCCGAGATGCCGGCTATGGGGAGTATTTCGGACACGGACTTGGGCACAGCGTAGGGCTGTATATTCATGAAAGTCCGGCCTTCAATACAAGAGACCAGTCTGTACTCCGGGCCGGCATGGTCATTACGGATGAGCCGGGCATTTATCTTCCGGGAAAATTCGGCGTACGCATTGAGGATATGATCCTCATTACGGAGGATGGGTGTGAGAATCTTGCCTCATCGCCGAAGGAACTGATCGAATTATAGAAAAGTACAGGCTTTCCGCTGTCATAGAGGGTTCTTCGGATGATAATTCATAAAAGTGATAAAAAATCCCGGAAAAGGAAAAAGACACTTGACGAGTAAAGCCGGATTTGCTATGATAACTGTTGCGTTGTCAGGGAAAACATGTCTGCATATGCCCGGTGAAAACCGAACCGTGTCTTGGCTAAGTGCAGTCATATGATATTATAGATGACAGAAAAAAGTATTCAAGATTATTTTTGGAGGTAATCACTGTGGCAAACATTAAATCTGCAAAGAAGAGAATTCTGGTCAATCAGACAAAGGCTATGCGTAATAAGGCCGTTAAGTCCAAAATCAAGACATTGGTGAAGAAGGTGGAGGCAGCCATCACATCAGGTGATAAGGCAGAAGCAGAGGCAGCCCTGAAGGTCGCAACATCCGAGATCAGCAAGGCAGCATCCAAGGGAATCTTCCACAAGAACACCGCATCCAGAAAAATCTCCAGACTCACCCTCGCGGTTAACAAGATGGCCTAAGGAGGCAAGGCATATAGCGCCGGGCATGTTTACATGCCGCAAAAAAGAAAGCGAATGACTTGCATTTATGCAAAAGTCATTCGCTTTCTTTTTATGCGGAGGCCTGCGAAGCAGGACCCGGCGCTATGATTCTTTGCCGGAAAGCAACACGGGAGCTGCGCTCCGCAGCTCCCGTGGCCTTTGCATTTATGCAAAAGTCATTCGCTTTCTTTTTATGCGGAATATGTAAAAAAATAAGGAGAGACTATTTAGCAGATTGATCTAAAAGAAGGACGGCTAGAGAAAAATGAGCAGAAATTACAGCATGAGAACAAAAAAGAAGTTTGGTATTCGAGGGCTGATCGGTGTGATCCTGGCGCTTGCCATTTTTGGAGCGGGGATATATCTGGAGATCAGGCGGTATAACAATAATTCGCAATATGATCTTGCGGTCACAGCCGTTGTGAAGAGCGTCAATGACCGGCGTGGTTCCGATGGGGAAAGGGAGTATAAGGCGCATTGCGAATACTATGTTGATGGAAAAAGATATACACATGATACCAAATGGACAGACCACCGGTATCTAAAGGGTGACACGATCACACTCTATGTCGATCCCGATGATCCGGATTCTGTTGAACGAAACGGCTTCGGGATCATCGCGGGGCTTTTTACGGTCGTTGCGGTAATCGTTCTGTATGGCTTTTTACATAAAAAATGAAAAAAGCCTACTTCCGCAGCGTCAGCGTAACCACCAGCCGCTCCACAGCGCTGCGGTCGGAAAGCCGGCCTTCTTTTATGGCCAGATCCATTTCCTGGCAGAGTTCGGCAGCCTCTATCAGCTCCGGATAAGTGAATTTATCAGCCTCCGCAGTGTAGTTTTTTACAGCGAAGGGCGGAACCTTAACCAGCCTGGCGATATCCGCGCCGGGCTTTTTTTCTCTCCGGATTTCCTTAACCTGCAGGAGAATATTGAATTCGCGGGCAAGAAGGAAGAGAATCCGCATGGGCGGCTCGCGAAGCTCCAGAAGGTCCGTGTAAAGCCGGATAGCCTTATCCTTCTGACCGTTAGCCACGGCCGAAACCATTTCAAAAATCCGGTTTTCCGCCTCACGGATCGTGACGGCCTCCACATCTCTGCGGTAAATCTCTTTTCCGGGCAGACAGTAGCTCCGGAGCTTTTCCGCTTCCTGATTCAGCGCGTTCATGTCGTTTCCGGCGGAAGCGATCAGCATTTCCGGAACGCCGTTTTCCACCCGGTAGCCGTCAGCGGCAAGCCGGCGGCTCAGCCACTTCAGCAGAGTCGCGTTTCCGGGCTTCTTGAAAGAGAGGACAGTTCCGGATTTGCTGACCCATTTATAAAGCTTACGGGTGCGGTCCACCTCCCCTTCGCAGAAGATCAGAATGGCGTTATCTCCGATTTCGGGAAGAAATTCCAGAAGCTCATCATTGCCTTTTTTGAAATATCCGCTGTCCTCTGCAAGGACAACCCGGTACTCCGCAAACATGGGCATGGTGCTGATGTCGGAGATGATGCCTTCCGTCCGGCAGTTGTCACTGTTATACCGGGTAAAATTGATATCATCCCCCGGAACCGTTACCGCAGCAAGAAGCTGATCCCTGGCCTGCTGCATCAGATACCGTTCCGGTTTATCCTTATCGGTCATCAGAAGATAAACCCGGGAAAACTGCCGGGTTTCCAGATGCTCTTTTAAAATGGAGAACGGTTCCTTTTCCGCCATGTGCATACGTGTCCTTTCCGTTTGATCATCCCCTTTAGAATATCCGAAAATGATGCTTCTGTCCATAGGAAATCATCCTACGGTTCCGGTTATGGCCGGCAGGACGGTAATAACGTATCTCCGATGATGAGCAGAAACGCCGGTGGTTACAGCAGCGGATTCGGCGGATACGGTGGATACGGCAGCTATGGCAGCGGCTTCGGCGGCTACGGTAGATAAGAATAAAAAGAGAATCAATGAAAAGGTGTCGGTAGAAATTACCGGCACTTTTTTTGCTCCGGCGTAAACTGATCTCACATAAATTCATGTGAAGGAGGATCAAATATTGAAAAAAACAAATGGATACGCGAAGGATGATTACAGGCTGATCCGG
>DFHD01000054.1:1055-28694 GCA_002372545.1 Lachnospiraceae bacterium UBA3732 | reverse complement strand
TGCACCAGCAGCGTTTTCTGATTGACCATGTCCACTAAATCGTATAAAATATAGTAGGGGATTTTTATCCCTTTTTGAGGAGGGGTTATGGAAAAGAAGAGGATAGCGCTCTTATTGGCTCAGGCGGATGAACCATATCAGCAGGGCATTATCAGAGGCGTGAAATCCCGCGCAAAGGAAGCCGGGTATTCCGTCTGCATTTATTCCATGCATGTGAAATATCAGAATAATAAAGAGAGAGAAAAGGGCGAAGCCAACATCTACAGGCTTATTGATTATGATGCCTTTGATGCGGTCATCATCCTTTCCGATACCATCCAGACCCCGGGTGTGGAAAAAAGACTGGAGGAGGATATCCACGAACACTTTAAGGGGGCCGTCATCGCTGTGGATACAGACAGCAGATATTTTCAATCCTTCTGGACAGATGGTTATCCGGCAGTCTATGCAACGGTATCGCATTTTATTGAGGAGCATAACTATAAAGACATTGCCTACCTGACCGGGCGGGAGAACCATGCGCACTCCCGCCGCAGACTGCAGGCCTATAAGGATGCTATGGCAGCGCATGACTTGCCCGTACGCGATGACAGGATATTTTTTGGTGATTTCTGGTATACCAGTGGAACCAGCTGCGCGGAAAAGCTTCTCCGTGACCGGGAAAATATGCCGGAGGCTGTGATCTGCGCAAATGACTGCATGGCCATTGGCTTTGCGGAGGAGATGACGCGGCGGGGGATCAGGATTCCCGACAATATCGCTCTTGCAGGTTACGGAACCACAGAGGAGGGGCAGACCAGTCCGGAGGCGCTTACCTCCACGGAAATCCCGGCAGAGTACTACGGAAGATACGCTGTGGAATGTATTCTCGCCCGGATCGCCGGAGAGGAAATGCCCGAGCTGAGCTTCGAAGCAAAGCTTTTCCTTGGCGAAAGCTGCGGCTGTCACGGCAGGGCTGAGGCGGAGAGTGTACGGCGCAGTACATGGGCTACCAGAGAATCCAACGAAGGCATTGATTCCATCCATAATTACATGGAAGAAAACATGCTTCTGGCCTCCACGCTGGAAGAGTTTTTCCGTACGGTCTTTGAATCTGTTTATTACATTCCGTATATCAGGAAGCTGGATATCTGTCTGGATTCCGGCTGTCTTTCCCCGAGGTTCCTGCTGAATGACAGCTTTCTTTCCGAGGGGTATCCGAAGAAGATGCTCCGGGTTCTGACCTATGATGAGAAGAACAGTGAAACCAGCAGCGTAAGCATCGAGGATGTCCGCGATGCCGGAGATTTACAGGCAGAGGAAATTCAGGACGCTGATCCGGACTGTTATTTTCTTCCGCTCTTTTTTGAGGATAAGACCTTTGGCTATGCCTGCCTTGGCTTTGAAGAGGGCGGATGCTTCACCGGTGCTGCCAGACGGTGGCTTATGGCTGTCAGCCGCGGGCTGGAATCGCTCCGCCGCAAATATATTTACAGCCTGCTGATGAAGAGGGATAAAGCCAAGTATCCCCTCCATACCGAACCGGCTGCGGGATTGGACAGGAATAAGAGCTCCTATGAAGACGTTCAGGCTATGGCTGAGGTGGAAAAGATCCTGGACGGGAACCTGCTTACCTATCATTTCCAGCCGATCGTAAGAGCCGGTGATGGCGAGATCTATTCATACGAGGCGCTGATGCGTTCTGCATCCGCCTGGAAGCTTTCGCCTCTCGATATCATCCGTTATGCGGATATGCTCGGCAGGATCAGTGATGTGGAAAAGGCCACCTTTACGAATGTACTGAACATTGTTACAGAGAAAAGGGCGCTTTTCGAAGGGAAAAAGGTGTTTATCAACAGTATTCCCGGCGTCAGGATGGAATACAGTGATTTTGTCCGGATAGAGGAGCTTCTCCGCCGGCATTCGGACATTGCGGTTGTTGAGCTGACAGAACAGGCTGAGCTTTCCGATGAGGAGCTCGAAAACGTAAAGCAGCAGTACCGGCGGATGGGCATCGGCCTTGCCGTTGATGATTACGGTACAGGCTATTCCAATGTCAGCAATCTTCTCCGTTACATGCCGGATTATGTGAAGATCGATCGCTCGCTCCTGTCCGATATTCAGGATAACGTGCAGAAACAGCATTTTGTCCGGGAGGTCATCGATTTCTGTCACGCCAACCATATCCAGGCGTTGGCGGAGGGCGTAGAGACCAGTGAGGAGCTGAAGACGGTGATCCGTCTGGGCGCGGATCTGATCCAGGGCTATTATACCGGAATGCCGTCGGAAGAGATCTGCACTTCGATTGCCGGCAATGTCAAGATGGAGATCATCCGGTTCCATCAGGAAAAGGAGGATGGCTCCAGCGAAAATGTTTACGTGGCCGGGCAGACAAGCCGGATATCTCTGAACAGCCTCATTAAGGAGAATAAAACAACGATCCAGATCGGCGCGCCGGACGCGACCTTCCGGGATATGACGATCACCGGTACGCCCAACGCGGATACGCAGATCCATATTGAGCTGATGGAGGGATACGACGGACGCGTAACGTTGGAGAATGTCTGTCTCTCGAATATCAAAAAACGGCCGTGCATCCATCTGGCGGATAATGTCCGCCTGACCCTCCGGCTGGAAGGGGAGAACCGGCTGAAAGGCGGCGGCATCAAGGTGCCGGAAAGTTCGGTTCTGATCGTGGAGGGGGACGGCAATCTGAAGATCGCGGTTTCCGGATCGGAAAACTATGCCATTGGAAATACCGTGGATAAGGGGCATGGCAGACTGGAGTTTTATCAGGACGGCGAGATACGCATCGATTCCACCGGCCAGAAGACCATCGGGATCGGCTCGGGTCTTGGCGGGATCACGCATATCAATAAAGGAAAATACGAGATTTACATGAACGGTGATGAGGGCGTCGGCATCGGATCCTTCCGCGGCAGCCAGCCGCTGCATATACACGACTGCGATATGTATATGAACAATACCTTCTACAAGGGCGTATTCATCGGTAATATAGAGGAAAATACGGAAGTGAAGGTATGGCGGTCTCTGCTCCGCTGTGAGGGAAGCGGAAAAAGGTTCAGTGTACTTGGAACAGTGGAAGGCGGTATGGCAAAGGTGAACCTTCACGATCTCTTCACGGTGATCAATGTCCGGGGAGATTATTCCACGGGCGTGGGGAGCCTGGAGGGAAGCACCCGGTTTGATATGTCGGTGGCCGCTCTTCATATCACCAGTATCGGACGGGAGGCGCGCTGCTATGGCGGTTATAGTCCCGATACCAGAGTCAGGCTGGAAAATATGGATGTGGTGATAGACCTGACCTCGGACAGCGGAAAGCTCATGACTGCGCCGCAGGAAAATATAGAAGAACGATTTGTCCGGCCGAAGATTACCATCAACGGGGAACAGAGAATTCAGAAAAAAGGAGGTCATGCAAAGTGAAAAAAGTAAAAAACACAGTAAGGATCACTGCATTTCTGACAGCGATGATCATTTTCTTTTCCGTGTTCAACGTAAACGTATATGCGGTGACAGGTACGGCTACGCCCACGGACGCTGCGTATTCCGCGGATGCACCTGATCCGGCTTCTTCCGCTCCGGCTGAGGAAGAAAAGCAGGCTTCTTTCGCAGCGGCTGAGGAAGAAAAGCAGGCTTCTTCTGCAGCGGCTGAGGAAAAAAAGCCGGCTGCTCAGGAGAAGAAGGCCGATATTGAAACAGCGGCAGAAATCAGCGGTTCGGATATGGCCGGGACGCATACGGATGCAGAGCCTGCTCCTGCCGTAACTCCGGAAGAGGAACAGGAGCTTTACGGAGACGGGGAGCACAGCCATGACGGTATTACCTTTACTGCCTGGACCGATGCGCAGGCTGAAGCGCAATATAATAAACCGGAAAAGACAGCCGCGAATTCGCTTCCGGTTCAGAGCGGCGCATATTATCTTACCGAAGATGTGATCCTTCCTGAGGGCTATAGTGTAGACGCTGACATCAGCATCTGCCTGAACGGACATTCGATTACGGAACAGACGACCTGCATGTATGTACATGGGGGGACTCTGAATCTGTATGACTGCCAGGGGACGGGAAGGATCGTAAATGACCGTCGGGATGACTCCCGCGGGAAAGACGGTACGATCTATGTTTATTCGAATTGTGTATTGAATATGTACGGCGGCACGCTGTATGGAGAAAAGTATGGCGTCCGGAATAACGGAACCTTTAATATGTACGGCGGCACGATAACCGGCGGCATAGATTTTGCGGAAGATGGTGCATGGCAGGCCGGCGTATATGCCATGGGTGGAACATCCAATATATACGGAGGAACGATAACAGGAAATAACGAGGGACATGGAGATATCCTCGTCGAAGGAGGAGGGCTGAACCTGTACGGGGGCGAGATCGGTGAGATCTATGTAAAAAAAGGAAAAAAGATCACTGTTCCCGGGCAGCTGCAGCTGCCCGGAAAGCCGGGCGTTATGGTCTTCACGGTGCAGGGTTCTTCGATCACGGCATCGTATGGAGTATTTACATCCGGTTACGGCGCAGGGAATACCGCAGATCCTGCGGATATGTTTACCAGTCTGAATCCGGATTATGAGGTATGCTCCACCAAAAACGGAGAGGCAGCGCTTCTGAAGGCAATCGATCCTTCTGTATCGATCACAGGATGGGCTTACGGCGAATATGACGCGCAGGAGAATTCACCGGAGGTTACAGGAAACACAGGAAACGGCGACGTAAGCTTTGTCTATAAGGAAAAGAACGCGGAGGATTCCACTTATACAGAGGATATTCCCTCGGCTGCCGGCCAGTATACGGTAAAAGCGATCGTAAGTGATACGGAAGAATATGGCTTGGCCGAGTGTACAGCTGATTTTGAGATCACAAGAAGAAAGGTGAAGTTCATCTGGAACGGCGACACATTTGATTATGACGGGACGGATAAAATGACGGAAGCCGCTGTCAGCAACGCGGAGGCCGGAGATCAGCTGATCCTTGAATATGAGGATAACACGAAAACGGATGCCGGAAGCTATACGGCGAAGGTCGTATCACTCGCTGGAGCGGCGGCGGATAATTATGAGCTTGACGATGCGGAAGAAACCGTAAGCCATGACTGGAAGATCAATAAGGCTCCGCTCACCATTAAGGCAGAAGATCAGGAGATCAGCTACGGAGAGGACTGCGGAAAAAACAGTGTAGCTTATGACGGATTTCTCGGAAATGATACGGAGGCTGTGCTGAAGGGTGAACTGACATTCACTGTTGCCGATGATCAGGGAGAGCCCTACGCGGCTCTCAGACCGGCGGGAAGCTATCATATCCTTCCGGCCGGACTCGAGGCGGATAATTATGAGATCACCTTTGAGGAAGGTACTCTTACTGTCAATAAGCTGCCGGGCGGCGCGACCTTCAGGCTGGCAGTAAGTGAGGATGCAGGAACAGTAACGGTAGATAACAAGCCGGAGGAGCTTGTGGATGGTCTTCTTACCGATGAGGACCGGCAGCTTCTTTCCGATGGCGCCGAGATCGAGTTTTACATGGAGATCAGCGGTGCGGATCCGTCATCCGAGGATGCGGAAAAGATCAGGTCGGCTGCCGGAAATGACACGATCGGAAAGTACTATGAGATCAACCTGTTTAAGAAGATCACCGGAAGGGATGCAGTGAAGGTCGAAGAGGTGGAGATTCCCATTTCGTTTACTTTCACGATTCCGGAGGAAATTCTGAATACCGACGAAAATGTGACAAGGAAGTATTCCCTGATCATGCTCCACAAGGGGGAGGCAGGTGCGCTTTCCTGTACAGTAGAAGGGGAAAAGGGAACCCTTACCAGTTCCTCTGACCGCTTCTCTCTTTATGCGATCACTTATCTGGATGCAAAAAGGACGGATCCGGACAGCGATAAGAACAGCAGTGCGGATGATAAGTCCGGCAGCAAGAAGAACAGCGGTACGGATGATAAGTCCGGCAGCAAGAACGGATCTGACAGCCAAAATAACAGCGCGCGTAAGGATAAGAGCGCGAAAACAGGCGATGCCATGGATCCGATGACAATGGTACTGATCATGATCTTTGCTCTGGAAGGAGCTGCCATTGTTGTTGTGATGGGCAGGCTGCAGAGGCGGAAGGAGCAGCTGAAGAACCGCGGGTAAGGGTATGGGCGGAAGAAAGTCCGGCATACTTTACACAGCAAATTGCCCCGGGCGGGGGGCGCCACTGCAGGAAGCAGGTGGAAATCCTGCCCGGCGGCGCACATGAAATAAAACGGGAGCGTGCTTTGCACGCTCCTTTGGCCGAAGAGACAGGACCGGAGACAGAAACATGCAGGATATGAGAAATAAAACAGAAGACACGATCTGCGCTATTGCCACGGGAATGGGGGATGGCGCGATCGGCATCATCCGGCTCAGCGGGCCGGATGCTTTTTCTATTGCCGGTCAGGTGTTCCGGGGCAGGAAGCGGCCTTCGGAAATGGAATCCTATACGGCGGCCTTCGGCAGGATCGTAAGGCCTGCGCAGAATGACGGCGAAGGCGAAGCGGCCGGGGAAAGTCTTGCAGAGAAGGAAGCAGGGGAAAACCCTGCAGAGAAGGAAGCAGGAGAAAGTACTGCGGAGCCGGGAAGAATGCGGGGAGACACAGAAGAGAAGGAAGAGGTTCTGGATGAGACCGTGATGCTGGTCATGCGGGCGCCGCATACCTATACCACAGAGGATACGGTGGAATTTCAGTGCCATGGAGGCGCCTTTGGCCTATCCGGCGTATTGGGGCTTCTGGTGGAAAAGGGAGCCAGGCTTGCGGAGCCGGGTGAATTTACCAGGCGCGCCTTTCTGGGCGGCCGGATCGATATGAGCCAGGCAGAGGCGGTAATGGATGTGATCCGGGCGGAAAACGATGTATTTTACAGGGCGTCACAGGACCAGCTGGGCGGCCTGCTTCGAAAGCGGGTCACGGAAATGCGGGATAAGCTCCTCACCGAGACGGCAAGGATCGAATCAGCGCTGGATGACCCGGAGCATTATGATCTGACCGGTTATCCGGAGGAACTGGCCGGGATCCTTCGGCAGCTTTTGACGGAGCTGGCCGGGATGCTGCGGCGGAGCAGCGAGGGCATACGCCTCAGGGATGGCATACCGACAGTGATAGCAGGACTCCCCAATGTGGGAAAATCTTCGCTGATGAACGCGCTCCTGGGAACGGACAGGGCAATCGTTACGCCGGAGGAGGGAACCACCAGGGATACGCTGACAGAGACGATCCGTCTGGGAAACCTGACTCTCAGACTGACGGATACTGCCGGCATCCGTAAAACCGACAGCCGGGCAGAGGAGGCAGGAATCCTCCGTTCCTATTCCAGCATGGAGGAGGCGGAGCTGGTGCTCCTGGTACTGGATGCCTCCAGACAGCTCCTGCCGGAGGAGGCCGGGCTGGTAAGAAGAGCCGGTATGGAAAAAACCATCATCCTTCTGAATAAGGAGGATGTCCCGGATGCCCGGGGCAGGGAGGAGATGGCAGAAGAGCTGAAAACCCTGCTTGAGAATACGGAAAGCTCAGCCTGGGATGCGGAAAGTACAGACGGAAATATAGAAAGCGCAGATAAAGCAGCGGAAAGTCCGCAGGGAATCCGGCTTCCGGAGATTCTGGAAATCTCCGCCAGAGAAGGAACGGGTCTGGAGCCCCTTCGAAAAAAGGTGGAGGAGCGGTTCCTCAGGGAGGGCTTTTCCGGAAGCCGGGAGCCTATGATCACATCGGTCAGGCATAAGGAGGCACTGCTCCGCACCATGGATGCACTGGAGCGGGTGATGAAAGGGATCGAAGAAGGTCTGCCGGAGGATTTTCTCACCATTGACCTGATGGACGCTTATCAGTCACTGGGAAGGATCACGGGAGAAACGCTGGAGGATGATCTGGCGGATAAGATCTTCGCGGAATTCTGTATGGGAAAATAAAGGACAGGGAAACCGGCAGTATCGGGACCCGGATCATTTTCGGCTTTTTGGACTATTTTGAAGCAGGAGGGCACAAAAGGAGTGTCTTACGTAGAAGAAACATACGATATCATAGTGGTAGGCGCGGGTCATGCGGGATGCGAAGCGGCACTGGCTGCGGCCAGGATGGGGCTGGAGACCATACTCTTTACCATCAGTATGGACTGTGTGGCGCTGATGCCCTGCAATCCCAATATCGGCGGAAGCTCTAAGGGACATATTGTCCGGGAAATCGACGCCCTGGGCGGAGAAATGGGACGGAATATCGATAAGACCTATATTCAGTCCAAGATGCTGAACCGCTCCAAGGGACCGGCGGTGCATTCTCTCCGCGCGCAGGCAGATAAGGGAGAATATACGAAGGAGATGCGGAGGACTCTTCAGCGGGAGGAGAAGCTGACTCTCCGGCAGGCGGAGGTGACGGAGCTGCTCCTGGAGGAAGTATCCGCAGAGCATGAGGCTCCCGGAATATCGGACGCCCTGACCGGCGGAATATCGGGAGGAAATCCTTCCCCGCTGGCTGGAGAAGGGGCCGGAACAGCTGACGAAACGGAAAAAAAGAATAAGAAGCTGCGCGTAACAGGAGTACGCACAGCGTCCGGCGCAATCTATCACGGCAGGGCGGTGGTGCTCTGCACCGGCGTATATATGGAGGCCCGCTGTATTTACGGAGATGTGATCCAGTACTCCGGCCCCAACGGGCTGGCCAGATCGGTGGGACTTTCCCGGAATATGGAGCAGTCCGGCATCCGCATCCGCCGGTTCAAGACCGGAACGCCGCCAAGGATCGATAAGAAAAGCATAGATTTTTCCGTTATGCAGGAACAAAAGGGGGATGAAGAGATCACGCCCTTTTCCTTTGAAAACTCTCCGGAGGATATCGAAAGGGAACAGATTTCCTGCTGGCTGACCTACACCAACGAAGAAACCCACCGGATCATCCGGGAGAATATTGACCGCTCACCCCTTTATTCCGGGGTGATCGAGGGAGTGGGTCCAAGGTACTGCCCGTCCATCGAGGATAAGATCATGAAGTTCCCGGACAAGGACAGGCACCAGCTTTTTGTGGAGCCGGAGGGAGAGTTCACGGATGAAATGTATCTGGACGGAATGCCGTCCTCCCTGCCCGAGGATGTGCAGTACCGTATGGTTCACAGCGTGCCGGGACTGGAAAAGGCGAAGATCGTCCGGAATGCCTACGCCATCGAATATGACTGCATTTTTGCCACAGAGCTTTATCCGTCTCTGGAGTTCAAGGCCGTGTCCGGACTGTTTTCCGCAGGCCAGCTGAACGGCAGCTCCGGGTATGAGGAGGCGGCCGGACAGGGGCTTATGGCCGGGATCAATGCGGCGAGGCTTCTGCAGGGGAAGCCGCCTGTGGTTCTTCGCCGGAGCGATGCATATATCGGTGTTCTGATCGACGACCTCGTGACGAAGGAAACCAGGGAGCCTTACCGGATGATGACCAGCCGGGCGGAATACCGGCTTCTTCTGCGGCAGGATAACGCGGACATGCGCCTCACGGAGCTTGGGCATGAGATCGGGCTGATCCCGGAGGACCGCTACAGAAGGTTCCTTCTGAAAAAAGAGCGGATCGAATCTGAGCTTCATCGCCTTTCGCATACGCCGGTGGGGGCGTCAAAGGAGATCCAGAGCTTTCTGACAGAGCACGGCAGCTCGCCTCTCGTTACCGGCGTAACACTGGCAGAGATTCTGAGAAGGCCGGAGTTTACGTACAAAGACCTTCTGCCCATCGACCCGGAGCGCCCGGAGTGGGCAAGAGTGCATGCCATGGAGCGGGAAGACGCCTGGATGCTGAGGGAGATAGAAGACCAGATCAATATCTCCGTTAAATATGAGGGATATATCGAAAGACAGAAGCAGCAGGTGGCCCATGCCCTTCGGGCAGAGGAAAAACGGATACCGGAGGATATTGATTACGGCGCCGTGAAGAACCTCCGCAAGGAGGCAAGACAGAAGCTGGAGGAGATCAGACCCGTCTCCATTGGGCAGGCCTCCCGGATATCGGGCGTATCCCCGGCAGATATTACCATGCTCCTCTTATATCTTCACTATTAAGGGAGACATTTTGTCCGGTTTTTGGTATAATATACTTTTGGGATGGTTGACTGACTGGAATTTACATTACAGCACGAAGAGGATGCAGCATGAATTATATCGTATTTGATCTGGAGTGGAACCAGAGTCCGAGGGGAAGCGCGGGGGAGCATCCCAGAATGCCCTTCGAGATCATCGAGATCGGAGCGGTGAAGCTGGACGAAAGCTTTGAGATCCTGGATGAGTTCCATACACTGATCACGCCGCATATCTACCCGAAGCTTCACAGAGTGATACGCGGTATGCTGAATTATGATGAAAAGGTTTTGAAAAAGGAAGGGATCGGGTTCAAGGAGGCCTGCAGAGCTTTCCTTACCTGGTGCGGAGAGGATTACCAGTTCTGTACCTGGGGAAGCTCGGATCTGTATTTCCTGCAGAACAATATGGATTTTTATTACATGGAAAGACTGCCTTATCCGGTCCGGTATTATAACGTTCAGCAGATCTATGCCGACATCCATACGGAGAATCATGAGATCTGCAAGCTGGAGAAGGCCGTGGAGCACCTGGGGCTGGCGGAGCAGGAGGCTTACCATTCGGCCATTTCCGACGCCCGGTATACCGCCAGGGTCATGAAGGCGGGGATTCCCTCGCTCGGCGATCATTATGTGTACGATATTTACCGTCATCCGAAGACAAGAGATGAAGAGATCCATGATCTTCATGGAGGTGTTCTGGATGAGATCAGTTCGGAATATGCTTCACGGAAGGCGGCTGTGGAGGATAAGAATACCACGCTCATCTACTGCATAAAATGCGGCAAGCCGTGCCGGGACAGGGTGTCCTGGTTCCAGACAGGTGGAAATTCCCTGACGGCTGCGGGAAAATGCTTCCTGCACGGGTACATGGTCAGCCAGTATAAGGTGAAAAATGCAGGAAATTCCACAGACAATGTTTTCCTGATGAAACGTACCTATGCGGCCGACCGGGCAGACGTCCGGAGGCTCAGGGAAAAGAGGGAACAGGTGATGGCCAGGAAGAAAATAAAAAAGAGACAGGAATATGAAAAAAAAGCGAGATAGTTGCTTGACGAACACTTTATTTTTTAAGAGAATAGGTGTAAACTTGTGAGTAGTGCAGATTCATCTGCAGCCCCGGAAAAAGCATGATAAAACAGCCGGGAAAAGACAGAAGCAGACAGAAAGGTGGAGGGATAAAAATGAGCTACAAAGAGATATATGAAAAGTGGTGCCAGGACCCCTATTTTGATGAGGAAACAAGGAAAGAGCTTCTTGCCATCAGCGGGGATGAAGCCGAGATTGAGGATCGTTTTTACAAGCAGCTGGAATTCGGTACAGCCGGCCTCAGAGGCGTGATCGGCGCAGGTACCAACCGGATGAATGTATACACCGTCCGTCAGGCTACGCAGGGCCTTGCCAATTATATCCTGAAGCAGGGCGGAGCGGAAAGAGGCGTGGCCATTGCCCATGACTCCCGGATCATGTCTCCCGAGTTCACAAAGGAAGCAGCTCTCTGCCTCAACGCCAACGGGATCAGGACCTATATTTTTGATTCTCTCCGGCCTACACCCGAGCTTTCCTATGCAGTACGGAAGCTGGGCTGCATCGCCGGCATCGTGGTAACGGCCAGCCATAACCCCAGTGAGTATAACGGCTACAAGGTTTACTGGGAGGACGGCGCGCAGGTTACGCCGCCGCATGATACAGGCATTATGGATTGTGTGAAGGCAGTAACGGACTTCTCCATGGTAAAGACCATGGACGAGGATGACGCGCGCTCACAGGATCTTTTCCGTGTACTGGGCTCCGATTTTGACGATCTCTATCTGGAGGAGGTTCGCAGACAGAGCATCCATCCCGAGATCATCCCCGAGATGGCGAAGGATATCAAGATCGTATATACCCCCTTCCACGGCACAGGCAACGTGCCGGTAAGAAGGACCCTTGCGGCTCTCGGCTTTACCCAGGTATTCGTTGAGCCTGAGCAGAAGGTTCCGGACGGACATTTCCCCACGGTTTCCTACCCGAATCCCGAGGATGAAAAAGCATGGGAGAGGGCGCTTAAACTGGCTAAAGAGGTGGACGCGGATATTGTTCTGGCTACCGATCCGGATGCCGATCGTCTGGGCGTTTACTGCAAGGACACAAAGAGCGGCGAGTATGTGAGCTTCACCGGCAATATGTCCGCTATGCTGATCGCAGAGTATATCCTGCGGGAGAAGACAGAGAACGGAACCATGCCGGAGAATCCGGCCATTGTGGAATCCATCGTTTCCACCGATCTGGCCAAGGCAATCGCGGCATATTATAAGGTTGATCTTTTTGAGGTACTGACCGGTTTCAAGTGGATCGGCAAGAAGATCCTGGAATTTGAGGAGACCGGCAGCCATAACTATGTATTCGGCATGGAGGAGAGCTACGGCTGTCTGGCCGGTACCTATGCAAGAGATAAGGATGCTATCGTGGCTGTCATGATGCTCTGCGAGGTGGCTGCCTTCTGCAAGAAGCAGGGCAAGACGCTTTGGGATGCCATGATCGACCTGTATGAGAAGTACGGCTACTACAAGGAAGGCATCGCGACCATGACACTGAAGGGTATCGACGGTGCGGCAGAAATCCGGGCGAAGATGGATCACTTCCGCGCAGAGCCCCCGAAGGTTCTGGGTGGTCTCAAGGTTCTTGCAGCCAGGGATTACCAGAAGGATGAGAGAACAGATTTCGTTTCGGGTGAAACGTCACCCACCGGGCTTCCGGCGTCCAACGTGCTCTACTATGAGCTTGAGGATAATGCATGGTGCTGCGTAAGACCTTCGGGAACAGAGCCGAAGATCAAGTTCTACTTTGGCGTAAAGGGGACATCCATGGAGGATGCCGATCAGAAGGTGGAGGCTCTTCGCAAGGATATGCTTGCAGGTCAGTAAATTATATTCGTCCGGCTTTTTCCGGATGTGAACCATAGCCGGTCCGGCGGCACGGTCTGCCGAACCGGTTATAAGGCTTTGTTTTACGGGATGAAAAGGGAATGATCGACAGTCTGAAACGCTTCCTGGGAAGCATACGTGCCGAGCACTTTAATAAATATCGTGCCGAGGTCCTGCATCGGAATGCACTGGGTTTGGAAACCTATCTGCTGCTGGGTCTCTTTGTTGCGGTCATTAATATGCTGGGACAGGTGATCTTTACCCTCAGAACTTCTTTTTTGCAGACTATCGCCCTTGCGCTGATCTTTGGCGGGCTGCTGATCGCAGCCAAGGTGCTCATCCGGAAAACGGAGCGGCTCAGTACAGTTCTGATGTATGTGGTCCAGTTCCCGGTCATGCTCTTCGGTCTCTTTATGGGAACCATATGGGACAAGGAAAACCTGACCATCACCTTTCTTATGCTGATCCTGGCGCTTCCGCTTTTTATCCTGGATAAGCCGTGGCGTCTCGGGATTTATATCAGCGGCTGGTATCTGGCGTATATCTTGCTCTGCCGTCATGTAAAGGAAAGGGAGATCTTCCTTGTGGATATGACGCATATCAATACCTTTTATGTGGCGTCCATTCTCTGCACGCTTTTCGTTGTGGCAGCCAGAATGGCCGGGGTGGAAAGCTATGTCCAGTCGCAGAAAAAGGCTGAGCATGACGAGATGACCGGCCTTCGGAACCGGTACGGACTGGAAGTGTTCATGCCGACTGTCCGCGGAAGACAAACAGCGGTCATCATGCTGGATATTGACCATTTCCGTTTCTATAAGGATATGTACGGTGCGGCAGCCTCCGAAAAGATCCTGAAGGATTTTGCCGCCGCCATGGTGGAGATCTTCGGCGAGGATAACTGCTACAGGTATGACGGAGATGAGATGCTGGTCGTCCTCCTCAATGAATCCGAGGCGGAATTCCTGGAAAGGATCCGCTGCTTCCGTGAATCCTTCAAGGAAACGGTGATCGGGGATTATACAGTCCGGCTTTCCATCAGCTGCGGCTATGTATTCGGTAAGTTTATCGGGAAGGAAGATGCGGTCAATATGATCCGCCATGCGGATGTGCGCCTTCTGGAGGCAAAGAACTCCGGCGATGGACAGACCGTGGGATACCCTTATGACAGAGGGGCGGAGCGTGAGGATATTATCCGGCAGGAAATCGGTCACAATCTCAGCAGGATCACGGCCGATGCGCTGACCGGGCTTCCGAATATGCAGTATTTCCTGATCAAATCCCGGGAAATGTTGAAATATACGGTGGACGAGACCAGGAGCTCGGTATTCATCTATTATAATATCGGTAATTTTAAGGGCTTTAATTCAGAGTATGGTTACCAGCAGGGAGATGAACTTCTGCAGAAGGTAGCGGATGTGCTCCGGGAGTCCTTTGACGGAGCTCTTATTTCCCGGTTTGCCGAGGATCACTTTGTGATCATGACCTACGGCGATGAGGCGGAGGATCGGATCCGGAAGGCGGAGGAAATGATCCGCCCGCTCTTTAAGAAGCTGCATATGTCCGTGCAGGCAGGAATTTATCCCTGCGAAGACAAAGATGCGGATATTGAGGCGGCCTGCGACAAGGCGCGTCTTGCCTGCGACAGCATCCGGAACGAAAGCGGCAAGATCCTGGCCTGGTATGCGGATGCACTGGAGAAGAAGAACCGGCTGAAGCAGTATGTCACCAGCCATATCGACGAGGCGGTGGAGAAGGGATACATCCGTGTGTTCTACCAGCCCATCGTGGATGTGGATTCCGGAAAGATCGTGGAGCTGGAGGCTCTGTCCAGGTGGCAGGATCCGGATTATGGTATGCTTTCTCCCGCAGACTTTATTCCCGCGCTGGAGGAGTCGAGGCTGATCCACAAGCTGGATATCTATGTGACGGAGGCGGCCTGCCGGGATCTTTCCGAGCTTCGCAGGAAGCGCGGAGAAGAATGTCCCATTTCCATCAACCTTTCGCGTATCGATTTCATGGTAACGGATATTGTGGGAGAGGTGAAGAGTATTGTCCGGAAGTATGGTGTTTCGCCATCCTTTCTGCATATCGAAGTGACAGAGAGTGCTCTGGTGGATGATAAGGTGGAGCTGATGAAGAAGATCGGAGAGCTCCGGTCGGATGGCTTTGAGGTATGGCTCGATGATTTCGGCAGCGGTTATTCCTCTCTGAACACCCTGCAGGATCTTTCCTTTGACCTGATCAAGGTGGATATGCAGTTTATCCATTCCTACGAGACAAACCCCAATGCGGGGATCATCGTTCACTCCGTGATCGATATGTCCCGGCGGCTGGGTCTCAGGACACTGGTGGAGGGCGTGGAAACGGAAGAGCAGCTGGCCTTCCTGCGGGATATCCACTGCAATCTTGCCCAGGGCTTCCTGTTCAGCAAGCCGCTTCCGCTGGATGAACTGAACTTTGAATAAAAGGGTATATTTAAGGAAATAAAGAACAGCCCGGCGGGCGGGAAACCATGTGATGTGGAGCGTCCTGCCGGGGGCTGTTCTTTTTTATGATGCGGCAGTCGCTCAGCAGGGCCGGGATATATGCAGGATATGTTAAAATACTGTAAACTTCTTGCAATCTGCCTGTTTAGACTGTAAAATACCTAAGTGTTTTTATTTTTAAATTAGAGAAGTGATTTTGTCGTAATCCGTTGGCATAAGGAGTGCCGGGCGTCCGGCCGGAAGAGGACCGAAAAAAGGAGAAAAGTATTGCTATCCAAATTCAGCGTTAAAAGACCGTATACCGTACTTGTGGGGGTTGTTCTGGTCATTGTGCTGGGCGTTGTCAGTCTGATGAAAATGACAACAGACCTTCTGCCCAAGATGAGCCTGCCCTACGTACTTGTCATCACCACAGATATGGGCGCCAGTCCGGAAACTGTGGAGGCGGAGGTAACCTCCAAATTTGAGGCGGCGCTGGCCACCACATCCAATCTGGAGAATATTTCCTCCATGTCCTATAACAGCTATTCCATGATCATTCTGGAATATGCGGAAAGCTCCAATATGGATTCCGTTGTGATCGAGATCCAGCAGTCTCTGGATCAGGCTAAAGCCATGATGGACGAAAATGTTGGCGCGCCGATCATCATGCAGCTCGATCCGAATATGATCCCCATCATGATCGCCTCCGTCGGCGTGGAGGGCATGACGAATACAGAGCTGGCGCTCTATGTGGATAATGAGATCGTTCCACAGCTGGAAAGTGTGGAGGGCGTAGCCTCCGTTACCGCTAACGGCGGCATCGAGGAGACGATTCAGGTTACCATCGATTCCGATAAGGTCGATAAGCTGAATAAAAAGATACAGGATACCATTGATAAAGGCTTCCGGGATGCAGAAAATGAGGTGGCCCGGGCAAAAGAGGAGTTGGAAAGCGGAAAGAGCGCGCTGGAAAGCGGAAAGAGCAGTCTGGCCAATGAGGTCAGCTCCGCCAAAACCCAGCTGGATACCCAGAAGATTCAGCTCTATACCTCCGCTTCGGATATCGAAGCTCAGATTCCGGTGCTGGAATCCACCATTAACGGGCTGACGGGCGCCATTGACGTCCTTCAGCAGGCCTATGACGGCGCACAGAAGATCAGTGAAGGCATAGCATCTCTGGAATCCGTTCTCGGTCTCGTTGACCAGGGCGTGATGAACGAAGAGCAGTTTGCGGAATCCACAGGCATGACCGTGGAGGAGGCAAAAACCCAGCTGGCTGGTCTTCAGGCACAGCTGGACGCCGTAAATCAGCAGGTTTCCGGACAGGCGGCTATTCTTTCCGCCTATGGCGTAAGCGTAAGCGGCTATGAGGATATTCCCACTGCCATTGAAACACTGGCAGGGATGAAGGCACAGAGCGAGGTTGGCCTTGCTACTCTGCAGGAAGCGAAAAGCCAGATCGAGAGCGGTAAGGTGACGATCGACGAGGCCATGACGACTCTGAACCGCAGCGAGATCATGGGCTCTCTTAAGCTGGCGGAGTCCGAAACCCAGGTAACCATCGGCATGTCCGGTATTGAACAGGCCGAAAAGACAATAGAAGAGCAGAAGACGGCAGCCAAGGATGCGGCAGACCTTCGGAAGGTGCTTTCCGTTTCCACGCTGGAGCAGCTTCTGGTGGCGCAGAACTTTAATATGCCTGCCGGAAACGCGCTGGGGGAGGAAGGCCAGTATCTGGTGAAGATCGGCGACGCCATTGCCAGCCCCGAGGAGCTGCAGGAGCTTGTTCTGCTGGATCTCGGCATGGATGGGATCGAGCCCATCCGCCTTTCGGATATCGCGACCGTTGAGGTTGTCGATAATTCCGCGGAGGTTTACGCCAAGGTCAACGGGGAAAACGGCATCATCCTCACCTTCCAGAAGCAGACCGGCTACTCCACCGGTGATGTGACAGATGCGATCCAGAAACGGTTCAAGAGTCTGAAGAAGACCGAGGAGGAGCCGGTTCAGTTCGCCGTCCTCATGGACCAGGGCGTTTATATTGATATTATTGTGGAATCCATTGTAAAGAACATGCTGATCGGTGCGCTCCTGGCCATCATCGTGCTGGTGATCTTCCTCAGAGATCTCCGGCCGACGCTGATCATTGCCTGCGCAATCCCGCTTTCCGTGGTCTTTGCCGTGGTGCTCATGTACTTCTCGGATATTTCGCTGAATATTATCTCCATGTCCGGTCTGACTCTGGGCATAGGTATGCTGGTGGATAACTCCATCGTCGTTATTGAAAATATCTTCCGTCTCCGGGGCGAGGGGAAGAGCGTAAAGCAGGCCTGCGTTTACGGTGCCGGTCAGATGGCGGGCGCCATTACCTCCTCAACACTGACCACAGTCTGCGTATTCGCCCCCATCGTGTTTACCGAAGGAATCACCCGGCAGCTCTTTGTGGATATGGGTCTTACCATCGGCTATACGCTGGTTGCCAGTCTGATCGTTGCCCTGACACTTGTGCCGGCCATGGCCCAGGGTATGCTGAGAAAGAGCAAGCCGAAGGAGCATAAGAGCTTCGACCGTTTCCTGGAGCGTTACGGAAAGTTTCTGGGCAGGCTCCTGAAGTGGAAGCCGCTGGTATTCCTTGGTCTGATCGGCATGCTCGTCCTTTCCGTTTTCCTGGCGATGTCCAGAGGTACGGAGTTCATGCCGGAAATGAACGGCACGCAGATTTCTGTTTCTCTGACGCCCTATGAGGATTCGGATACCACCTATGCGGAAATGACTGAGTATTCCGATACGCTGATGGAACGGCTGATGACCATTTCGGATGTGGAGACGATCGGTGCCATGACCAGCAGCGGCACGGGGCTTTCCATGATGAGTGCAGGCGACCCCAATACCGTTACCATGTACGTCCTGATGAAGGAGAACGCCAAGACCTCCAATAAGAAGATGCAGGAGAAGATCGAAGAGTTTTCTTCCGATCTGGACTGCACAGTATCCGTGCAGACCAATATGATGGATATGTCTGCCATGGGCGGCAGCGGTATTTCGATCAGGATCAAGGGACGCGATATGGAAACCATGCAAAGGCTTGCGGCGGAGACCGCGGCGATCCTGGAAAAAACAGAGGGAATCGAGAAGGTGGATGCCGGTCTGGATGATATGTCCAAGGAGTTTATCATTTCCGTGGACAGAGCCAAGGCGGCAAAGTACAAGATGACTACGGCGCAGGTATTCCAGCTGGTTTATACGGAGCTGGCCAGCAGCCGCTCCTCCACAACGGTTTCCACCGATGTAAAGGATTATGATGTTTTTGTGCGGACGGATAAGCAGGCGGCGGTAACCATTGATGAACTGGAAAAGCTGACTTTCTCCTATACGGATCAGATGACCCAGGAAACAAAGGATATCCCGCTTTCTCAGATCGCGACCTTCCGGGAGACCGAGGCGCTTTCCCGGATCCTTCGGGACAGCCAGTCGCGGTATATCAACGTGACAGGCATGATCGATGACGACCATAACATCGGTCTGGTTTCCAATGATGTGCGGGACGCCCTTTCCGGGCTGGATGTGCCCGAGGGCTATTCCGTTAAGATGGAGGGTGAGGATGAGACCATCAATGAGGCAATGTTCCAGCTGGGCGAAATGCTCCTTCTGGCCGTTATCCTGATCTACCTTATTATGGTGGCACAGTTCCAGAGCCTTCTTTCACCATTTATCATTATGTTTACCATCCCGCTGGCCTTTACCGGAGGTCTTCTGGGTCTTTACCTGACGGGCAATCCCATCAGCGTAATCTCCATGATCGGTTTTGTTATGCTGTCCGGTATCATCGTCAATAACGGTATCGTGCTGGTGGATACCATCAACCAGCTTCGGCGGACCGGCATGAGCAAAAAGGAGGCCATTGTCGAGGCGTCCAAAACGCGTCTCAGACCGGTGCTCATGACAGCGCTGACCACGGTGATCTCCATGTCCACAATGGCTATGGGCTATGGACAGGGTACGGAGATGGGCCGCCCCATGGCCATGGTCGTTGTGGGTGGTATGATCTACGGAACCATCCTGACCCTGGTTATGGTGCCCTGCCTCTATGACGCCTTCAACAGAGAGAAGGATATGCGGGACTACGATATCGATGCGGACAGGGATGAGGAGCTCCCGATGGGCAGTCCGGCAGGGGAGGCTGCATTAGCAGTTTCCCCGGCAGCAGCGGCTTCCCCGGCAGCAGCTTCTCCGGCGATTGCATCTGTTCCGGCAGACATTTCGGGTGCCGGGACAAAAGGGGCGGATATAACCTTGAATAGTGACGAATAGAAACATGGAAAAGGCGCGAAAAACGGCTAATAATTGACACCGCGCCTTTTTTTAGTGTATACTATAGGCGCTTATTGCTATTTAAGAAATTCCAAAAGAGCGTCGGCCCTGGAAAGGAAAAGAAGAGATGTACGATCAGGTTTCCGGAAAATTAAATTTTGTGGAAAACGAAGCCAAGGTTCTTGACTTCTGGAATCAGGAAAAGATTTTTGAAAAAAGTATAGATGAGAAAAAGGATCTTCCCACCTATACCTTTTATGACGGGCCGCCGACGGCAAACGGCAAACCCCATATCGGGCATGTGCTGACCCGCGTCATTAAAGACATGATCCCCCGCTACCAGACCATGAAGGGACATAAGATCATCCGTAAGGCCGGATGGGATACCCACGGTCTCCCGGTGGAGCTGGAGGTGGAGAAGGAGATCGGCATTGACGGAAAGGAGCAGATCGAGGAATACGGTATCGAACCCTTTATCACGAAATGCAAGGAATCCGTTTGGAAGTATAAGGGCATGTGGGAGCAGTTCTCCGGCAAGGTCGGATTCTGGGCGGATATGGACGATCCCTATGTTACCTATCATAATGAATATATTGAGTCCGAGTGGTGGGCCCTGAAGAAGATCTGGGATATGGGCCTTCTCTACAAGGGCTTTAAGGTTGTGCCCTACTGCCCCAGATGCGGCACGCCCCTTTCCTCCCATGAGGTGGCGCAGGGCTATAAATCCGTAAAGGAGCGTTCCGCGGTTGTCCGGTTCAAGGCTAAGGTGGCAGAGGGAGAAGAGCAGTATTACTTCCTGGCGTGGACCACCACACCCTGGACGCTGCCCTCAAACCTGGCGCTCTGCGTGAATCCGGAGGAGAGCTACAGCAAGGTTAAGGCGTGCGACGGTTATACCTACATCATGGCGGATGCCCTGCTGGATCAGGTTCTCGGCCCCCTGGCAGAGGAAAAGGTAAAGAATGACGCCGGCGAGATGGTGAAGAAGTATGATACTTCCGCCACAGGCGGCAAGGCTTATTCCGTACTGGAGTCTTATAAGGGCATTGACCTGGAGGGACGGGAGTATGAGCCCCTTTACGAGGCTGCGGCCGTAAGCGCGGCAAAGCAGCATAAAAAAGCGCATTTTATCGTAGCGGACAGCTACGTTACCATGACAGACGGTACCGGTATCGTACATATTGCGCCGGCCTTCGGTGAGGACGACGGACGTGTGGGCCGGAAATACGACCTGCCCTTCGTACAGTTCGTAAAGGCTGACGGTACCATGGCAGACGAGACGCCCTTCGCCGGCCTCTTTGTGAAGGATGCGGATCCGAAGGTTCTTGTTGATCTGGATGAAAGAAAGCTTCTCTTCAGTGCGCCGAAGTTTGAGCATGATTATCCGTTCTGTTGGCGCTGCGACACACCGCTCATCTACTATGCAAGAGAGTCATGGTTCATTAAGATGACGGAAGTCAGCGACAGGATGGTAAGAAACAACAATACGGTCAACTGGATTCCCGAGGGAATCGGTAAGGGCCGCTTCGGTGAGTGGCTGAAGAATGTACAGGACTGGGGTCTTTCCCGCGACCGTTACTGGGGTACGCCGCTTAATGTGTGGGAGTGCCCGGACTGCGGAAAGAGAGAGTCCGTCGGCTCTATCGCAGAGCTGAGAGAAAAGGGAAAGATGGCGGACGGCAGTGCTGTTCCGGAGAATATCGAGCTGCACAGACCCTTTGTGGATGATGTGCTCCTCACCTGCCCGGACTGCGGCAAGCCCATGCACCGTGTTCCGGAGGTGATCGACTGCTGGTTCGATTCCGGTGCAATGCCCTTTGCGCAGTGGCATTATCCCTTTGAGAATAAAGAGATCTTTGAGGACAATTATCCCGCGGACTTCATTTCCGAAGCTGTGGATCAGACCCGCGGATGGTTCTATTCGCTTATGGCCATCTCCACCTTGCTGTTCGACAAGGCACCATATAAGAACGTTATCGTTCTGGGGCATGTGCAGGATAAGGACGGCCAGAAGATGAGTAAGTCCAAGGGCAATGCGGTCGATCCGATGGAAGCGCTGGATAAGTATGGCGCAGATGCCATCCGCTGGTATTTCTATACCAATTCCCAGCCCTGGCTTCCCAACCGGTTCCATGAGGATGCCGTGCTCGAGGGACAGCGCAAGTTCATGGGAACGCTCTGGAATACGTATGCTTTCTATGTTCTGTATGCGGAGATCGACCAGTTCGATCCCACGAAGTACAGCCTGGACTATGATAAGCTGACGGTAATGGATAAGTGGATCCTTTCCCGGCTTCATACTGCAGTGAAGACTGTGGATGAGAACCTGGGCAGCTACAAGATCCCGGAGGCAGCCAAGGCGCTTTCCGATTTTGTGGATGAGCTTTCCAACTGGTATGTACGCCGCGGCAGAGAGCGTTACTGGGCCAAGGGCATGGAGCAGGATAAGATCAACGCCTACATGACGCTGTATACCGCTCTTGTGACCATCGTAAAGGCAGCCAGCCCCATGGTACCCTTTATTACAGAGAATATTTATCAGAATATTGTGCGGAAGGTGGATGCGGATGCGCCGGAGAGCGTGCATCTCTGCGACTTCCCCGCAGTGAACGAAGCCTGGATCGATGCAGAGCTCGAGCAGTCCATGGAGGAAGTCCTGAAGATCAAGACCCTGGGCGGCGCAGCCAGAAACGCGGCGAATATCAAGAACCGCCAGCCGGTTGCCAATCTGTATATCAAGGCTGAGAAACCCCTCAGCAGCTTCTTTACGGATATCATCCGGGATGAGCTGAACATCAAGAACGTGGAGTTCAGGGAGGATATTTCCGAATTCTCCGCATATTCCTTCAAGCCTCAGCTGAAGACTGTA
This sequence comes from Lachnospiraceae bacterium UBA3732, assembly GCA_002372545.1. Classification (GTDB taxonomy): domain Bacteria; phylum Bacillota; class Clostridia; order Lachnospirales; family Lachnospiraceae; genus Eubacterium_Q. The sequence continues at coordinate 6,070 of DFHD01000054.1, read as the reverse complement.
GGCCCGAAGTATGGCAAGCTGGTAGGAGATATCCGTAATTATCTGGCCGGAGTGGACAGCCGGGCGGCAATGGCTGAGCTTGGCGAAAAGGGAAGCCTGACCTTCGAGGTGAAGGGCGAGACCGTCAGCCTGGCAAAGGAGGATCTTCTGATCGAGGCGGCCGAAAGTGCGGACTATCAGACAGAGGGCGATGACAAGGTTACGGTAGTTCTGGATAAAAAGCTTACGCCGGAGCTCATCGAAGAGGGCTATGTAAGAGAGATCATTTCCAAGGTGCAGTCCATGCGGAAGGAGGCTGATTTTGCCGTTACCGACCACATCACGCTGTACATGGATAATAATGATAAGCTTGCCGAGATTGTGGTAAAGAACGATGAAAAGGTGATGACCGCTGTTCTGGCGGATCATATCCTGCTTGGCGAGATGAAGGGCTTTACCCGGGAGTGGAACATCAACGGTGAGACCGTGACGATCGGCGTGGCACGGTAGACAGTCGGGGAAACCGCCTCTCAGACCGGGCATGCATTTCCGGATGGAGAGAGTGGACGTTTCCGGTGCTTTTAACGGGTACCCTAAGAAGAAAAATAAAATGAAGAAGGGAGAACGAGTTATGAAAATCGCGGAGTTCGATAAGGAAAGCTTCAAGAAGAAGGTTTCTTCCAATGTTAAGCGGCTCTACCGCAAGACAATGGATGAGGCTACCCCGCAGCAGATTTATCAGGCTGTAAGCTATGTGGTCAAGGAGGATGTGATCGACCGCTGGATCGCAACACATAAGGTGTATAAGGAGCAGAATGTTAAGAAGGTATACTACCTTTCCATGGAGTTCCTGATGGGCCGCCAGCTGGGCAACAATCTGATCAACCTGGGTTATTATAATGAGCTGAAGACTGCATTGGAGGAGATGGGCCTGGATATCAACTTTATCGAGGATCAGGAGCGGGATCCCGCACTGGGCAACGGCGGTCTGGGCCGTCTGGCTGCCTGCTTCCTGGATTCCCTTTCCACACTGGGCTACCCGGCGTACGGCTGCGGCATCCGCTATAAATATGGTATGTTCAAGCAGGCCATTGTTGACGGCGCACAGCTGGAGGAGCCGGATGACTGGCTTAAGAACGGCTTCCCCTTTGAGGTAAAGCGTCCCGAATATGCCTGCGAGGTTAAGTTCGGCGGTTATGTCAGAGTAGAGAACAGAGACGGCCGGAACCACTTCATCCAGGAGGGCTATCAGTCCGTAAGAGCAATCCCCTATGATATGCCGGTCATGGGCTACGGCAACAATGTAGTCAATACTCTGCGTATGTGGGATGCCGAGGCTATTCAGGAGTTCAACCTGAATTCCTTTGATAAGGGTGAATACGAGAAGGCAGTGGAGCAGGCGAACCTGGCGAAGACCATCTGCGAGGTACTCTATCCCAACGATAACCACTACTCCGGTAAGGAGCTTCGCCTGAAGCAGCAGTATTTCTTCGTATCCGCTTCTCTTCAGACAGCGATCAACAAGTTTAAGGAAAACAACAAGAAGCTGACCGACCTTCCAAAGAAGGTTATCTTCCAGATGAACGATACCCATCCGACGCTGACTGTAGCAGAGCTGATGCGTATCCTGATGGATGTGGAAGGTCTGGAGTGGGATGATGCATGGGCGATCACCACAAAGTGCTGCGCCTACACCAACCACACCATCATGGCAGAGGCTCTGGAGAAGTGGCCCATCGAGCTGTTCTCCCGCCTGCTTCCCCGTATATATCAGATCGTGGAGGAGATCAACCGCCGCTTCGTTCTGAAGATCAGCGAAATGTATCCCGGAAACCAGGAAAAGATCCGCAGCATGGCTATCCTGTACGATGGACAGGTAAAAATGGCGCATCTGGCGATCGCAGGCTCCTTTTCCGTAAACGGTGTGGCAAAGCTGCATACCGAAATCCTGAAGAAGAGAGAGCTGAAGGATTTCTACGAAATGAATCCGAAGCAGTTCAACAACAAGACCAACGGTATTACCCAGCGCCGTTTTGTTCTTCACGGAAATCCGCTTCTTGCTTCCTGGCTGAATGAAAAGATCGGCGACGGCTGGATTACGGATCTCTCCCAGCTCAGCAAGCTGAAGACCTTCGTGGATGATAAGAAGTACCAGCAGGAGTTCATGAACATCAAGTACCAGAACAAGCTCCGTCTGGCTAAGTATATCAAGGAGCATAACGGCATTGATGTGGATCCCAATTCCATCTTCGATGTGCAGGTTAAGCGTCTTCATGAATACAAGAGACAGCTGCTGAACATTCTGCATGTTATGCATCTTTACAGCGAGCTGAAGGAGAACCCGCAGTTCGATATGTACCCGAGAACATTTATCTTTGGCGCAAAGGCGGCAGCCGGCTACAAGAGAGCCAAGCTGACCATCAAGCTGATCAACTGCGTTGCGGATGTGATCAATAACGACGCCTCCATCAAGGGAAAGATCAAGGTTGTCTTCATCGAGGACTACCGCGTATCCAACGGCGAGATCATCTTTGCCGCTGCGGATGTTTCCGAGCAGATCTCCACGGCCAGCCGTGAGGCATCCGGTACGGGCAACATGAAGTTCATGGTAAATGGTGCGCCCACCATCGGTACCATGGATGGCGCAAATGTTGAGATCGTGGAAGAGGTTGGCGCTGAAAATGCATTTATCTTCGGTCTTTCCGCCGATGAGGTCATGAAGTATGAGAAGGACGGCGGCTACAACCCGTGGGATGTGGTGAACTCCAACCAGAATGTTCGCCGGGTTCTGACACAGCTGATCAATGGAACTTATAGCGAGGATACCGAGCTGTTCCGGGATCTGTATGATTCCCTGACCAAGGAGGATGTATACTTCACGCTGAAGGACTTCGATTCCTACGCAGAGGCTCAGCGCCGCGTGGACGAGGCCTACAGAAATGAAGAGGGCTGGGCAAGAATGGCTATGATGAATACGGCCTGCGCCGGCAAGTTCTCCTCTGACAGGACCATTGAGGAATATGTAAAGGATATCTGGAAGCTGAAGAAGGTTTCCGTGGATCTGTAAAATAGAGGGCGCAAAACTCTCGAATAAGCATTCTGTGATACAGCCGGACTGATCAAAGCTTCAGCGCCGGGATGGGGCAGAATAGATATATGTAGTAGATGAAAAGGCCGCGGAGCTTATATTCACAATGGTGAGGAAAGCCCCGCGGCTTTGCGTAAGTAATCGGCCTGGTACAAGGCAGGAGAATGCGGGAAGATCCGGGAGAATGCGGGAAGTTCCGGGAGAATACGAGAGAATGCGGGAAGATCCGGGAGAATACGAGAGAATGCGGGAAGTTCCGGGAGTGAAAGGGAATGAAAAAGAAAACAAAAAGAAGGAGCAGAATAATATTTTCGCTGATTACGTCCATTTCCCTCGGGGTACTGGCCGCCATCTGTCTGATGGCCAGCTTTGATCTTTTAAGGGACGGAAGCGATGCGGCGGGCTTTGCCTTTGTATGCTCCCTGTATATTGCTTGGGACTCGCTGATCTGGGGCTTTGAGGTGCGCCGGGCAAAAAAAGACAGGCATTATGTCATCCTCAGCGGACTGATGATGAGCTCCTGGGCGCTGATCTTTATGCTGGGTGTTGTCTACATCCCGCTGAATATGCCGGAGGCAGCCGCTTTATTCTTCTTCCTGGCTTTTATTACTTTGGGGATCATTCTGGGTGCCTGGTTCGGCGTGGTGAAGTACAGCGGAAAGCAGGGGGCTTTCCACCCGGTGGTGCCCGGGAGAGGCGGACTCCCCTACCAGCCGTATAATGCTGCGGAGTATCACAGCATGACCGGCTTCTACGGATCCGGGATGAACCGTCCTGTCGGACCGGATGTGTCGATCCTGGGGAGTTATGGCGCAGGATGTTTCCTGCCGGAGATGGAGAAAGCCGGGACCCTTCACTGGACGGCGGCGGCCTGCGATGTGACTGTATACGCAGAGCCGGGCGTTGACCCGGAATATGTAAAGCGCTGCGCTGAATATCTGGCCGGGCTGAGCAGGGAATTTCTGACCGCGCTGGCAAAAAGAATATATCAGGAACTGCATGTGGAGGAATATGAAAAGCTGATCGGAAACCGTGAGATCTCGGAAAATCCGTTTTCGCTGATCGTTCTTTCCTGTCCGGACAGAGTGAATATCTTCCGGCCAATGGGTCCGGAGCCGGCTTTTACCGTGGGAGGGGATCCGATCTTCCAGCATGATCTCGGCATGGCCTGGTGCCTGAGAGGCAGGGAAATCCTCCGGGTCGGCTACAGGAACGAGGTGGAGCATATTTCCCCCTGGGCGGAAAACTATATGAATTCTGTATGATTTTTGCTTGTAATGAAGCCGCGTAAATGCTATGATGTGGGGTAGATTACAGCACGGATCCGGCTGAAGAGGCTAAGGTGCTTCGGGTGGATCCGGCCAGCATAAAATGCACAAGAGGAGAGTTTAAAAATGAGCAGAAACGTATGCTTTGATTTCAGCAACACGAAGTTTATGGCTTCCGACGCCGATGTGGAGGAGATCCGCAGCAAGGTTGAAGCAGCAAAGGAAACACTTGTGGGAAAAACCGGTGCGGGAAACGATTTCCTGGGATGGATCGATCTTCCGGTAAACTATGACAAGGAAGAATTCGCCCGTATTCAGAAGGCGGCGGAAAAGATCCGTCAGGATTCCGATGTCCTTCTGGTCATTGGTATCGGCGGCTCCTATCTGGGAGCAAGAGCGGTAATTGAGGCATTGCGTCACTCCTTCTATAACAGTGTGGATAAGAGCATCCGCAAGACACCGGAGATTTATTACTGCGGAAACAATCTGAGCAGCACGTATATCAGCGAGCTTGTTGAGGTGATCGGCGACAGAGATTTCTCAATCAATGTAATTTCCAAGTCCGGAACAACCACAGAGTGCTCCGTTGCCTTCCGTCTCTTTAAGAGAATGGCCGAGAAAAAGTACGGCAAGGAGGAGGCTGCAAAGAGAATCTATGCAACCACAGATAAGGCCCGCGG
>DFHD01000054.1:0-1009 GCA_002372545.1 Lachnospiraceae bacterium UBA3732 | reverse complement strand
TAAGGCCCGCGGAGCGCTGAAGACCCTGGCAGACAGCGAAGGCTACGAGACCTATGTTGTACCGGATGATGTCGGCGGACGCTTTTCTGTTCTGACGGCAGTCGGTCTTCTTCCCATCGCTGTTTCCGGCGCAGATCTGGATCAGCTGATGGCCGGCGCGGCAGCGGCAAGAGAATATTGCCTTTCCGCTCCCTTTGAGGAGAACGATGCACTGAAATATGCAGCGGTACGGAATGTCCTTTACGGGAAGGGGCTGGGCATGGAGATCCTTGGCAACTTCGAGCCGGCGCTCCACTATGTGACTGAGTGGTGGAAGCAGCTTTACGGCGAGAGCGAGGGTAAGGACGGCAAGGGAATCTTCCCGGCAGGCGTGGACTTTACCACCGACCTCCACTCCCTCGGCCAGTTCATCCAGGAAGGAACAAAGAATCACTTTGAAACATTCCTGAATGTTCTCGAACCCAGAAAGAGCGTTGTGATGGAGGCAGAGGATGAGGATCTGGACGGTCTGAACTACCTGACCGGAAAGACGGTGGACTTCATCAACAAGTGTGCGATGAACGGTACCATCCTGGCGCATGTGGATGGCGGCGTGCCCAATATCCGCGTGGATCTGACCACCCTTTCCGAGGAGGTTATCGGCGAGCTTCTCTACACCTTTGAGTTTGCCTGCGGCGTAAGCGGCTATGTGCTCGGTGTGAATCCCTTCAACCAGCCGGGCGTTGAGAGTTATAAGAAGAATATGTTTGCGCTGCTGGGTAAGCCGGGCTTTGAAGAAAAGACAGCCGAACTTCGTGCAAGACTGGAGAAATAAAGAATTATAACCTTACATGAACAGGTGCGGATGAGGCAACATCTGCACCTGTTTTGGAAACAGGATCTCTTGAAGGGAGAATGGTATGAAATATTGTAAAAAGTGTGGAAAACAGCTTCCGGACGAAGCGGCTTTCTGTACCGGATGCGGAACGCCTCTGGGAACCCCTGTAGCTCCGGGCTATGGTCAGGGGGC
>DFHD01000098.1:17279-26115 GCA_002372545.1 Lachnospiraceae bacterium UBA3732 | reverse complement strand
GATCAGCTGGATCTCTCCGTTGGTGATATGATCCAGAACATTGGGACGGCCTTCATACAGCTTCTTCACCTTTTCTGCAGGAATACCGGCCTCATTGATCAGGTCGCAGGTGGTTCCGGTTGCCATGATCTTAAAGCCGTTCTTGTAAAGCAGTTCGGCAACGGGAACAACTTCGGGCTTCTCCTGTCTGTTGACAGAGAGAAGAACCGTTCCTTCCAGCGGAAGAGTGGATTTTGCCGCTTCCTGTGCCTTGAAATAAGCACCGCCGGAGGATCTGGAAAGGCCAAGCACCTCGCCGGTGGAACGCATTTCGGGTCCGAGTACCGGATCCACCTCAGGGAACATATTGAACGGGAATACAGCTTCCTTTACGCCATAGTAAGGAATTTTTCTTTCCTTCAGAGCCGGAACAGGAGAGGGCTCTCCGGTAAACTCGGAAACGATGATCTCTGTGGCAAGGGGTACCATACGTATGCCGCAGACCTTGGAAACCAGCGGAACGGTACGGGATGCTCGCGGATTTGCTTCCAGAACGAATACCTTTCCGTCCTCAATGGCATACTGCATATTCATGAGGCCCACAACATGCATTTCCTCAGCAATCTTTCTGGTGTATTCCTTGATGGTTTCCAGATTCTCATCGGAGATATGCTTGGAGGGAATAATGCAGGCTGAGTCGCCGGAATGGATGCCGGCCAGCTCGATATGCTCCATAACAGCAGGTACAAAGGCGTGCGTTCCGTCGGAAATGGCATCTGCCTCACACTCGGTTGCGTGATGCAGGAAACGGTCGATCAGGATGGGACGGTCGGGCGTTACGCCGACAGCGGCTTCCATATAGCCGGTCATGCTCTCATCATCAAAGACAACCTCCATGCCACGGCCGCCCAGAACGTATGAGGGACGTACCATAACAGGATATCCGATCTCGTTTGCAATCTTGATGGCTTCCTCAACGGTAGTAGCCATGCCGGCTTCAGGCATGGGAATACCCAGCTTATCCATCATGGCGCGGAACAGATCTCTGTCCTCGGCCAGATCGATCACCTCGGGAGATGTGCCCAGAATACGTACGCCGTTCTTTTGGAGCTCAGCAGCAATGTTAAGCGGTGTCTGACCGCCGAACTGGGCAATCACGCCGAGAGGCTTTTCCTTCCTGTAGATGGAAAGCACATCCTCTGTGGTCAGCGGTTCGAAGTAGAGCTTATCGGAGGTATCATAGTCAGTGGAAACCGTCTCCGGATTGCAGTTGACGATGATGGTCTCGTAGCCCAGCTTCTTCAGGGAAAGAGCTGCATGTACACAGCAGTAATCAAATTCGATACCCTGGCCGATACGGTTGGGACCGCCGCCCAGGATCATGATCTTCTTTGCGTTATCTGTAGCGATGTTGTTATCCGGCGCATTGTAGGTGGAGTAGAAGTATGCACTGTCCTCGGTGCCGCTGACGTGTACGCGGTCCCAGGTTTCCGTTACGCCGATCGCTTCGCGCCTGTCGCGGATAGCTGCCTCATCCACGCCCAGAATCTCCGAAAGATACTTATCGGAGAAGCCGTCTCTTTTGGCCTGGGTAAGCGCTTCGTCGGAGGGAACCTTTCCGGCGAATTCCTTCACCAGAGCCTCCTCCTCGTCTACCAGCTCCTTCATCTGCTGGATAAAGTAATTCTTAACATGTGTGATCTCGTGGAGCTCCTCTACGGTGGCGCCCTTCCTCAGCGCTTCGTACATCATGAAGTGACGCTCGCTGGAGGGGGTGATGAGCATCTGCAGGAGAGTTTCCTTGGAAAGGTCATTAAAGTTCTTAACATGACCGAGACCGTAGCGCCCCTTTTCCAGAGAACGGATGGCCTTCTGGAAGGCTTCCTTATAGTTCTTGCCGATACTCATGACTTCGCCGACAGCACGCATCTGGGTGCCCAGCTTATCCTCAACGCCCTTGAACTTTTCAAAGGCCCAACGCGCAAATTTGACAACGACATAGTCGCCGCCCGGTGCATATTTATCCAGCGTACCGTATTTGCCGCAGGGAATTTCGGAGAGAGTAAGGCCGGCGGCCAGCTTGGCGGAAACCAGGGCGATCGGGAAGCCGGTTGCCTTGGAGGCCAGAGCGGAGGACCGGGAGGTCCGGGGATTGATCTCGATGACGATGATCCTGTCGGTAACCGGATCATGGGCAAACTGTACATTTGTACCACCGATCACCTGAATGGATTCCACAATCTTATAAGCCTGCTCCTGCAGACGCTTCTGCAGATCCTCAGAGATGGTCAGCATGGGGGCAGTGCAGAAGCTGTCGCCGGTATGGATTCCCATGGGATCCACATTCTCGATAAAGCATACGGTGATCATGTTGTTGTCCTTATCGCGGACAACCTCAAGCTCCAGCTCCTCCCAGCCGGTTACGGATTCTTCTACGAGAACCTGTCCGACCAGACTGGCCGCCAGACCTCTCTGGCAAACGGTGCGGAGTTCATCTTTATTATATACAAGGCCGCCGCCGGCACCGCCCATGGTGTAGGCGGGACGAAGAACTACGGGATAACCGAGCTGATCGGCAATGGCCAGTGCTTCGTCTACAGAGTAGGCAACCTCGCTGCGGGCAACCTCGATGCCCAGAGCGTTCATGGTCTTTTTGAATTCGATACGATCCTCGCCGCGTTCGATGGCATCTACCTGAACACCGATAACCTTGACATTATACTTGTCCAGTACACCTGCCTGCGCCAGCTCGGAGCAGAGGTTCAGTCCGGACTGTCCGCCCAGGTTGGGAAGGAGTGCATCCGGCCGTTCCTTCTCGATCACTGCAGTCAGTCTCTCCACATTAAGCGGTTCGATGTAGGTTACATCCGCCATTTCGGGATCTGTCATGATCGTTGCCGGATTGGAGTTGACCAGAACGATCTCATATCCAAGGCTTCTGAGAGCCTTGCAGGCCTGTGTGCCGGAATAATCGAACTCGCAGGCCTGACCGATAATGATCGGTCCGGAGCCGATAATGAGAACCTTGTGAATGTCTGTCCTTTTCGCCATAAATTTCATCCTCCTAGAGTTTTGCCCATTTCGTCTAATATACCATTTTTTCCGGATAAAATGTAGTGGAAATTGAAAAAAATTTACACTATAATGGAGAAGACCCTGTTCATGTGCGTTTCCGTCTTTGTGGATTATGTTTTTTAACCGGTAAAGCAGATAAAGGAGGAAATTATCATATGGTAGTAGGTATTATCGGCGCAATGGATGGCGAAATAAAAATCCTGAAGGAGGCAATGCAGGATATCGAAGAGATGAATCTCTCCGGAAGGTCTTTCTTCAGAGGAACGATCAATGGATGCAGGGTGATCGTTGTAAAGTGCGGCATCGGTAAGGTTAATGCTGCGGTTGCCGCGGAAATCCTCTGCGGCGGTTTCCGGGTGGATGCCCTGATCAATACAGGCGTGGCCGGCGGGATCGATAACCGCCTCCGCATAGGCGATATTGTTTTATCCACGGATCTCCTTCAGCATGATATGGATGTGACCGGACTCGGCTATGAGCCGGGCGTGATCCCGGATCAGGATACATCCGTATTCGAAGCGGATGAGGAGCTTCGTAAGCTTGCCCTCTCTGTTGCGGATATGGCTGTGCCGGGACTCCGGCTGATCGAGGGAAGGATCGTCAGCGGAGATCAGTTTATTTCCAGCCTGGAAAAGAAGGTCTTTCTTCTGGGAGCCTTTTCCGGCGTATGTGCGGAGATGGAGGGAGCTGCCATTGCCCAGGTGGCGCATATGAACCATACGCCATTCCTTGTGATCCGGGCCATTTCCGATCAGGCGGACGGCGGGGCAAATATTGATTATCCCACATTCCTGAAAACTGCGGAGGTTAACTCTTCCGAACTTGTTATGGAAATGCTGCACCGTATCGCCAATCAGTGAAATAGGGTAAATGCAGAAAAAAGACAGATATAGAAATACGATACAGAAAAACAGATATAGAAAAGCAGACATAATAAAACCGGCGTACGTTAATAAAACTGGCACTTGATGAAGGTTGCGGCGTATGCTATAATAACAAACTGGTTTCTTGTAAAATGAAACGAAAAGAATAAAAGAGAATGTTCAGCCGTACATCCCGGCATGAACAAAGGAGGATTTCAGAATGAGCGTTACAGTACAGAAGTTAGATGGAAATATGGCAGAGCTTACGATCACGATTCCCGCCGATCGGTTCGATGCGGAATTGGTGAAAGCATACAATAAGAATAAGAATCGTTTCCAGATCCCCGGTTTCCGTAAGGGTAAGGTACCGATGCAGATGATCGAAAAAATGTATGGCCCTGCTGTTTTCTATGAGGATGCGGCAAATGATCTGATCAACTCTACTTATCCCGATGAGTCGGATGCCAGCGAGCTGGATATCGTATCCCGCCCCGAAATCGAGGTAAAGCAGGTGGAGAAGGGTAAGGAGTTTATCTACACTGCAAAGGTTGCCGTTAAGCCTCCGGTAAAGCTTGGCGACTATAAGAATATTGAGATCGAGAAGATCGATACCATCGTGACCGAGGCTGATGTGGATGCCGAGATCGAGAAGGTTCGTAAGGACAATTCCCGCAAGGTGGATGTAACAGACCGCGCGGCAAAGAATGATGATGAAACGATCATCGACTTTGAGGGCTTTGTGGACGGCAAAGCATTCGACGGCGGCAAGGGAAGCGACTATGCCCTTGTACTTGGCTCTCACAGCTTTATCGATACCTTTGAGGATCAGATCGTCGGAAAGTCTGTCGGTGATGAATTTGACGTAAATGTAACATTCCCCGAGAATTACCAGGCAGCAGAGCTTGCCGGTAAGCCGGCCGTATTCAAGGTAAAGCTGAAGGCTATCAAGGAGCTGCAGCTTCCCGAGCTGGATGATGAGCTGGTATCCGAAATCTCTGATTTCGAGACCGTAGCTGAATACCGTGAGGATGTACTGAAGCGTCTGACCGAGGATAAGAAGAAGAAGGCGGAAAGCGAGAAGGAGAACAAGGCGGTTGAAAAGCTGGTTGAGGAATCCGAGATCGAGATTCCCGCACCGATGCTCAGATATCAGCAGGAGCAGATGTTTGACGACATGGCTATGCGGATGCAGTACCAGGGTCTGAAGATGGAGCAGTATCTGGAGATCACCAAGCAGACCAGAGAGGATATGCTGGATCAGTTTAAGGATCAGGCAGAGAAGCGTATTCTGGCAAGCCTTGTAGTAGAAGCTGTAGCCGATGCGGAAAAGCTTGAAGCATCCGAGGAGGATGTGGATATGGAGATCCGCAAGATGGCTGACCAGTACCAGATCGAAGTGGAAAAATTCAAGGAGATGGTAGGCGATAAGGAACTGGATTCCGTAAAGAACGAAGTCCGGATGAGAAAAGCCATCGAATTCCTGCGTAACAATGTAAAGGAGGTATAATCCTATGCCGCTTGTGCCTACAGTCATTGAAACGACAAATCGCGGCGAGCGGGCTTATGATATCTATTCCCGCCTGCTGAAGGAGCGAATCATCTTTCTTGGCGACGAGGTAAACGATGTAACGGCAAGCCTCGTGGTTGCACAGCTTCTGTTTCTGGAGTCTGAGGATTCCAAGAAGGATATCAACTTCTATATCAACAGCCCCGGCGGTTCTGTAACAGCCGGAATGGCAATCTATGATACCATGAATTATATTAAGTGCGATGTTTCCACCATCTGTGTGGGAATGGCAGCCAGCATGGGCGCCTTCCTGCTTTCCGGCGGAACAAAGGGAAAGCGTTATGCTCTTCCTAACGCGGAGATCATGATCCATCAGCCTCTCGGCGGTATGCAGGGACAGGCTACCGATATGGAGATTGCCGCTGAGCATATCAAGAGAACAAAGAAAAAGCTGGTTTCCATTATGGCAGATAACTGCGGCAGACCCTATGAAGAGGTTCTCGCAGACTGCGAAAGAGATAATTGGAAGACTGCCGAGGAAGCGCTGGAGTATGGTCTGATCGATCATGTGATCAAGGCGCGGGAAGATTGATCCGGCAGAGCTTTAACGGAGAATAATATGGCAGAACATACAGAAGAAAAGAAAAGGATCCGGTGCTCCTTCTGCAATAAAACACAGGAGCAGGTCAGGAAACTGATCGCGGGTCCGGATGTCTATATCTGTGATGAGTGCGTAGGGCTCTGCAGTGAGATCATTGAAGACGCCCTGCGGGACTTTTCGGATGATACAACCTTTAAGCTGCCGAAGCCGAGAGAGATCAAGGCGTTCCTGGATGATTATGTCATCGGCCAGGAGGAGGCAAAAAAAATACTTGCGGTTGCCGTCTATAACCATTATAAGAGAGTAACGGCTGCCGAGGAAGGTGATATTGAGCTTCAGAAGTCCAATATCATGGTGATCGGCCCCACGGGTTCCGGTAAGACCTATCTTGCACAGACGCTGGCGAAGATGCTGAATGTGCCCTTTGCCATTGCGGATGCTACCACGCTGACAGAGGCCGGCTATGTAGGCGAGGATGTGGAGAACATTCTGCTGAAGCTGATCCAGGCGGCGGACTATGATGTAGAGAGAGCGGAGAGGGGAATCGTTTATATCGACGAGATCGATAAGATCTCCAAGAAATCCGAGAATGTTTCCCTTACCAGAGATGTATCCGGTGAGGGTGTTCAGCAGGCGTTACTGAAGATCATCGAGGGAACTGTGGCTTCCGTACCTCCTCAGGGCGGAAGAAAGCATCCCCAGCAGGAATTTATTCAGATCGATACCTCCAATATCCTTTTTATCTGCGGCGGTGCCTTTGACGGACTGGATAAGGTGATCGAGCGGAGGATCGGCAAGAAATCCATCGGCTTCAATGCAGATATCCAGGAGGAGACGCTCACACAGGATATGAAGATCCTGAAGCAGGTAGAAACCCAGGATCTGGTAAAATACGGGATCATCCCCGAGTTTGTGGGACGTGTTCCTGTTATTGTTACCCTTGACCAGCTGGATGAGGAGGCGCTTGTCCGGATACTGACCCAGCCGAAGGATGCGATCGTGAAGCAGTACCAGACATTGCTCCGGTATGATGATGTGGATCTCAGCTTTAACGAGGATGCTCTTTCCGAGATCGCCCACCAGGCGATGGAGAAGGGGACGGGCGCCAGAGGCCTCAGATCCATTATCGAGAAAACGCTGATGGATGTGATGTACGATCTTCCCTCCGAGGAAATGATCAACCAGTGCACCATCACAAGAGAATCTGTTCTGACAGGGGAGAAACCCCTTCTGGGCTATGAAAAGAGACAGAAAAAGAAGCCCCGTCGTTCAGTTAATGTAGACGGAGATATTGCATGATCATCAAGAAATCAGAACTTGATACCGTATGCGGCATAACCAGCCATCTTCCGGCTCATGCAGAGCCGGAGATCGCTTTTGCCGGACGTTCCAATGTGGGAAAATCCTCCCTGATCAATAGTCTTCTGGGCAGACGTAATCTTGCCCGCACTTCATCCAAACCGGGAAAAACAGCCACCATCAATTTTTATAAGGTTAACGATGCGTTCTTTTTCGTGGATCTTCCGGGCTACGGCTATGCCGCCCGTTCCGCAAAGGAAAGAGAAGGCTGGGCCAGAATGATCAACCGGTATCTGACCGGAAGAAAGAATCTTTCAGCCATTATCCTGATCGTAGATATGCGGATCGGGCCGACAAAGGACGACCTAGCCATGCTTGAGTGGATCCGTAAGGCTGAGATCAGGCCGGTGATCGCCTGTTCGAAGGCGGATAAGCTGAAAAGAAGCGAAATGGCAAAACAGATCAAAAAAATCCGCATGGACTGCGGACTTTCTGAGGATGAAAAGCTTTTTCCCTTTTCTGCGGTCACCAAAGCCGGAAGAGAAGAGCTTCTGCAGGAAATAGCCGCCCTTACGGGCGCAGATGCTGATGCCTAATCCCACAGCTCGCTGATCATATATTCATAAAAAGCTTTGCTTTTTTCCGGCCATTTGTCACAGATCGACAGGGCCAGGTTCTTGGTCGGGACCGTCATCTTCAGATCCACAAGGGTCTCCCGGCGGTCCTTGATATAACACTCTACCGTATAATCCCCGGATTCATTTCCATAATAGTCTGCATAGGTTTCGTTTTCGTTTTTCAGCTTGATCTTTTCCTGCTCGAAAAACTCCAGGATTTCCTGTTTGATGGATTTGGAAATTCTGTTTTCGAAATAATACAGTGCCTCCTCGCCACTGTCGGTGATGGTATAGTGCTGTATGTCCCGCACGGTATTTACGGTGATAAAGCCTTTATCGATGAGTTCACTGAGAGATTCATGTATATTAAAGAGGCCTGTGTAGCCGTGATCCTGCAGAAAGCTGGTGATCTGCGAATTAGTCAGCGGATAATCGTTGACCCGGTCCAGCATATACAGAATGATCAGCTTATAAAGAATGAGTGTATCCATATTAACTCCCGTTTCATCAAATTGAATATTAAGTATACACATATGGAATAATACTTCACTTTCCGTAAAAAATCAAGGAGGGAAGGTACCCCCGGAGTGCCGGGAGAAAGGAAAAAGAGTCATTTCACATGACCGGTGAACACTATGGATTATGAAAAAATGAAACTGGCTGAGCTCCGTGAGACTGCCAAAAATCTGGGAATTAAAAATGTATCCACCCTGAAGAAAAAAGAACTGGCGGAGCTTCTGGCCAAGGTGGAAATGATGCAGAATAAGAAGGCGGATCAGATTCCCGAAGCCGGAGGGGAGGAGACATCCCTAAAATCCGGAGAGCCGCAGAAGGCGGAAAAATCCCGTGAGATGGTAAAATTCCGGGAGATATTCCGCAAGGGCGAGGACGGCCG
>DFHD01000098.1:0-17171 GCA_002372545.1 Lachnospiraceae bacterium UBA3732 | reverse complement strand
TCCGGGGAGAGAAGAATAGCCGGGAAGAGAATGGATTCCGGGAAGAGGATAACGTACAGGAAGAGATGAACCTGAAGGAACCGGTGGAGGAAGAGGATAAGGGACGCAGCCCTCTGGACTCCGGCGAGGTTGACGGCGGGATCCTGGAGGTTATGCCCGAGGGCTACGGCTTCCTCAGAAGCGATAATTATATGCCGGGAGAGCGTGATATTTATATTTCTCCGGCGCAGATCAGGAAATTCGGCCTGAAAACAGGAGATATCGTATTCGGTCCCATCCGGAAGAAGACGAACCAGAACGAAAAGTTCCGTGCTCTGCTTTTCATCCATTCCGTAAACGGCTTTACCCCAGAGGAAATCGTTAAACGCAGGAATTTTGAAGATATGACGCCGGTATTTCCGGACAGCCGGATCTCGCTGGACTACGATCTTGCTCCCATTTCCCTCCGTATCGTGGATCTTTTTTCGCCGATCGGAAAGGGCCAGAGAGGTATGATCGTTTCCCCGCCCAAGGCCGGAAAGACTACGCTTCTGAAGCAGATTGCCAAGCGGATCAGCGTGGCTTATCCGGACATGAATCTGATCGTTCTTCTGATCGATGAACGTCCGGAGGAAGTGACGGATATTAAGGAATCCATTGAAGGGCCGAATGCGGAGGTGATCTATTCCACCTTCGATGAGCTTCCCGAGCATCATAAGCGGGTTTCGGAAATGGTGATCGAAAGAGCAAAACGTCTGGTGGAAAGCGGAAAGGATGTGGTGATCCTGATCGACAGCATTACCAGGCTTTCCCGGGCCTATAATCTGACGGTATCTCCCAGCGGAAGGACGCTTTCCGGAGGACTTGATCCCGCGGCGCTGCATATGCCGAAGAAATTCTTCGGTGCGGCAAGAAATATGCGGGAGGGCGGCAGCCTGACCATTCTGGCAACCGCTCTGATCGATACCGGCAGCCGTATGGATGACGTGGTATTTGAGGAGTTTAAGGGTACCGGAAATATGGAGCTCGTTCTGGACCGGAACCTTTCGGAAAAAAGAGTTTTCCCGGCCATCGATATTGCAAAGTCGGGAACCAGAAGAGAGGACCTTCTTCTCACAAAGGAGGAAATGGCGGTCATGGATCTGATCCATGCCAAATTCCGCGGCGCAAAGGCAGAGGAAGTGACAGAGGATATCATCCGCCTGCTGAGCCGCACCCGCAATAACCGCGAATTCCTGGATTATGCGGTAAAGCTCTTTGCAAAGAAGTAAAGCGGGTTTCCTCGTAGTTGTACTTTTTTGACATTTATGCTACAATATATGCGTCTCATTCTGCCTGACCGGCATTTGTTCTGCAGGTGGAATGAACGCAAGATTATGATTAAAGAAGGACAGTGCATTGGTATTCAATAAATACAGTGTAATGAAGAAACAGCGGCAGCTGGTTTCCACATCACAGCGTATGGAGCGTCGGGTACTCATCACCATTTTTAAGCTTGTGCTGGTGGCCTTTGTGCTCCTTGTTGTTGTGCTCTGCGGAGCCGGTTTTGGCATGATCAAGGGAATTCTCGACGATTCGCCGGATGTTTCGACGATCAATATCAAGCCCAAGGGCTTCCAGTCCCAGATCCTGGACAAAGACGGCAATCTGGAGATGGAGCTTTCCATGGCCAATTACAACAGAATCTATATCTATTACGAGGATATCCCGAAGCAGCTGGCCAACGCATTCGTTGCCATTGAGGATGAGCGTTTCTGGGTACATAACGGTATCGATGTCAGAGGTATTTTCCGTGCGCTGGTAACGGATATCCGTTCCCGGAATTTTGACGAGGGTGCGTCAACCATCACCCAGCAGCTGATCAAGAACCAGGTCTTTAATGTTGGTATGGACGAGGATACGCGGCTGGACCAGATCGAAAGAAAGGTGCAGGAGCAGTTCCTGGCTATCGAGCTGGAGAAGATCTATTCCAAGGAAACCCTTCTGGAATATTATCTGAACACGATCTATCTCGGGCATGGCGTAAACGGCGTTGAGGCCGCTGCCAACCGGTATTTCGATAAATCCGTCGGGCAGCTTACCCTTTCGGAAATGGCTGTGATCGCCGGTATTACGGAGAATCCCTATCATCTGGATCCAATCTACTTTCCGGAGAAGAACAAGGTCCGCCGGGATTATATCCTGAAACGGATGTATAAGCAGGAGTATATCACAAAGGATGAATATGAGAAGGCGCTGAAGGATGATACCTATTCCCGAATCCAGGCGCAGGAGAAGGAAAGGGAGGAAAACGAAGCGGCCACAACCTACTACGAGGACGCCATCCTTGACCAGCTCCAGGCGGATTTTATGGAAATGTATGATATGACCGAGTCGGAGGCCATGATGGAGATTCGAACAGGCGGTTATAAGATCTACTCCGTGCAGGATCCGGGCATCCAGAAGATCTGCGATGATGTGATCAATAACGAGGATTATTATCCGGATCATACCTCCGTGGGTCTGCAGTATAAGCTTACCCTTCTCTCGCCGGACGGGCAGACGAAGCTGGAATTCGATACGAATACGATGATGTCCTATTATCGCCGGGTCAATGAAGATCCTTCGTATTCCAATATTTTCCCTGATGAGAGCACGGCGAGAGCGGCAGCGGACGCCTATAAGGAAACCATGATGAATGAAAATCATGCGACCTTTGTTTATGAGGAACTGTCCACGTCCCTTCAGCCCCAGGCTTCCTTCAGTGTGATCGACCAGAAGACCGGTTATGTAATGGCGGTTACCGGCGGAAGAGGCAAGAAGACCGTAGACAGAGCCTTTAACCGTGCAACGGACGCACGCCGGCAGCCGGGTTCCTGCTTCAAGGTGGTGGCAGCCTTCCTGCCCTACGTGGACGCCATGGGTTCCCTGGCCTCCTGCTTTGAGGATGCGCCCTACAGCTATTCGGACGGTACGCCGATCAAAAACTGGTACGGCGGATATAGAGGATGGGCATCCATCCGCGATGGTATCCGCGATTCCATGAATATTATTGCAGTAAAAGCCATTACGGCCGTTACGCCGGAAAAGGCTTTTGACTACCTTCTGGATGAGGGCTTTACCAGCGTAACTGCAAAGTACGTGGACCCCTATGGCAGCATTTATTCCGATATTCAGCAGGCGACGGCTCTGGGTGGTCTCACCTTCGGCGTGACCAATCTGGAGATCACGGCAGCATATGCGGGAATTGCCAATGGCGGTGTTTATCTTAAGCCGGTATTCTATTCGAAGGTCGTGGATCATGACGGAAATGTGGTGATCGATTACACCCATCCCGAGCAGCGCGGCTCCCGGATGTGCAAGGAATCCACAGCGTGGATGCTGCTGGATGCCATGAAGGATGTGATCAGATATGGTACCGGTACTCCCTGCCAGCTGCAGACCGGCATGACGGCAGCGGGTAAGACAGGTACGACAACCAATGAAAATGATATATGGTTCTGCGGCATGACGCCGTATTATACGGCCTCCATCTGGATGGGCGGCGATGCGGAGATGCGCGTTTCCACAGCTATCCATAAGACCATGTGGCGGGATGCTATGGACGGAATCGTGGAACTGAAGCATCAGGATATTGAAGCGGACTGGGAGAAACCGGACAGCGTGGTAACGGTTACGGTTTGTCAGGAAACCGGTCTTCTTCCCACAGAGCACTGTATAACCAGTACGGATTATTGCGATGTGGACAATGTTCCCTCAAGGTATTGCGAAGGAAACCATCTGGATGTGGTCAAGGTTTGTGCGGAATCGCACATGGTGGCAACAGATAAGTGTCCGAACCAGAAGAAATACCATTATCTGGTTGATTCGGACGGTAAACTGAAGATCGAGGATGCGGATTTCTCTTATTCCCAGGATTTTATGGATCATCTGTGTACGCTCCATCCGGATGAAACCAATCATGTGATCGAAACCTCGGCTTCAGAGGGCGGGAGCATAACGACTTCTGTACATGTAAAGGACGGGGATACGGTAACAATCTATATTTCACCCAACCCCGGATATCAGGTGGCGGATGTAAGCGTGGATGGCAACAGTATGGGGCCGCTGACCAGCTTTACATTCCCGAATATCACGACGAATCATACGGTTGCTGCGTTCTTCAGCAGTACGGAAGCTCCGCAGGAAACACCGCAGGAGACGCCGCAGGAGAATCCGGAGACACCGCAGGAAAATCCGGAGACGCCGCAGGATGACGGCGGAGAATAAAAGGTATCATCGTTTTGGGAGGGGAAACAACTATGATGAAGATCAATGTGGAAGATGAGGGGGACAGAAAGGTTCTTTATCTGGACGGAAGGCTGGACGTCAATGCGGCCAGAGACAACGAAGCGCTGTTTATTGAAACGGCAGCATCCACCATGGATATGGTTATTGACTGTGAGAAGATGACCTACATTTCCAGTGCGGGACTTCGTAATTTTATTCATGTTCAGAAGGATATGTCGGCCAAGAAGGGCCGTCTGGTGATCCGCAATGTCAGCACCGATGTGATGGATATTTTTACTTCGACAGGTTTTATATCCATTATGAATTTCGAGTAGGCCGCAGGGGTTCAGACGGCCGGATAAGAAAAGAAATAAAAACTCCGGGAGAGAAGGTACGCTTGTATTTTCTCTCCCGGTTTTGTTTTCAACTAGTAAAGATATGTCCTCATTTATTCCAAAAATAGAAAACCTATGTATAATAATGGTATATGCAAGTATTTATAGAGTCGGCGCGAAATATTTGTTATATTCTTTTTGGAGGTGGAGCTTAGACATGCGGTTTCTGATTCTGGATTCCGAGGAAAAAAGCAATGCACAGATGAAATACTGGCTGAAGGAAATGGATGATCAGGCGGAGGTGATCTCTGCCTGCCGGGTGGAGGATGCGCTGTATAACGCAGTGAATCAGGAAATGGACGGATTTATCGTTGACCCTGCGGCGCGGGAGAAGGATGGAAAAGAGGGAGGGGGACTGCGGTTCCTTAGCAGGATCCGGATGATCCGGAATTATCATTTTACCGGGATTCTGATCATGACCCGTCTGGAGGATGCTTTTTCGCTTCTTCAGAACATCTTTCACTGCTGCGGCTATCTGTATAAGCCCCTGGACAGAGACGGCGCATTCTCCTGTCTGGATTACTTTTATGATTATGCCCTGTTCAGACGAATGGAAAGCCGCAAAAAACGAATGCTGTATATCAAGAAGGGGAAAGGCTTTGAACTGATCAGTCTTTCTTCTGTTATCCGGATCTCCTTTCGCAGTCATGAGACGGAGGTGCTCTATCCGGACAAACGGGATTTGTTTGATTCCAGGAATTTCGGGCGGCAGATGCTGAGGGAGACGGACCGTTTTGTTTTCTGCAATCGCTCCGACGCGGTGAATATGGATTATATGGAAAGCTGTGACGGGAGGTCGCTGAAGCTGGTCGGCGGTATGGGCAGTGTGGATGTGACAAGAGCGGGGCGGGATTCTATCCGCCGTTATCTCCGGGAAAGCCGGTATGATCTCCGGGATAATGGTCTGCTTCCGGAATAAATTGGCATTGGACTTTTTCTTTAAAGAATTGTACACTGTAGATAGCGAGCGGACATCACAGCCGAGGGCTGATCCCTATGGAGGGCGGTTTGATTTACAAACCCCCGGCTGAGTGCTATAATTGTCCGGGCTGGTCATGCAGTGAGAAACGAAAGGAGGAAGTCCGGTTTTCCCTACGCCGGAAGGAAAGAAAATGATAAACAGACTTGTAAAAGCAATATCCGAAAAGAAGGCACCTGTTGTTGTGGGCCTGGATCCCATGCTGGATTATATCCCGGAGCAGATCCGGAAAGAAGCCTTTGATAAATATGGCGAAACCCTGGAGGGTGCGGCTGAGGCTGTGATCATGTTCAACAGGGAGATCGTGGATGCAACGGCGGAGCTTATTCCGGCGGTTAAGCCTCAGATCGCCATGTATGAGCAGTTTGGTATTCCCGGCATTATCGCATATAAGAAAACGGTTGATTACTGCAGGGAAAAGGGGCTTATCGTGATCGCGGATATTAAGCGCGG
The DNA here is from genome assembly GCA_002372545.1 of Lachnospiraceae bacterium UBA3732. GTDB lineage: Bacteria > Bacillota > Clostridia > Lachnospirales > Lachnospiraceae > Eubacterium_Q. The sequence goes on along the minus strand of DFHD01000098.1, from coordinate 11,117 downwards.
AGATATCGGTTCCACCTCCGGCGCATATGCGGCGGGACATCTGGGCAGGGTTCAGGTGGGGGAGAAGAGCTACATGCCCTTTGATGCGGATATGGCTACAGTGAATCCCTATCTCGGAACCGATGGCGTAAAACCCTTTGTGGATGTATGCAAAAGCTGCGATAAGGGCATATTTGTTCTGGTGAAGACATCCAATCCTTCCTCCGGTGAGTTCCAGGACAGATCCTTCGGGGAAGAAACGCTGTATGAAGCGGTTGCCGACCAGGTTAATGCCTGGGGTGCGGACCTTATGGAAGGAGAGTATTCCAACGTAGGTGCGGTAGTCGGCGCGACCTATCCGGAGATGGGCCGGGAGCTGAGGGCGAGAATGCCGCATGCTTATATCCTTGTACCCGGCTACGGCGTGCAGGGCGGTACGGGAAAGGATCTTGCCGGATTCTTCCATAAGAACGGCCTTGGTGCGATCGTAAATTCCTCCCGGGGAATCATAGCTGCCTGGAAGCAGGAAAAGTACAGCAGCTATGGCGCGGCGAATTTTGGAGAGGCTTCCCGGAAAGCGGTAGAGGACATGCTGGAGGATATCCGCGCAGCCGTTTATTGATCAAACAGTAACCTGAATGAAGAATAGTATGAAGAATGATATGAAGAGCAGTATGAAGAGTGGTATGGTTATGGAAAAAGGAATTGTTGTTTCGCAAAGAGAGCTGGCAAAAGATATTTATGATCTCGTGCTGGAGGCGCCGGAGATTGTTTCTGCTGCAAGACCCGGGCAGTTTGTTAATGTGTATCTGAATGATCCTTCGCGCCTTCTGCCAAGACCCATCAGTATTGCGGATGCAGAGGCGGGAAAGCTTCGGCTGATCTACAGAGTGACCGGGAAAGGGACCGGAACAGAGTGGATCTCGGGCCGGGTTCCCGGCGATGTGCTGGAGCTTCTGGGACCTCTCGGTAACGGCTATACAGAGCTTTCCTTTTCCTGTCCTGTACTGCTCGGCGGAGGAATCGGCATACCGCCCATGCTGAAGCTGGCGAAGACCATCCATAAAGAACGGGGTGTCCGGCCGCATGTGATCCTGGGTTACCGGGATCTGGCTTTTATGACGGAGGATTTTCTTCCTTATGCAGATGTGACGGAAACCAGCGATACCGGGGAAACCGGAATAAAGGGCACGGTGATCGATGGTCTGAAGAGTCTGGAGGTCAGGCCGGACGTTCTTTACTCCTGCGGCCCCAAACCCATGCTCGCAGCGGTGAAAAGCTATGCTGCGGAGCTTGAAATACCGGCTTACCTTTCGCTGGAGGAGAGGATGGCCTGCGGGATCGGCGCCTGTCTTGGCTGTGTTACGGAAACGACCGGTGAAGATGACCATTCCCATGTAAAAAACGCCAGAGTTTGTAAGGATGGGCCGGTATTCCCTGCGGAAAAGGTTACTCTTTGAAAAGAAACAGCGTAGATGAGGAAATAAGGAGAGTTTGATTTGGCAGATCTGAGTGTTAACGTATGTGGGATTAAATGGAAAAATCCGGTTACCGTTGCCTCCGGGACTTTTGGAAGCGGAATGGAATATGGGGACTTTGTTGATCTCTCCGGATTGGGAGCAGTAACGACGAAGGGAGTGGCGGATCATCCCTGGAGCGGTAATCCGACGCCCAGAGTGGCGGAAACGGCCTCGGGTATGCTGAACGCCATTGGTCTGCAGAATCCGGGGATAGACGTTTTTCTGGAAAGAGATCTGCCCTTTTTGAAGCAGTACGATGTTCCGGTGATCGTGAATGTCTGCGGACATTCCGAGCAGGAATACATCAATGTGGTGGAGCGGCTGCAGGATGCGCCGGTGGATCTTCTGGAGATCAATGTTTCCTGCCCCAATGTTAAGGAGGGCGGGATCGCTTTTGGTGTGGATCCCGGGGCGCTCGGACGGATAACAGGGCTGGTGAAGGAAAAGGCCAGGCAGCCGGTGATCATGAAGCTTTCTCCCAATGTTACGGATATTGCGGAAATGGCCAGGGCAGCCGAGGCAGCCGGTGCAGATGGTCTTTCTCTCATCAATACGCTTACCGGTATGAAGATCGATATCCGGAAAAGGAGCTTTCTTCTGGCTAACCGGACCGGCGGATTGTCCGGACCCTGTGTTAAACCTGTCGCACTCCGGATGGTCTGGCAGGTATGTCAGGCGGTGAAGATCCCGGTTATCGGCATGGGCGGGATCGCATCGGCTGAGGATGCGCTGGAATTCATCATGGCCGGCGCAACGGCGGTATCTGTTGGAACGGCGAATTTCCGGAATCCGCATGTCACAGAGGAAGTCATATCCGGAATAGAAGCCTTTATGAATGAACAGGGGATTGCTTCATTGGATGAAATCCGGGGCTGCGTAAGGTAATCGGGAGCAGGGATATGCATAGAAGAGAAAGAAGATATCATTTTACGGATGAGGGTATTGCCTCGGATACGGTGATCGCACTCATTTTTTCCGTTTCTGCGCTGATCCTGATCGTCGGGCTGATCGTACTGGCGATAATGCATGGGAAGACGGGCGAAAAGACGCCCATGCTTCTGATGGCGGCGGTGATCATGGTTTTTACCGCGATCGTTTTTTCCGTACTATCCCTGCGCGGACAGAGCGGCGGGCTGAAAAGCAAGCGTGCGGCCATGTGGATCACCGGAATTGATACGGCGCTCATCATTTTGCTTATTTTGATCTGACTATGAAGGAATGGGATGCGTGCTCAGGAGTGGAAAGGGCAGGAGCGAAGCATGACCATAAATGGAGGATGGATATACTTAAGATATGGAGAATAACGGGATGGAAGATCTGCAGGAGAGGATAGCCCTGGCACGTACGCGGGTCAGGGAGATCAGGGAGGAAAAGGCGGTTCATTCGCGTGTGCTGCCTTATTTCCGGAGAGAGGCGGAATATATTACAGATGTTTTTTCCTGGCGGGAAAAGGATCTGCTCGGTCTTTCCGAAGAGGAAAACCGGGCATGGCAGGATAGGCTTTTTGGTGAACTGCGGGATGATTATGCCTGCAGCTTTTTAAATCCGGATTATGCGGAAAAACAGCTTGGCACCTATGGAAAGGTGCTGTCTTTTGTTGCGGCGGAATTAAACGGGCTTCCGGCTTATCTTGCGGAGGTGGAACCGATAACTGACGATAGTGCGTTTTCGGAAAAAAACGATGAGGAAACTTCTGCAAAAATAAACGGTGAAGAGCCCGCTGCCGGCGAAAAAAGGAGAAATGAAAGAAAACTCCTGCCGGTTGCGGCGGTGCTGGAACTTTTCCTGGAAATCTATTCGCTTTTCCTGGAGGAGGAGCATCCGCATCTGGCATCGCTGGAAAAGGCGGTCCGGTATTATGCGCTGGATTATGTAGAGGCGTTTGAGGAGATGCGGGCAGAGGAAACCTATGTGCCGTCACGTAATCTTGCTTATCATATTGTTATGGAAAAAAGCAGAGGGGAAAACAAGACGGACCTGAAGGATACCCGTTATCTGTATCTCTACGGAGAGTATATTTCGGACAATGAAAGAAGACTGGCGCAGTATCTGGAAAAGCTTCCGGAGGAAGAGATAAGGAGTATGGCCGAGACATTTACCCGGGGCTTCCGCCGGGGCTTCGATACCATGCAGATCGATTTTACGGGAAAAAACAGCGTGAGTATCCGGTATCATATCGGACAGGAGCGGCTGGTGAGGGCCGTGATCCGGAGCTTTGGCGAGCTCGGCCTTTCCTGCATTCTTCACCGGTATGCAGTCAGCCGGCTGAATAGGAGGCTGGTCCGGTTATCCGGATTTGAATCTACGCCGGCCAGCAGGCAGTTTATTTTTGATCACCGGATGGATGATGCGCTTTTCCTGACGCCCAGATATGCATCGAGAAAGATCGGTGCGGTTGAACGGGCTTACCGGAGGCTTGAAAAGGAGTTGCGGGGATATGCCGGACCTGCGGTGATCGAGACCTTCGGCGAAGCGCTTTTCGCACCGGAGATCAAGGAGTCGGCGCCGGAGTGGACGGAGGAAGAAACGGAGCTTGACCGCAGGATCGTTTCGGAAACCGGACTGATCTCCGAGAAGTATCTCCCGGGAGACAGCTTCAGCTTCAGTATCATTGCGTATCCCCTTCCGGAGATCGGAAAGGATTTTGAGAAGATCTTTGCGGAAACCGTCAGGCTGAATACGCTGTCCAATGCGGAGTATCTTCCGGTTCAGCAGGCTATGATCGATGTTCTGGACCGGGCAGATCATGTACATGTTACGGGAAGAAACGGAAACCGCACGGATATCCGGGTGAAGCTGAGAAGGCTTGAGAGTCCGGAGAAGGAAACGCAGTTTGAAAACTGTGTGGCAGATGTGAATATTCCTCTGGGAGAGGTTTTCACCTCCCCTGTTCTGAAAGGAACAAACGGACTTCTGCATGTATCCTTTGTTTATCTCAACGGATATCAGTTTAAGGATCTGGCTATCCGCTTCGCAGACGGCGTGACGGCGGATTTCAGCTGCGGGAATTTCCCGGATCCGGAGGACGGCAGAAGGTATATCCTGGATAATATCCTGTTCCGTCATCCGTTCCTGCCGATGGGAGAGTTTGCCATCGGTACCAATACGGCTGCTTATAAAATGGCGAAAACATACCGGATATTTGAACAGCTGCCCATTCTGATCATGGAAAAAACGGGGCCGCATTTTGCCGTGGGAGACACCTGCTACAGCCACGCAGAGGATAAAAAGGTTTATAATCCGGACGGAAAGGAAATCATATCCAGAGAGAATGATTTTTCGCTTCTCCGGGATACTGAACCGGAAAGGGCGTATTTTAACTGCCATACCGATATAACCATTCCGTATGATGAGCTGGGCAGGGTTACGGCGGTCATGCAGGACGGAAAAGAGGTGGATATCATCCGCGAAGGAAGGTATGTACTCCCCGGAACGGAGATGCTGAACGCATATCTAAACTGACGGCCGGATTGTTGACAATGCATAATGTTTTTAGTAGAATTATACGGATGGAATGCAGTTAAACTGCATAAAGTATTTGATGAAAACGAAGTGTATAGATGTCCATCATCTGCGTGTCGCATTTGTGGAATGTATAGCGGAGGAAGACGAATGATCACAGTCTCAGTTGATGATCAGATCAATGTGGCGGAAGAGATAGCCGGTATAATGAAGAAGCTGGATGCCGACGGGATTCATGAAGCATTTTCGGATATCCAGAAGGCGCTGGCAACCGTAAAACTCAGACAGCCGGATATTGCCTGGCTGGATATTGAGATGCCCGGAATGTCCGGACTGGAAATGGCGATGGAGATCAAAAAGGTTTCTCCGGCGACGAATATCATCTTTGTTACCGGACATGAGAAATTTGCCTACCAGTCCTTCCAGCTGCATGCCAGCGGCTTTATCCTGAAGCCGGCGACGGAGGAAGCGTTAAAGCGAGAGATCGATAACCTCAGAATGCCTGTGCAGAAGAGGCTTACCGGCGTCTGCCGCGTGCAGTGCTTCGGCAACTTTGAGGTCTTTGATAAAGAAGATCAGGCGATCAACTTTAAGCGGAGCAGAAGCAAGGAGGTTCTGGCCTACCTGGTCGACAGACGCGGGGCAATGTGCACCTCCGGAGAAATCTGCGGCATCCTGTTTGAGGATAGAGAGGACGGAAACGCTTTGAAGAAGCAGCTTCGCGTATTCATGTCCAGCCTGCGGGATGACCTCAAAAAGCATGGTGCGGATGAGATTCTGGTCAAGGGATGGAACGCATATGGCGTTGACTGCTCCCTGTTCGATTGTGATTACTATGATTACCTGAAGGGTGAAAGCTATGCGGTAAACTCCTTCCTAGGAGAATATATGCTGCAGTATCCCTGGGCGGACATGACTCTGGGTGAGCTTCTGGAGAAGCCGGAGTCTTTCTAGAAGATAAGGAGTTCCATAGTGATCCGGCGGTTGACCGTAATCCGGTTATTGAATGGTAACCGGCAGTTATATACGCAGCTGACCTTATATATGTAACTGGAGAAAAACATTGATTGACAGTCTTGATTTTAAGGCACTGAGGCTTTTGCCCTACTTTGTCCTTGCTGTTCTGGTCGTGATCCCGGCCATCAGTCTGGTCCTTTGCCTGACTACGCCGGCCATTGCGCATGGTGGCAGCGAGGTTGCATACAGGTGGATGTCGGAGCTGATCTCGACACTGTATTTTGTTAAGTATGTGACGTCCATTGTCTTATTTCTTATGATGTACGGCCTGTCTGCACCAAAGGAGTCGCCGGCGCAGTTCCGGATGTCGTGGCACTTCTGTATTTTTTTTATGGCGGGAGAGCTTATTATGCAGGTGGCAGCCTGGGCGATCTCGGTTAAGTTCAAGGGCTTTTTGGTCACTCTCATCTGCGGAGGACTGACCATTCTTCCGGATCTGGCCATTATGATGGCCGTCTGGTACATGTTTCGTGGATTTGCCTGGATGAACCGCCGGATGGAGCAGAAGGAGGATGTGCTGTTTTTTAACAGAATCGGCACCTTGTGGATCATCACCCACAGCTTCATCACCTTGTTCTACATTCTGCTGTTTTCCATCTGCCGGTATATTAAGGAACGGTACGGCTTTGTTAAGGGTGCGGTTCCCGAATGGACGAACAGCATAGGGATGGCGGTTGGCGGGGCGCTTTTAGCTGCGACGCTTTGCATGATCCCCATGATCGTGCGGATCTATCAGCAGATCCGGAAGAGCTGCTACGACTACTATCTGTATATGTACAACGGCGGAAGAAGCACATAAGATCCGTTGATTTTGAAAAGAGCGGCGGATGACATAGAATAGAGGAAAGAAGACAGAATGTCTGAAGTATATGGTAACAGAGAGATCATCATCAATATTGCCGATCTGATCCTGATCTTCCTTTCTGTGATCATGGCTACGACCATTCTGGTTGTGGCCGTGAGGACAAAACAGCAGACCAGAAGGATGGGCTGGTTTATCGGCGCCCTCTGCATGGTGATGGGCGGACTGAAGGCACAGCTGGCAGCTGAGAAAATGTTCGGCAATGCCGTTCTGCAGGCGTCCGACTCCTATCTGGCCAGGTCGCTGGTATTTTACTCACTGGTGGCGCCGCTGTTCAGCCTTTACTTTATTGAAACGGAAAGAGAAGAAGGACAGAAGTGGGACGGCTTCTTCTGGACGGCGCTGCAGAGTCTGATCGCCCTTCTGGTGATCATTCTTGTTCTGTTCAGCAAGGAAACGTATTTTGTATATTTCTACTTTCTGGTCCAGTATGTGATCGTGGTAGTCATGCTGCTGATCTCTTCCAAAGATATAAAGTCCAGTCTGGGCTTTGTGATCGGCGCGGTTTTTCCCGTTGCGGCAGCCCTCGTTGGCATGACTACGGGGCGGGCGGATGCGCTTGGCTTTTCCATGGTCATGCTGCTTCTGATCGTATTCTTCGGCTATCAGATGGATACGGAGCAGGAACTTCTGAATAAACAGATGGAGCTCTCCGAGAATAAGATGAAGGTCATGATGGACCAGATCCATCCGCACTTCATCTATAATTCCCTGCAGCAGATCGCACTTCTCAGCGACGAGGATCCGAAGGCGGTGAAGCCGGCCATTCTGAGTTTTTCAGCATACCTCAGAAAAAATCTGGAATCTCTGACCAATACGGGGATGATCCCCTTTATGGAAGAGGTTGAGCATGCGGATATCTTTATCCGCCTGGCGGAGATCCTGCCGTCAAGAGCCTTTACGGTGGAAAAGGATTTTCAGGTGACGGATTTTTCCATTCCGGCGCTGACCCTTCAGCCGCTGGTGGAAAATGCCATCAAATACGGGATCGGCATGAGCACGAAAGGCAGCAAGATCAGAATCCGGACCCGGGAGGAGGGAGGATATATCCTGGTCAGCGTGGTGGATGACGGCCACGGCGAGCAGACCATGCTCCCTACTCAAAAAAAGCATAAAAGTGTTGGCACGGCAAATGTAAAGGCGCGTCTTGACACTCTTTGCGGCGGTACCCTTGAGGTGCATAAGCTGGAAAAGGGGACAGAAGCAGTTATCCGTCTTCCTGCATTTAAGGTAAGAGAGGAACTGCAATCCGGAGAAAAAAGGAGGAAAGGAGATATTCAAAAATCAGAACAGAATGTTGAAAAAACGTGATTTTTAACAAAAATATTTTGTTTTGCGATTTATTCTGTTGCACTTTTCCGAAATTTTGTTGCACTTTTCATAGTAATTGTTGCACTTTCCGGAAAATTTGTTGCGCTTTTGTTATGTTTATTATGCTATTATTCAATCAGTAAGAAACGAAGACCTATTTTTAAGGAGGAGAGAAAATGAAAACTAAGATGATGAAAGTGGCAAAGTGGCTTGGTACAGGCAGTAAGAAGAAGATGTTCGCTATCCGTACGATGGCAGTTCTCTTTGTATCTGCAGTAGTCGTTTTAGCCTACAGCGGTATTACCTATGCGGCAGATTTCATGTCTGTTGTAAAGCCTGTTGTTAACCTGATCAATGCACTTGTAAATCCGCTTCTGGCGATCGTTGGTGCCGGCGGCGTTATCTTCTGCATCATGCTTGGCGTTAAGTATGCAACTGCTGAAGAGCCTCAGGAAAGAGAAAAGAGAAAGCAGTCTCTGAAGACCGCCATTATCGGCTACCTGCTGATCTTCATCCTGGTTGTTGTTCTTAAGCTTTCCATCGGTCCGCTGACAGAGTGGATGCAGAACAGCTCCAGAACAGAGAATGTATCAACATCTCAGACAACACCGTCTACAAATTAATCCTGCAAAGGGATGTGGGGCTGCGGAAAGTGGAAGTAAAGAAAGAGGATTCAAAAAGATGAAGAATAGATTACTGAAAAAGTGCATAGCGGGTGTCATTACCGCAGGCATACTTCTTTCTACCTGCGTTCCTGCAGGACAGGCCCTGGCGGACGATACGACGGCCCCTAAGGAAGGTGTTACGACGGATGCGGGCGATGATGAGGTGTCTGATAACACGCCGACGGAGCTTCAGGATGTGAACGGCAGGATTTCCTACTGGGAGTGGGAGAGGCTGACGAATGACAATGTCCGGAATCTGCTGAACGACAATGAGTTTCATGCGGCGATGTTTGTTAAGGCTCATGCCCATTATTCTGAAAGAACGGTAACCTTTGACCAGGGCTTTATCTCCATATACGGAGATAAAGAGCATCTATTCCTTGGACCGGCGAATACGAGCACCGAGCTGACCAAGCTTAAGGATCAGACAAGCGCCGGATGCTATCCACAGTTCATTTTCGGCTATGATGAGTACACAGCCCTTCAGATGAAGGAGGACCCGGACGGCCAGCTGCTGAATGATCATCAGGACTATTTTACACAGGATAAGTTTATCTCACAGGGCGGTCCTATGGGCGTGTTCTTCATCCGGGCAAGGAGTTTTGAGAACGATACATCGCATAAAACACAGTCCGGCCATGATATTACGGTTAACGGGCATACGGGGAGCGAGGGTTATCACGGCCCCTGTACCTGGGTCGATATGGATCTTGCCATTTGCCGTTCGTCCTGTAAGACGGATCCGGGCGATATGTCCTATCTGGATATCGGAACGGGACAGGATCAGAAGCTGGACTATTTTCTTGAACCGCACTATGCGAATAGAGACGGACAGAAAGACGAAGCGAATCTGAGCTTTTCGCACACAGGGGATGGAAACCGTTTTCATCTTACGGTATTCCGGCACGATCCGGGTTTTAAGCTCTGGGTTATAGATTCTTATCTGAAGGAAAATGAGGGAGAGGGTTACACCAATCTGGTTTCCTGCAGCGGCTGGACATCGCAGGTAGATGTTGAGGATACACAGGCGGTAGACGGCGACGATGACAATACGTATAATGCCTGGGATCGTTTCAACGGCTCGTTCAACAACGCTTTTGAAGTATATATCGGCAAGCAGTATGTTTTCTCTACGTTAAAAGGTGAGAAGAATCCGGATTTCCGGGGAAAGATGGATGAAACCACCGGCGCAGGCGGAATCCTGAATGTTGAAAAGGATACTGTTCTTTCAGTCGGAGAGACCTTCTATCCGGACCGCAACGGAAAAACACAGAAATCCGATGGATGCGTAATCCCGGAAACCTCAGTTGTAAAGGTTAAGGAAGGCGGCGTACTGTCGGTGGACGGAGCGCTGATCAATAACGGAAAGATCATTATTGACGGCGGAACCATGATCATCCGGGACAACGGTTCGGTCGCTCCATACGGGCAGACCAGTGAGGGCACCATCGAGTGTATGAACGGAGGAACGATCATCATCATGCCGAACGGACGGCTGTTCTCCGTGCCCAACAATGATAATGTACCGGATGTCAGCCTTACCGGCGGATCGGTTCTTGTCAATTACGGACTCTGGGTTAACCATTATGCACAGGTTGACGGTTCCAGCAAGGTTGAGGTCCGCTGCACGGACAGCAGTACCGGTATTCTATATCCGGCAGCAAGTCGTACGGATTTTACTTATCTGTTTTTGAAGAATAAACGTATTTCGGCCGGAAGCTTTGATATGACCAATCTGAAAAAGGAAAATGATCCGGTCACCGATAATTATCTCGGTATCCGCGGAATGTATCCGTACGTGGAGGATTCGAACTTCCCGGATCGGATCGCAGGTACTACGGATAATGGCGTGATCATATTGGATAAGAAAGCCGAAATGAATAATATGAGTGATAACGGCTTGGTAGATTACACCGCTTTTATTAATGTACAGCGTCTCGAATACTGATCGGGTATTCGGTACCGGCGGGCATGGACGCATGCCGGATTGCCGGAAGTAAAGGAGGGCCTCCTATGAAAAGATGGCAGAAGATTTTACTCAATGTTTTTGTGCTGATCCTGATTGCGGCTTTGTCGGGTTTTTTGATCCGTTCCATCGGAACAATGATCCCCAAGGCAATCAAGGGGGAGAAGGCCGGCTTTGATCTGAAACTCTTTCTGTCATGGAAGACCTGGCTGTATGGCGCCATGGCTGCCTTTGCGGCTTTTCTCATCTGGATCCTTTCCGGAAGCAATATGGATTCCCTCCTGTTTTCGAACAACAAAAAGCTTCTCGGTAAAGACGGAAACGTGGATGTTGTC
>DFHD01000077.1 GCA_002372545.1 Lachnospiraceae bacterium UBA3732 | reverse complement strand
CAGTTTGACGATATTACCATGCTCAGCTTTAATTATGCCGGTCCTGTACCGGAGAAAGGATGAATAAATGAAGGAACTGGTAATTGAGGCTAAAACCGAAAATTTAGCCGAAGTTTGCGCCTTTGTCGACGGCGAGCTGGAACAAGCGGACTGTCCCATGAAGGCGCAGATGCAGATCGATGTGGCTGTGGAGGAAATCTTTGTCAACATCGCCTGTTATGCCTATAACCCTGAGACAGGGCCTGCAACGATCAGGATCGAAGTCGTGAAAGACCCGCTTTCGGTGATCCTTACCTTCCTGGATAACGGCGTGCCATACGATCCGCTGGCGAAGGATGATCCGGATGTGACGCTTTCCGCTGAGGAACGCCAGGTAGGCGGACTGGGCATTTTCCTGGTGAAGAAGAGTATGGACGAGATTACGTATGAATATAAGAACGGTCAGAATATTTTGAGGATCAGGAAGAATATTTGATAGTTTTGCTGTAATATTGATTCAGATTATCATTCAGGAGGAAGAAAATGCTGAATATCAAAATTGACAAGGTAGATGAAAAGATGACAGTTGCTCTGGAGGGACGTCTGGATACCACAACCGCTCCGGAGCTGGAGAAGAAACTTAAGGAGGAAATCGGCGATGTAACAGAGCTCATTCTGGATCTTTCCGATATGGTCTATATTTCCAGTGCCGGTCTCCGCGTTCTGCTTTCTTCCCAGAAGACTATGAATAAGCAGGGCTCCATGGTAGTGAGAAACGTTTCAGAGGAGGTTCTGGAAATCTTTGAGATGACCGGCTTTTCCGATATCCTGACAATTGAATAAAGAACCAATCTGTTGATCTGGTGAACGTTTTGGCAGGATTTCAATGTCATTAAGTAAAGAGTCGATTTTGATAATCGGCTCTTTTCTTATGCTCTGCGGATGCAAAAGCCGTTAAATCAAGGGAATAGATGAAAGCCGTTAAATCAAGGGAATAGATGTAACAATAAAAAAGAAACGCAGTGTAGTGGATTGCACCTTGGCATTGCGCAGTGATTTTAATTGTCAAATTATATATGTGCATTTTGGTTGACAAATGTTCCGGCGGTGCTATAATGTACATATTATGAATACTACATTTTTAATCGCACTGTGCTTATACTTACTGATCTTTATTGCAGTGGCGGTGATGGACAGAAGACAGGTGGAGTCCTTTCGGGATTATGTAACGGCCGGAAAAAAACAGGGCAGCTCCGCTGTAACAATGACATTGCTGGCAACTGTGATCGGCGCTTCATCCACCATAGGTGTCGCGGATACCGTGAACAAAATCGGTTTTCCCGGCATATGGTGGCTTCTTTTTGGCTCCATCGGGCTTATTCTGCAATCCCTTTTTCTTTCGGAAAAAATCCGGGCGACCGGAGCGGACACCCTTCCGGACCTGGCAGGAATTACGGTCGGAAAGGGAGCGGAGACGCTTCTTGCTTTGGTGATCGTAATCTCCTGGATTGGTGTGATCGCCGGCCAGCTTGCGGCCATGAACAGCCTACTCAGCTTCGCGCTGGGAAAATCCAACCGTATGATCTCGCTTATCGTTTCTCTCGTGGTCATTCTGTATACCATGCTTGGCGGTCAGCTCTCTGTGGTACGGACGGACAGGATCCAGCTCCTGATCATCCTGGCCGGCATGATCCTTGCCTTTGTTTATCTCTATTTCGTGAAGGGGAATACAGCGGCAATTCCGGTGGAGCTGATCAATGAGAGTTACCGTCCGGTGAACTGGTTTACGCAGCTGTTTGTCATCGGGGGCGTCTACTTCCTCGGTCCGGACATTCTTTCCCGCAATTTTATATCCCGGAATGAAAAAACGGCGAAGAGATCCGCGCTTATGGCAGGTCTGATCTTTGCGGCCTTTGCGCTGGTCATCACGATGATCGGCATGTGGGTGAGAGGAAATATCACGTCCGATGAACTAAAGGACAGCGGAGCTCTGATGTATGTGATCGGGCTTCTTCCGGGCTGGGCTTCGGTACTTATTCTGTTTGCCCTGCTTTCTGCCATCCTTTCTTCGACCGATACATGCATCATCAATGCGTCGGCTATTTTTGTAAAGGATATTCTGAAAAAGGACAGCGTGAGGCTGACCCGGATCACAGTTGGCGTGATCGGTATCCTGGCGGTCATTCTGGTGAATATCGGCCGGGGCGATATCATGAACCTTCTGACGAACGCTTACTCCATTTATACGCCGGGTGTGATCTTCCCGCTGCTTGTGGCGATTCTTGTCAGCGGAAAGAGAAAGCTCAGGAAGCCGGTATGGTTTGCGGCAGTGATCGGCGGCGGCCTTGTGGGCCTGTTAAACAGTTATTTTCCGAAATTCCTGCCCGGCATCGGCGTTCCGGCGGCAGTTATGCCGTATATTACACTGATCGGCATGGGGATTTCTCTTCTGCTCGCACTCTTCTCAATCGGAGAGAGAAAAACGGCATAACTAAACATTCCGGATATCAAAATACCTTTTGACCCCAGCATCATAGAATAAAATAGATGACAGTAAGCCGTATATAAGAGGAACAGGATTTAGAATATGAATGAACAGGAATTGAAAAAACTGACGGATGAGATTATTGAGGGAAGGAGGCTCGGTCCCCGGGATCAGCTTGATTTCCTGCAATACAGCGACAGGAAGCTTCTCTCAATGTATGCGGACCGGCTCAGGGAGCATTTTTCCGGTGCGCATACGGACCTCTGTGCAGTCATTAACGGGAAAAGCGGAAAATGCGGCGAAAACTGCAAATTCTGTGCCCAGTCGGCGCATCATCATACCTCATGCGATGTGCATCCGCTTCTTTCTGTGAAAGAGATTCTTGAAGCCGCCATAGAACATGAACGAGAGGGCGTTAACCGTTTTGCTGTAGTTACTTCCGGAAGAGGACCTTCAGCGGATGATTTCGAAAAAATACTGGAAATCTACAGGACACTCAAGGAGAAGACCGGGATCGGACTCTGTGCATCTCTCGGGTTTCTTACTGCTGAAGAGTTCAGGCGGCTCCATGAGGCGGGCGTGACAAGATATCATAATAATCTTGAGACCGGCAGATATTTCTTCCCCATGATCTGCACGACACATACTTTCGATGACAAGGTGGCCAATATCCGGCGGGCACAGGCTGCTGGCCTAAGTGTCTGCTCAGGTGGGATCATAGGAATGGGAGAGACCTTCCGTGACCGGATGGATATGGCACTTACCTTGGAGGAGCTGGGAATCCGGTCCATTCCCATCAATGTACTGACGCCTATTCCCGGTACGCCGCTCGCACATCTGGAGGCCTTATCTGCGGACGAGATTCTCCGAACTGTTGCCATGTTCCGGTTCATCAATCCGGAGGCGGATATCCGTCTTGCGGCAGGAAGAAAGCTATTGGGAGGCGGCGGGATTTCTGCCTTCCGGGGAGGGGCAAGCGCGGCAATCACAGGCAATATGCTGACTACGACCGGCATGACCACCCGGCAGGACAGGGAGATGCTGAAGGAAGCAGGGCGACTGTAAACCATATTTGGACATAGCAAACTACAGCATTGCAGGGAAATGCTGAAGGAAGCAGGGCGTTTGTGAAACGCATTCGGACATAGTGAACCCAGGCAGGGCAGGGAGATGCTGAAAGAGGCTGGGAAGCGCATGCAGCGGAACATCTTGCGAATTATCCTTTGAATCGTTATAATGGTAACGGAAACGTAACTGCTGAACCGCTACATGAAGGCTCTTTAACGGCGATGGGGAGGACTGCGGATGCTTTGGATAATTGTGCTGATACTTGTTCTTGGTGCAACGCTCGGAGCGTTTCTCTATCTTTGGTCGCGTTTTCGCCGCTTTGGCATTGTGAGAAAAATATCCGGAGACAGTAAGTGGCTGAGCCGTCTGATTGGTGCGGTGCCGCTTATTCTCTTCGGTTTTTTTAGTGTTTTTGATGCGATCAATACAATTATTGTCATGCTGCATCTGGCCATTTTCTGGCTGGTGGGCGATCTTATCAGCATGATCCTGCGGAGGATATTTAAGCGCGGCGAGTCTTCTGCTGAGAAAATATCCGAAAACAACGCCGAAGGTGCAGCCCAAACCGCATCGGCTGGAGAAATACTGGGAAACAATGCAGTAACCGCATTAGAAAGAAACACAGCCGAAAGTGAAATAGAAGGAGCATCGGCTGGGGGGACACCGGATAATATAACAAAAGGCGCAGAGAAAACTGCGGCGCATGGGAATAAGACGAAGAGCAGCAGGTTCCGCCCGTACTGGACCGGCATATTTGTTCTGATCTTTACGGCGGCCTATCTGATCTACGGGTATCTCAATGTGAATCATGTCCGGGAAACCACTTACCGTGTGGAGACGGAAAAGAGCATCGGCGTGCCGTCCTTCCGCATCGCCTTGATTGCGGATTCCCACCTGGGTACGACTCTGGATGGCGAGAGGTTTGCCCGGGAAATGGAACGGATCCAAAAGACGTCGCCGGACATTCTGGTCATCACAGGGGACTTTGTGGATGACGGTACCTTAACAGAGGACATGGTCCGGGCCTGCGAGGCGCTTGGGGAGATGAAAACGACCTACGGCGTCTATTATGTGTTTGGAAATCATGATAAGGGCTATTTCCATTCCCGGTCCTTTGATGAGCAGGATCTCAGGGCTGAGCTTCAGAAGAATCATGTGACCATTCTGGAGGATGAGGTGGTGGAAATCGGGGATGGCATTCTTCTGGCTGGCAGACAGGATGCGTCGGAGGAATCCCGTAAGACGGCGGCCGAGGTGCTGGAAGGGCAGGATAAGCAGAAGTATATCATCATGCTGGACCATCAGCCCAACGATTACGGGGCGGAGGAAAAGGCCGGGGCTGATCTCGTCCTTTCCGGTCATACCCATGGCGGCCAGCTGATCCCGATCACCTTCGTGGGTGAGCTTCTGGGAGTGAATGACAGCACCTATGGCAGAAAGAACAGAGGAAATTCGGTCTTTATTGTTACATCAGGTATTTCGGACTGGGCGATCAAGTTCAAGACGGGCACTATATCGGAATATGTGCTGATCGATGTGACAGGAGAAGAATATTGAATAGGCGGCTGGTGTGAGTGGCAGACTTCGGTGGATGCCGCAAATGCACAGGAAGTGCCGCTGAAACGGCCGGGCAGCCGGCCACGTGGCATACCTAAACTGTGATAATGAAAAAATGTATGTACACCGGGGGGTGAAAATATGCTGCCGGATTTTTATGCAGAATATAAAAAGAAGCTCTGCACGCCGGAGGAGGCAGTGCAGGTGGTAAAGAGCGGTGACTGGGTGGATTATACCAGCACTTTGGGAAAACCGGTGCTTCTGGACAGGGCGCTGGCGAAGCGTAGGGATGAGCTGCACGACGTGAAGATCCGGGGGAATCTTCTGTCCGGGCCTATTATGGCGGTGGAGTGCGACGATACCCAGGAGCATTTTGTTTATCACAGCTGGCATTGCTCATCCTATGAGCGGCGGCTGTCGGATAAAGGGCTTTGCTATTATATTCCCATGGTCTTTCATCATAATGCGGATTATTATGAATTCTTCCTGAATGTGAACGTCTGCATGGTCAGCGTTTCGCCCATGGACCGGCACGGCTATTTCCATTTTTCCGTGAATACAGGCGTTGCGGCGCCCATTGCCAGAGTGGCGGATGTGGTGATTGTCGAGGTGAACGAGCACCTGCCGAAGGTCAGGGGCGGCTATGATGAGTGCATTCATATTTCCCAGGTGGATCATGTGGTGGAAGGGGAGCATGAGGCCTTCCCGGAGGTGATCTCACCTGAGCCGACAGAGACGGACCGTCGGATCGCCCAGCATATCCTGCCATATATCGTGGATGGAGCGACGCTCCAGCTCGGCATCGGCAGCACGCCTACGGCTGTGGGTGAGATCATCGCCCAGTCCGACCTGCAGGACCTCGGCATGCATACGGAGCTTTGCTCGGATGCTTATCTCAGCATGTATCTGGCAGGCAAGCTCACCAATGCCCGGAAGAAGATCGACCCGGGAAAGGGCGTGTTCGGCTGCGCCGTGGGCAGCCATGATCTCTATGACTGGCTGGATGATAACCCGGGGATACTGGCGTATCCGCTGGAATATGTGAACAGGCCCGGCGTCATTGCCGAGATCGATAATATGGTATCCATCAACAGCTGTGTATCGGTGGATCTTTACGGTCAGGTTGCGGCGGAGAGCTCCGGCTCCCGGCATCTTTCCGGCACGGGCGGCCAGCTGGATTTTCTGATCGGCGCTTCCGCATCCCGGGGCGGCAAGGCGTTTATCTGCATGCCATCCATATATGTGGACAGCGAGGGCTCGACCCATTCGCGGATCATGCCGCAGTTTAACGGGGATATCATAACCTCGCCCAGAAGCCAGATCTATTTTCTGGCTACGGAGTACGGCGTTATCAATCTGGAGGGGCGCTCCACCTGGGAGAGAGCAGAGGGGATCATCTCCATTGCCCACCCTGCCTTCCGGGATAAACTGATCCGCGAGGCGGAGGAGAGGAAGATCTGGAGACGGTCGAATAAGAGGTGAAATTGGAAGTCTGTGCAGCGCCACGCTGGCAGAAAAGGAAAGGAAAGGAAACGGTGAAGCTTTGGAAAGGTCGGGTCCGGTTTTGGAAATTGGTCCGGTAAGGATCATATCCCGTGCGGGTGATGAAAAGATAAAACAGCTTGGGCATGATGCCGTACTCCGTCAGGAGGAGGGCATCCTTGAAGTGGATTATTCGGCGGGGGGAGAAAAGTATTCGCATTTCTTTCAGCTCCGGCATCTGAAGATCTACCGCAGGAATGATCCGGAAGGATTTCTGCTGCAGGATATGATCACCGGCAACCGTCTCTTTATCCAGCCGGAGGCCGGGAAGCTGGGCGTGACGAGAGAGTATCTCACGCGCGTCATGAAGTCCGGCATGCTGGAAAGCCGGCTGGCCAGCAGCGTGAAAAGCGTGCTCGGAAAGCAGGGCAGTCCCTATGACAGGCTGGATCAGCTGATCGGGCTGAGGCTCATCAAGGAGGACATCAAGGATACCGCCAGCTTCATGCTGGTGCAGAAAAAGCGACGGGAGATGGGCTTCCATAATGTGCCCGTCAGCATGCATCTTGTATTTACCGGCAATCCCGGGACGGGAAAGACCACGGTGGCCAGGATGCTGGCCGACATCTATAAGGATATCGGCATACTTTCCAAGGGACATCTGGTGGAGGTGGACCGGGGCGACCTGGTGGCCGGCTATGTCGGGCAGACAGCCATCAAGACACAGAAGAAGATACAG
>DFHD01000040.1:19550-19821 GCA_002372545.1 Lachnospiraceae bacterium UBA3732 | reverse complement strand
ATGCTGTTCCGCGGCCAGAATATCCTTGGCTATAACCATTATGCAGATGATGTTGTTGAGTATTTCGTTCAGAAGTCTATTGCAAACGGTATTGATATCATCCGTATCTTTGACTGCCTGAATGATATCCGCAATCTGGAGACAGCTGTCAAGGCTGCCAATAAGGAAAAGGGACATGCGCAGGTAGCGCTTTCCTATACACTGGGAGATGCTTATACACTGGATTACTGGCGCAATATTGCCCGTGAGATCGAAGAGATGGGAGCAGATT
>DFHD01000040.1:0-19476 GCA_002372545.1 Lachnospiraceae bacterium UBA3732 | reverse complement strand
ATCAAGGATATGGCCGGCCTTCTTGTACCGTACGAGGCTTCCCGTCTGGTTAAGGCTCTGAAGGAAGGAACAAAGCTTCCTATCCAGCTGCATACCCACTATACCTCCGGCGTAGCTGCAATGACCTACCTTAAGGCTGTGGAGGCAGGCTGTGACGTGATCGACTGTGCAATGTCTCCCATGGCAATGGGAACGAGCCAGCCGGCAACCGAGGTTATGGTTGAGACCTTTAAGGGTACGCCCTATGACACCGGTCTGGACCAGCATCTTCTGGCTGAAATCGCGGATTATTTCGCACCTCTCAGAGAAAAGTATATTTCCAGCGGTCTGATGAGCACAAAGGTTATGGGCGTTAACATCAAGACCCTTCTGTATCAGGTACCCGGTGGAATGCTTTCCAACCTTGTATCCCAGCTGAAGGAAGCACATCAGGATGACAAGCTTCGTGACGTTCTGGAGGAGGTTCCCCGTGTACGTAAGGACTTTGGAGAGCCGCCGCTTGTTACACCGTCTTCTCAGATCGTAGGTACGCAGGCCGTTCTGAACGTGCTTTACGGACCCGGCGGGGAGGGTGCTGACCGTTACAAGATGTTTACCCAGCAGTCCAAGGATCTTCTGGCCGGCAAATATGGTCAGACCGTTAAGCCCTTCAATCCCGAGGTTCAGAAGAAAGCTATCGGCGATATGAAGCCCATTACCCACCGTCCGGCTGACGATATTCCGCCTCAGCTGGAAGAACTGGAGAAGAAGGTTGCTGAGTATAAGCAGCAGGATGAGGATGTGCTTTCCTATGCACTGTTCCCTCAGGTTGCTACAGAATTCTTTAAGTATCGTGCGGCTCAGCAGGAAAAGATCGATCTCAGCAAGGCAGATACGGAGAATAAGACCTATCCTGTTTAGTGCTGAGGCATTTACGTTATTCGTTCATAATACATCCTGCTTGCTGAAACGTTATTATATTTTTCAATTGAGCAGCAATAAAAACCCTGCCGGTCCGGCAGGGTTTTTCTGTAGAGGCGGCAGGCCGGTATCCGGGTGATTTTCGTTGTAAACCGGAATGAATTCGGTTACAATAGTTTCTGAACGTACTTGGGGAATCAGCCGCGAATGGAGGGTATATGTCATTATACAGTATTATATTTAACCGCCAATGCAGGAAATCCGATACAAAAAGAGATTCCGGACTGGTAATACCTGAAGATGTTGTTTATGTCCGTGATATCAGGTATGGCAGAAACAAGAAGTATCATATACTTGATATATGCTGGCCCCGAATGACCGGCGGCAGAAAAGAGGAAAAGATAGTAGATCCGGAGTATGATAAGCTGCCGGTTATAATCAGTATTCATGGCGGCGGATATGTATATGGCAGTAAAGAGGTATATCAGTTCTATTCCGCAAGCCTTGCTGAAAAAGGATTTGCTGTCATAAACTTCAACTACAGGCTTGCACCAAGGTATCATTTTCCTGCGCCGCTCGAGGACCTTCATGCTGTGATCATGTGGATGCTGTCAAATAAAGACAGGTATCCGATAGATATAAGGAATGTATTTCTTGTGGGGGACTCGGCAGGTGCTCAGCTGGCCAGCCAGTATGGCGTGATCTATTCAAGCAGGGAATACAGAAAGATCATGGGTTTTAAGAAGCCGAAGATCGATATAAGAGCGATAGGCTTATGCTGCGGCCTGTATGATCTGAAAAAGGAGCTTGAGAAAAACGGATGCAAGGGACTGATGAGAGATTATCTGACGAAGAATCCCTTTCAATTTGGTGAAAAACTGGATATTCTCAAATATGTGAACAGGAATTATCCGCCTGTTTATATATTCAGCGCAAAAGGCGATTTCCTGATGGAAAACTGTGAGCCTATGGCAGAGTATTTAAAGGCAAAAGGTGTGGAGTGTGAGTGCGAGATCTTCGGGACAAAGAAGACAGGCCATGTATTTCATGTCAATATGAGAGATGAATACAGCTCCGCTGCGAATGGAAAACAGACGGATTTCTTCAGAAAGAATATTAAGATTTAGTAACTAAAACTTCCTGCATGAAAAGGTAAAAGATGCCTATTTACGAAACTTATTAATAAGGAATGCATATGTGATGAAAACGATGATCATTATCGGAGGCGGTGCGGCCGGGCTGATGACAGCGATCCATGCTGCAGAGCATTACAGCGTTACCGTTCTGGAAAAAAATGAAAAAACAGGGAAAAAGCTGTATATCACCGGAAAGGGACGCTGCAATCTCACCAATAATTGTACGCCTGAGCACTTTCTGACACAGGTAGTTTCCAATCCTCGTTTTCTTTATCCTGCGATCCTGTCCTACCCGCCGGAAAGGGTGATGGGAGATTTTTCCTCCTGGGGACTTCGGATGAAAACAGAGCGGGGCAACCGTGTTTTTCCGGTTTCCGACCACTCTTCGGATGTGATCCGTGTTCTGACGGATGAGGTGAAAAGACGCGGCGGAACGATCCTCCTCCATAAAGAAGTCAGAGAAATACTGACGGAGGCGTATAACGAAGGGGATGATCAGAAAAAGCGTGTGACAGGTGTCCTTCTTTCGGATGGGTCAGTTCTTTCGGCGGATGTTGTCGTTCTCGCAACCGGTGGAGTTTCTTACGCCTCTACGGGTTCCACGGGAGATGGTCTCCGGTTTCTTTCGGATTTGGGCCTTGCTGTTACGAAGCTTTATCCGTCCCTTGTCCCTTTTGAAACGGAAGAGAAAGTTGTCAGAGACTATGCCGGCTTGGGCCTCAAAAACATTGAGGCACATCTGATCGTGAAAAAGGGGATAACGCCAAAGGTAAAAAAAGATAAGGAGCTGGCTAAGGAATTCGGTGAGCTCCTCTTTACCCATACCGGTGTCAGTGGACCCGTGATCCTGACGGCTTCTGCACATTTAGCGTCTTTTATGAAACAAAACGGTTTATCGCCGGACTACCGGTATAAGCCTGGGGAGCTTACGCTTTCGATTGACCTGAAGCCGGCTATGACCGAAGAAATGCTGAAGAACAGACTGGAAAGGGAGAAAGATTCCCTAAAGGATAAGGAACTCGTTACGCTGATTAGAGGGTATTTGCCCAAAGCAATGGTTGACGAGTTTTTGAGACGGGCAGAGCTGAAACCGGAACGGAAAACGGGAAGCCTTTCCGGGGAAGAAATCGGCAGGATCATTTCGCTCTTCAAGGATTTTCGTTTTTCGGTAATAGGTACCCGCGGCTTCGGGGAAGCTGTCATTACATCCGGCGGTCTTTCGACAAAGGAGGTCGATCCGAAGACCATGTCGGTTAAGAAAATTGACGGACTTCGGGCGGTCGGTGAAGTTCTGGACCTCGATGCCATGACCGGAGGATACAATCTTCAGATTGCCTGGTGTACCGCCTATCTTGCCGCTCATTCTAGTGATTAAGCTTACTTGAAAGATTGCTGTTCGGTAATGTTTTTTCATGGTGTACCGGTTCGTAACGGTATGTGTTTACACTTTGGGGTTTTTCTGTTTTGTTTGCGGTTAAGCGTATTTTTTGCTATAACAACACATGGGGAAGTTTTATATTTACGAGGTTATTGATATGCAAAAAAGGGGTACGCTTAATTGCATTGCATCGTATCGCGGCGCATCACAATGAGACGCAGTTGAATATTGTGCTCTTTTTCTTGAATATGTTTATGATTAATAAAAGTCGGATCTGACGAGATGATTATGCCGTTCGGATTCGACTTTTCTGTGTTGATAATCAGCCGTGTGATGCATGCTTGTGACATGCATCGGCCCGATCAAAGGAGGGATAATAATTCATGGAAAATCAGCCGAATGGGAAACAGCTTTACAGAAAACAGGTAATGGACAGACTCTCCTCACCGGAGAAACTGAATGATTATCTTAAGGTTACAAATCCTGCCGTCTGGGTTGCACTTACGGAAATCATACTGATCATCGCGGGCGCTCTTGTATGGGGCATCACAACGTATATCTACAGTTCTGCCAAAGGAACGGCAGAGGTGAAGGATCCATCAAGTCTGCTGGGGAATTATTATGGCTGAGGCAATCATGTGATAATTAACTGTGCTTTTTGTTGCAAATTTTCGTTTGTGTATGGTAAAATAAAATTGAGATGGAATGCATGAATCGTTGGGGTTCGTTCGTTTTGTTTCTGTCCTTGAAAGGATTGAAATAACAGGAACGGAGTAATGGAATTTATAAAGGGGGAGACGAATGTTACACGCATTTACAAGAAATTATAATGATCTTTCAACGGAAGCCGGCTTTCAGTTTGAGTATTATTGTGACTGCTGCGGAAACGGATTTAAAAGTACCTTTATTCAGTCAACGACTTATGAAAAACAAAAGAAAACCCGTCGGTTCAGCGGTCTTTCCGGAACCATCGGAAGCTTCATGGGCGGACTGGGCGGCAATATCGGCCATGCCATGGAACGTGGTGCGGATTTTGTAGGTGACCGGTACGAGAGCTATTCACCCCAGTGGCGGCAGGAACAGGAAAAGGCCTTCGATGCGGCTCAGGCAGAGGTGCAGGAGCAGTTCCGGAAATGTCCTTCCTGCAACAAATGGGTATGTAAGGTTGACTGCTGGAACGAGGACGATGGACTCTGCGTGGAATGTGCGCCGCGTGAAGCCAGTTATGTGGCAAAGGCCAGAAACGAGGCTATGCGTCGGAATATCGATGAGGCAGCTGAGACTGCCACTGTATGGCAGGGGAAGATTGAAAACCGTACAACGGTTTGTCCCAAATGTGGAAAACCGGCCGGTACAGGCAAGTTCTGTAATGAATGCGGTGCACCTCTCGGAACCCAGCGATGCCCGAACTGCGGGGCTCAGGTGGCTTTGGGGCTTAAGTTCTGCGGCGAATGCGGTTCGCCGATGCAGAAGTCTTATAAATGTATCAGCTGCGGATTTGAGAATCCGCCCGGAACCAAATTCTGCGGAGAGTGCGGCACGAAGCTGTAGATTTTTTAGGGTAGTTATGAATGACGGAAAAGGCAGAGTCGGAAGCAGTCAGATCGTTTCCGATTTGTGCCATGTATCGCATGTTATGATAAGGTGTGCGAATGATTTGCAAAGCTTTCTTCGATCTTCAGCCCGAAGGACTGCATCTGGAGGATGTAAATATATCCATTGAAAAGGATGGACTCGCATACGGAAAGGGACGGATAGACTATGCGGATATCCTTTCCCTAAAGCCTGTGAACCACCGGGTGATCATATCCCTTTTGGGAGGGAAACAGGCCGTAATCTCCATGCTTGGATTTTCTTTTGACGGCTTTTGGGAAGAACTGCTTCGCTGCTTTGGTGAGCGAACGGCGGAGTCGCTTTTCATAGAAGAAGAAAAACTCATGGAATGTGATGCGGAGTATCAGCTCCCCGTGCTCAGCAACCCCATGGTTGCTTCCGGCATTCTTCCGGACGAATCCATCAGAAATACAGACGTGGAAATGGGGAGAGGACGTGTACAGCTGTATACGGATTCCATATGTATTCTGCCGGAAACCTGCCATGCAATCCGGGTTCCGCTTTGCTTTACTTCCGATATTTCACTGGATGGGTATCTTCTGCATATCCGGATGCGTGGCGGAGAGGAGTATATGGTAGGTCGTATGGGGAATGATACCCATCCTTTTGCGGAACGTGCCATTCGCCAGGCAAAGAAAGTCAAGGAGAAAAGAGAGGAAAGACTGTTCCATGTCGGTTTAACGGAACCGTTCACGGAAAAAGGGCTGTTCCGGACGGCGGACGAGGATACATACTGGCTCGCAGCGTTTGGAAAAAACAGCTGTGCCGTAGAGCTTTTTACCGCAGAAAAGACAGCTACGTATTTATACATTTTTATGGATAAGCGGTTATTTGTCTATGCCTTGGAGGAGGCCATGGAGGCTGTGGGAACACACCGGGAACTGATCTTCCTTCCGGAAGAAGAGCTCGTGCAAAAGCCTTTATATCGTATGGCTGTCGCCCGTTCGGGTGCTGTGCGTTTTCTCAGAAGATGCTCGGCCGGCAGGATCATCCATTCCGCAACGCATGATGAAAAGCTACGGGAATTTTTGGATTTGGAAAAAGTTTTGTGAGAATTCTTGAAGTTCTGCTACGGATTATTGTATAATCATTATTTGAGTATTATGCTTCCGCAGTACTGATCGGATACAGCGTTTGAAGAATATCCGGACGAATGTTTTCCGGTTATTTCAGAATGTTTGTACCGGGCTGTGCGGAAAGATTGCGGAATAGAAGGAGAAGGAAATGAATATAGCAATCGACGGACCGGCGGGAGCCGGAAAGAGCACCATTGCCAGACTGGCAGCTAAGCGTCTTGGATTTTTATATGTGGATACCGGAGCTATGTACAGAGCTATAGCTCTATATCTGCTGGATACAGAGACGGATACGGATGATTCGGATGCATTAAAAGATGCCCTGGACCAGATCCGGATCAATATCGTGTATGAGCAGGATGTTCAGCATGTATTTCTGAATCTGCAGGATGTTTCGGCAGAGATTCGGAGCGAAAAGGTAGGCAATATGGCGTCCAGAACCTCCCAGATCAAAGCGGTCAGGGAAAAGCTGCTGGATCTGCAGAGGGATATTGCCAGAGAAAATAATGTGATCATGGACGGAAGAGATATCGGAACCAACATCCTGCCGGATGCCGAGCTGAAGATATTCCTTACCGCGTCTGTTGATGTGAGAGCAAGGAGAAGATATGACGAGCTCAGAAATATGGGCGAATGGCCGGATCTTGAGGTGATAAAGTCGGATATCGAGCAGAGGGACTACCAGGATATGAACCGGGAGATCGCACCGCTTAAGCAGGCCGAGGATGCGGTACTGATCGATTCCTCGGAAATGAGTATCGATGAAGTAGTGGATGAGATCATCCGTCTGAAGGAAGAGGCCGAAGTGCCGCAGGAGTAGAGTATGGAGATCATCCTTGCAAAATCCGCCGGATTCTGTTTCGGCGTTAAACGGGCAGTGGATCTGGCCTTCCGGACAGCCGGGGAGGGGAAGGACGAGGCGGCACAAGTCTATTCCTTCGGTCCTATTATCCATAATGAGGAAGTGACAGCCAGACTCGAAAGAGCCGGCGTACGCATGGTGGAATCGGAGGAGGAGCTGAAAAAACTGCCTGCCGGATCACGCGTGATCATCCGTTCCCACGGCGTTCCCCGTTCGGTTTTCCGGGTCATGGAGGAGGCCGGCCTCATAGCGGAAGACGCCACCTGTCCCTTTGTAAAAAACATCCATAAGATCGTCAGCGAAGCAAAGAAGGATTCCGCTGTATTGCTCATCGGAAATCCCGGACACGCCGAGGTTGAGGGCACCCTTGGATGGTGCTCTGCAGATGCATTTGTGATCGATTCGGAGGCGGATGTGGAAAATCTTCCGGATTTTCCCGACCGGAAGCTGATCGTGGTCGGACAAACCACATACAGCTTAAAAAAATTTCAATATTTAGTTGAATTATTGCAAAATAAATATTATAATATTCATGTTTATCGGACAATATGCAATGCAACCGAGAAGAGACAGGAAGAAACCGCTTCCCTTGCAAAAAAGGTGGACGCCATGATCGTGATCGGAGGCAGGCATAGCTCCAATACACAAAAGCTGTATGACATAAGCAGACAGCATTGTAGAAATACTTACTACATACAGACACTTAATGACTTGGATTTGACTTGTCTTGAATCCGTAGGTAGGGTAGGTATTACTGCGGGGGCATCTACCCCAAACTATATTATTAAGGAGGTTCTGGACAGAATGTCAGAATTAAGCTTTGAAGAGATGCTGCAGGAGGAAACACCTGTATCCATCCGTCCGGGTCAGATTGTAGAAGGAAAAGTAATCGGCGTAAAACCGGACGAACTTGTAGTGGATATCCACTACAAATCCGATGGCGTTGTGACTGCAAACGAGTATTCCAACACACCGGTTGATCTTACAACAGTAGTGAAGGAGGGAGATCCCATCACGGTTAAGGTCATCAAGACCAATGACGGAGATGGACAGGTTCTTCTTTCCTACAAGAGAATTGCTTCCGAGAAGGCTTATGAGGAGCTTGAAGAAGCATTCAATAACCGCACCGTACTGAAGGGAACAGTACGTCAGGTTCTTTCCGGCGGTCTTTCCGTCAGCGTCAGCGAGTGCCGGGTATTTATTCCGGCCAGCCTTGTCAGCGATACCTATGAGAAGGATCTGGAGAAATTCATGAATCAGGAGATCGAGTTCATCCTGACTGAATTTAATCCGCATAAGAGAAGAATCATCGGTAACCGCAAGGCTCTGATCATTGAGAAGAAGAAGGAAGCCGCAAAGGAACTGTTCGAGAAGATTAAGGTTGGTGATGTAGTAGAAGGTACCGTAAAGAACGTTACCGACTTCGGTGCATTCATCGATCTTGGCGGAGCAGACGGACTGCTTCATATTTCCGAAATGTCCTGGGGCCGTGTTGAAAATCCGAAGAAGATTTTCAAGGTTGGCGACACCGTTAAGGCATTCATCAAGAATATCAATGGAGAGAAGATCGCACTTTCTCTGAAGTTTGATGACCAGAACCCCTGGATCAATGCGGATGAAAAGTATGCCATCGGTACAGTTGTTAAGGGACGCGTTGCCAGAATGACCGATTTTGGTGCATTCATCGTGCTTGAGCCCGGTATTGACGCACTTCTTCATGTATCCCAGATTGCTCTGGATCATGTAGAGAAGCCGTCCGATGTTCTGAAGACAGGACAGGAGATCGAGGCTAAGGTCGTTGACCTGAAGCTTGCGGATAAGAAGATCAGCCTTTCCATTAAGGCACTTCTGAAGGATCGCAAGGAAGATGGCGATGACGCAGCTGAGGAAGAGGCTCCTGCTGCTGCAGAGGAAGAGGCTCCCGCAGCTGAGGAGGCTGCTGCAGAAGAGGCAGCTGAGGCTCCTGCTGAGGAGTAATCCCGGCTGACGGTTACACAAATGAGAGAAAGGGCTGTGGATCATCCATAGCCCTTTTTGAAATTATGCTTGCATCTCCCTCAACAATGTGCTATAGTAATGGGGCTGTTTTAAGACGGTCCGCTGTATCGAAATATGGAATGATAGAAAGAACGTCTGAAATCATATATCTTATTTTGGAGGTTTTATAGTTATGAACAATGCAGAGATCATGAAGAGCATCGAGGATGCCCAGCTTCGTGAAAACAGCTTTTCCTTCAACGTAGGTGATACCGTTCGTGTATCCGCTATGATCAAGGAAGGCGAGAAGTCCCGTATTCAGGTATTTGCCGGTACGGTGATCAAGATTCAGGGAAGCGGCTCCAGACAGACCTTTACCGTTCGTAAGGATTCCAACGGTGTTGGTGTGGAGAAGACCTGGCCCATGCATTCTCCCCTTGTAGAGAAGGTTGAGGTTACCAGACGCGGTAAGGCAAGAAGAGCTAAGCTGTATTACCTGCGTGACCGTGTAGGCAAGCGGGCAAAGGTGAAGGAAATCCTGAAGTAATTTCGTACGAGGTTTTAAACCGGAGCCGGATCGGCTCCGGTTTTCCTTCTTATTGGAAGCTATATGAAAAAAACATATGAAAAAACATAAAAGCTCGGTAGATTACTACCTGAAACATGAGAATAAAAAGAAGCCGTCGCTGAAGGGTCGGAAAAAGCTGAGGAGACTGATCAATCTGTTATTGGTCATTTTTTCTGCAGCTGTTCTTGGCTTTGGTTTTTCTATGTTTGTGCTTCAGTCCGTGCATATGGAGGGACCCTCCATGCAGCCGGGAATCTCTGACGGGGATGTGCTTTTGCTCAATAAAAGTGCATACCTGTTTCATCATATACAGCGCTACGATATCGTCGCCATTCAGAAGATGAAATCCAAAGAGTATTTTGATATCAAACGTGTTGTGGGAATCCCCGGTGATGAGCTTTCCTGTGTGGGAGGCTATCTGATCGTTAACGGACGTCAGGTCCGGATCGGGGATGAGCCGGTTATGCTTTCTACCGCAGGCCGTCTGGAGGGCGGTGTAACGCTGGGGGATGATGAGTATTTTGTCCTGGGAGACAATACGGACTATAGTCTGGACTCCCGTTTTGTTAATTACGGAAACATTCAGAAATCAGAGATCAAGGGAAAGGTGTTTTACCGGCTGAAGCCCGGTGAGAGGAAAGGAAAGCTGAAATGAATATTCAGTGGTACCCGGGACATATGACGGACGCCCGTCGCAAAATGCAGGAAGAGATACGCTCTGTCGATCTGGTGATCGAGCTTCTGGATGCGCGTATTCCGCTTTCCGGAAAAAATCCGGATATCGATAAGATGGCGGAAGGAAAGAAACGTCTTCTGATCCTGAATAAATGCGATCTGGCGGATCCTGAGCTGACAGAAAAATGGCGGAATATCTTTGAGGAAAAGGGCTTTTCCGTTGTGGAAATGGATGGCAGAGTCCCCAAGGAGGCCAGGCTGGTGACGAAGGCGGCCGAGGCTCTGGCAAAGGAAAAACGCGAAAGAGATATGCGCAGGGGAATTCAGCCGAGACCCATCAAGGCTATGGTGGTAGGAATCCCGAATGTCGGAAAATCCACCTTTATCAATTCCTACGTGGGCAGGGCTTCTGCCAAAACCGGAAATAAACCGGGTGTGACAAAGGGCAGTCAGTGGATCCGTATATCGGGCAGCATCCGCCTGCTGGATACACCGGGTATTCTCTGGCCCAAGTTCGAAGACCCGGCGGCCGGTGAAAAGATTGCTTATATCGGCAGCATCAACGATGCGATACTGGATACCACGGAGCTTGGCGTTTCCCTGATTCAATATTTGCAAAAATACTATTGCAATCTGCTTTATGACAGGTATAAAATAGAGGAGTCAGACGACCCGTACGAGGCGCTGATGAAGATCGCGGAATTAAAAAAATGTTTGAAAACCGGAGGGGAATACGATCCCGACAGAGCGGCAAAGCTCTTTTTGGATGACGTCCGTTCAGCCAGAGTCGGACGTATAACCTTCGATAGACCATAAGAATTGTGAGGAAGATCTTTTGAGTATTGAAGAGAAAAAATCTGATCTGGACAGCTTCTGGGATGAGGCCTATTCCCGCGATGAGGAAAAGGAATTAAAGAAACAGAAGAAGCTGGAAGAAAAACAGAAGAAAAAAGAAGAGAAGCTGAAGAAAAAGAAGATGCGGGAATCTTCTTCTGATGAAGCGGCACAGAGCTCCGGAGAAGGGGCGGCGGCTGATGAAAAAGCGGCGGATCAGACGGGTGCCGAAGCTGAAGTGGCTTCGCCGGAGAAGGGCGGAGAGCAGGAGGACACTGATAATTCCGGCAAGGAAAAGATAGCGGCTGAGCCTTCGGGCGAAGAAAAGACGTCTGAAGTGGAGGCTGCAGACAAAGAAAAGACAGCTGAAATGGAGCCTGCGGAGGATTCTTCTGCTCCTGCCGGGAGCGAGCCCTCTTCCGATGAAGAGGATTCGGAGGATGAGCCGGAGAAAAAACGCAAAAATAAGAAAAAAAAGAAAAAGAAATCCTCTGATGATGCGGATGACGCAGGCGAAGACAGTGAAGATGATGACAGCGAAAAGTCTGAAGCGGATGAGGAGAATGGCGGCAAGGAAAGAGATAAGAATTACAATATTGTCAGGGATCTCTTCAGCCTGATCATTTATATCGGTATTGTGATCATCATCTGCTTCCTGATCATCACTTTTGTGGGACAGAGAACCACGGTGAAGGGCGACTCCATGCTGCCCACGCTGACCAACAAGGACAATCTCTGGATCGATAAGCTGACGTACAGGTTCCATGATCCGAAGCGTTTTGATATCATTGTATTCCCTTATAATGATGATGAGTTCTATATTAAGCGGATCATCGGTCTGCCGGGAGAAACGGTGCAGATCCGTGACGGGCATGTCTATATCAATGGCGAGCTTCTGGATGATCCCTACGGTGATACTGCCATGAACGACAGCGGAATCGTAGCGTCGCCCGTTCTCTTGAAAGAGGATCAGTACTTTGTTCTGGGAGATAACCGGAACCGGAGTCATGACAGCCGGTCTGCCGATGTTGGCTTTATCAGTAAAGACAGGATCACCGGCAAGGCTGTATTCCGGTTGACGCCATTTAAAAAATTCGGAAAGATAAAGTAAGCATTTGGGCCGTGGATGAGTCTGTATCCGCGGCTCTTATCACAGGGGGGGCAGGATGAATCAGGCAGAAGCAAAACAAATCTGGGACGAGATCAGGGCACTTCCTTTTTATTCTTTTCCGAAAAAGAAGGAAAGGCTGGCGGAGCTTAAGCGCGTTGCTGCCGAAAGTGAGCGTGCGGGAGTAAAGAAATATGCCGAACGGGCGGAAAAGGAGCTTCGGCTTCTGGAAAAGGAGGAAAACAGGCTTTCGGGCATGCGAAGCTGGGAGCATTCCTTTGCACCAGGAACGCTTGTAGCCGGCGTGGATGAGGTGGGCAGGGGTCCTCTTGCCGGGCCGATCCTCTGTGCGGCAGTGATCCTTCCGGAGGATGTTCTTTTTCCCTATTGTAATGATTCCAAACAGGTTAAGGAACAGCTTAGAGAGGAGCTTTATGCGTATATTCTGAAAAATGCCGTCGCTGTCGGGATCGGAGAGCGTTCGCCGGAAGAGATCGATTCCATGGGAATTGCCCCTGCAGATAACGATTCCATGCGGGATGCAGTCCTTGCGCTCGACCCTCCGCCCGGGGCGGTTCTGGTGGATGCCTTCCCTATAAAGGGGCTGGAGATACCCCAGAAGGCCATTATTAAAGGAGATACGCTTTCTCTTTCGATTGCTGCGGCCAGTATCGTGGCCAAGGTGACCAGAGACAGGATGATGGTGGAGTATGACAGGCTTTATCCTGAATACGGGTTTGCGGCTCATAAGGGCTACGGGACGAAGCAGCATATGGATGCTATCCGGAAATACGGCCTCTGTCCGATCCACAGAAGAAGCTTTATTCCGGATGACCTGCTGGCGGGCCTGTGAAACAGAAAGGATTTACTCTTTGAATAAACGGGAAGTCGGAAAAGATAAGGAAGGGCTGGCAGCATTATATCTGGAAAAAGAAGGCTGCCATATTTTGGAACGGAATTTCAGAACCAGGTACGGAGAGATCG
The DNA here is from genome assembly GCA_002372545.1 of Lachnospiraceae bacterium UBA3732. GTDB lineage: Bacteria > Bacillota > Clostridia > Lachnospirales > Lachnospiraceae > Eubacterium_Q. The sequence continues at coordinate 6,364 of DFHD01000040.1, read as the reverse complement.
ACCTTATTGCCAGAGACGGAAAAGAATATGTATTTGTTGAGGTGAAATACCGTTCCGGCACGGGGGCAGGTGACCCGGCCGAGGCCGTTGGGGAGAAAAAGCAGGAGGTGATCCGCCGGACAGCCCTTTCTTATCTGAAAAAGAACGGAATAAATCCGGCAGAAGCCTATTTGCGTTTTGATGTTATCTCTATTCTGGGCAGTGATCTGCGGCACTACCCCAATGCGTTCTGAGCGCTTTATCTTTACAGACAGCCCAAAATCAGTTAAAATGAAGAGTCGAAGTGCATAGTCGGAGAAGGCTGCACTATTCGGCATAATCCGTTGGAACGCATTGGCAGGCAGATTAATCAGATCGGAGAAAATATATGACAAAGCATGTGGCGGCCATTGTCGGCAGGCCGAATGTGGGAAAGTCCACTTTATTCAATACCTTATGCGGAGAAAAGATCTCCATTGTGCAGGATACGCCCGGCGTGACCAGAGACCGGATCTATGCGGACTGCGAGTGGAGAAACAGGAAGTTTACCCTGGTGGATACCGGCGGTATCGATCCGGAATCCGAGGATGTGCTCCTCAGGAGCATGCGGGAGCAGGCGGAGATTGCCATTGAGACGGCGGACGTGATCATTTTTGTAACGGATGTCCGGGCAGGTCTTACAGCATCCGACCAGATGGTGGCGGATATGCTGAGAAAGAGCAAGAAGCCTGTAGTTCTCTGCGTGAATAAAGTGGATAACTATGAAAAATTCCAGACCTATGTGTATGAATTTTACCAGCTGGGCATTGGGGATCCGGTAGCGGTATCCGCCTCAGGCCGGACAGGACTCGGCGATCTTCTGGACGAGGTATTTGTTTACTTTGATCAGCTTCCCGAAGCGGATGAGGAGGAAGAGGTTACCTGCGTTGCGGTGATCGGAAAGCCGAATGTCGGTAAATCCTCTCTGATCAATAAGCTTCTGGGCGAGGAGCGCCTGATCGTTTCGGATATTGCCGGAACGACGAGGGACGCCGTGGATACCCGCCTCAGAAGAAACGGGAAGGATTACATATTTATCGATACAGCAGGTCTCAGAAGAAAGAGCAAGATCAAGGATGAGATTGAGCGGTACAGTATTATCCGTACCGTAGCTGCCGTGGAAAGAGCGGATATCTGCGTGCTTATGATCGATGCGGCAGAGGGGATTACCGAGCAGGATACCAAGATTGCCGGAATTGCCCATGAACGGGGCAAGGGCATGATCGTTCTGGTGAACAAATGGGATCTGGTGGAAAAAGAGACCAATACCATGAAATACATGGAAAAGGAGATCCGCACCAAGCTTTCCTTCATGAATTATGCGGAGATGCTCTTTGTTTCCGCTGTGACCGGTCAGCGTCTGCCGAAGCTTTTTCAGCTGATCGATATGGTGGAGGGTTATCATACTCTCCGGATCCAGACCGGTGTACTCAATGAAATCCTGACAGAGGCGGTTGCGGAAAACGAGCCGCCCACAGATAAGGGGAAAAGACTCCGGGTTTACTATGGTACCCAGGTCAGCGTCAGACCGCCGACATTTGTGCTTTTTGTAAACAATAAGGAGCTTGCACATTTCTCCTATGTACGGTATCTGGAGAACCGGATCAGAGAAGCTTTCCTGTTCCGCGGTACTCCGGTAAAGATCATCATCAGAGAAAGGAAGAAGGAAAATTGACCACCCTTTATCGAATCATATGTCTTTTTGGAGGCTATATCTGCGGACTTCTCGAAACGGGAGTGATCTACGGCAAGCTGAAGGGAGTGGATATCCGGAAGTCCGGAAGCGGGAATACCGGAACCACAAACGCACTCCGTGTTCTCGGCCCCAAGGCCGGCCTTGTGGTTTTTCTCGGAGACTTTCTGAAGTCCTTTATTCCCTGTCTGATCGTCCGTTTTCTGTTTAAACCGGATTACCCGGACACATTCCTTTTGTATGTCCTTTATACCGGCTTCGGCGCGGTTTTGGGACATGTATTTCCCTTTTATCTGAAATTCAAGGGCGGAAAGGGCGTTGCGACCATTGCCGGGACTATTGTCGGTCTTCTGATCCCGAAGATGATCCTGATCCTTCTGGTTCTCTTTGTTCTTGTAGTTGCCCTGACAAAATATGTTTCTCTCGGCTCCATCCTGCTGATGGTGGAATTCCTGACGCTCTATATCACCTTTGCATTTCAGGGATGGCTCTGTTTTGATCCGGACGTTTCTTCTTCCAGATCGGCCATGATCGAGAGCATCATAGTCGCCGCTCTTTTTGCGGCGCTGTCCATTGCACGTCACAGAACCAATATCGTTAGGCTTTTGCAACATAAGGAAAATAAGCTGCATTTCAAACATACAGAGGAGGCGGAAAAGTGAAGATAGTCATCCTTGGTGCAGGAAGCTGGGGCGTTGCCCTGGCGAGGCTCCTGACAGAAAACAAACATGAGGTAACCGTCTGGTCCATCGATCCGGAGGAGGTCGCCATGTTAAAGACCTACGGCGAGCAGAAGGCCAAGCTTCCGGGCGTTATCCTTCCGGGAACCGTGGAATATACCACAGACATTGAGGATGCCCTTCGTGATAAGGAACTGGTGGTTTTTGCCGTGCCTTCTCCCTTTATCCGGAGTACGGCAAAGACAGCTTCGAAATATATCGCCGACGGTACGATCATCGTCAGCGTGGCAAAGGGAATAGAGGAAAGCACGCTCCATCTTCTGGACCAGGTGATCGAAGAGGAAATCCCCGGTGCGGATGTGGCTGTCCTTTCCGGCCCGAGTCATGCAGAGGAGGTGGGTAAGCTTATGCCCACAACGGTGGTTGTCGGTGCGCATACCAGAAAGACGGCTGAGCTTCTGCAGGATGTTTTCATGACCGATTTCTTCCGGGTCTATATCAGCCCGGATATGACTGGTATCGAGCTTGGCGCGGCGCTGAAGAACGTGATCGCTCTTGCGGCAGGTATTGCCGACGGCCTCGGCTGCGGTGACAATACCAAGGCGGCGCTCATCACGAGAGGCATTTCCGAAATCCGCGAGCTTGCAGTGAAAATGGGCGGTCATGCAGAAACCCTTTCCGGTCTTTCGGGCATCGGCGATCTGATCGTGACCTGCGCATCCGTGCACAGCCGGAACCGCAAGGCCGGATATCTCATGGGACAGGGCAGGACCATGCAGGAAGCGATGGATGAGGTGCATATGGTGGTGGAAGGCGTGTATTCCGCAAAAGCGGCGCTTCTTCTGGCAGAGAAATATCATGTGACCATGCCCATTGTTGAGATGGTGAACCGGATCTTATTTCATGATTTTCCGGCAAAGGAGGCTCTGCATGAGCTGCTGACCAGAGATAAGAAGAGTGAAGTGGCATCATTGGACTGGGCGTAGGATATGAATAAACCTGATGTAAAGATCGAAGGCTTTGAGGGGCCTCTGGACCTTCTCCTGCATTTGATCGAGAAGAATAAATATAATATTTTTGATATCCCCATTGTGGAGATCACGGAGCAGTATCTGGGATATCTGGAGCACATGACGGAGGTGGAAGCGGATTTTCTCAGCGACTTTCTCGTCATGGCTTCCACCCTGATCGCCATCAAGACCCGAATGCTTCTTCCAAAAGAAGAAAAGGAAGAGGAAGAGGAGGATGATCCCAGAGCTGAGCTGGTGAAGAGCCTGATCGAATATAAGATGTACAAATATGCGGCTCTTGAGCTGAAGGATATGGAGCTGGATGCGGGACACGTGATGTATAAAAAGGCTACCATACCGAAGGAGGTTCGGCAGTACAGGGAGGAAGTGGATCCGGCAGAGCTGATCCGGGAATCGGATGTTACGATGGCTAAGCTGCATAACCTTTTTCAGACGCTTCTCCGCCGGGAGGCAGACAGAGTGGATCCGGTGAGGAGCCGGTTTGGTACCATCACCAGGGATGAGATCCGTCTGGAGGACCGGATGGCTGAAATACAGGCGGAGATCCGCGGACTGAAGAGTATTCGTTTCCGTACCCTCCTGACCAGAAAAAGAGGGAAAATGAACCTCATCGTTTCCTTTCTGGCCATTCTGGAGCTGATGAAGACCGGAGTGATCTCTATCCGGCAGGAGGAAAGGTTCGGCGAGATCATGATCGATTCGCTGGAAGGGTAAACAGCAGGTGATATTATAGCAGGAGCATATACGTTAAATGGAACAGGAAGAAAGCAGAATGAATTTGATGGCTGCCCTTGAGGCCATGATCTTCTCCGTGGGGGATGCCGTGGAGGAAGATGAACTGATCCGCGCGCTCGACCCCGAAAGGGCTGAGGATAAGGAATATCAGAAAGAGGTAAGAGAGGCTGTTAATGCGCTCATCGCTTCGTATGAAGATGAGAACAGGGGGATTCGTCTGATCCGGCTGGATTCCCGGCTGCAGCTCTGCACAAAAAATGAATACTATGATCCGCTGATCCGGCTGGTTAATATGCCGAAGAAGCATTCTCTTACGGATGTTGTGCTGGAGACCCTTTCCATTATTGCCTATAAGCAGCCGGTAACAAGAGCGGAGATTGAAAAGATCCGCGGCGTTTCTTCGGACCATGCGGTCAATAAGCTTCTGGAATACAATCTGATCCGCGAGGTGGGCAGGCTGGATGCCCCCGGTCATCCCATTCTTTTCGGAACAACGGATGAGTTTCTCAGGAGCTTCGGCATATCCTCCATGGATGAACTGCCGGATATTTCACCCGACCAGCTTGCGGATTTTCAGAAGCAGGCAGAGGAAGAGGCCGGTATAGAGGTGCCGGTATAATGAACGGCCGGAGACGGAAGCTGAAGAATATTTCTATGATCTCGGCAGGTGCAGCCTGCCTTTTTCTGGTGGAAAGCCTGCGGGAAATGCATACTGTTACCCTTGTGGAATACCGGATCGGTCTCAGAAACCTTCCTCCGGAGGCGGAGGGAAAGAGAATCATCTTTTTTTCGGATTATCATCTGGCAGGTAAGGGCCGGCTCAATGGAAAGATCATAGAGAAGATCCGGGAGTTTAAGCCGGATGTGATCCTTGTCGGCGGAGATATGGTAAGCGGCAGGTGTCCGGATATTGAGCCGGCCACCGATCTTCTGAACCGGCTGAGCAGAGAATGGCCGGTATATATGGCTCTGGGTAATCATGAAAAGCGGTTAAAGGTTGGTATGTATGACAACGGCCAGATGTGGACCGCCTTCTGCCACTCGCTTTCTCCCGATATTCCGGTTATCCAGAATGGCGTACAGATCATTCCGGAGCTGGGGGGGATCCGGCTCTACGGGCTGGATATGGAGCTTTACTATTACCGGAAAAAGGTGAAGGAAAGAATATCGGCCAGGGAGCTTTGCAGACTTCTTCCGGAAAGGGAGGGAGTAAGCATCCTGCTTGCACATGACCCGGAGCAGCTGCCTGCCTATGCGAATTGGGGCGCCGATCTGGTTCTTTCCGGCCATTATCACGGAGGAATCGTGAGACTTCCGTTTCTGGGCGGTGTGATCTCTCCGAGATTCACGCTTTTCCCCAAATATGATAAGGGCATATTCCGTGAGAAAAATACGCAAATGCTGGTAACCGGGGGGCTCGGGCAGCATACCCTGAAGATCAGGTTCGGAAACATCCCTGAGGTTGTGGGGATAACACTGACGAGAGATGCGTAATGCGATTATTAGCGATATGAGTAAATCCGAAAGGCAAATATGGATAAAGTGATCATTTATTCCGACGGCGCGGCGAGAGGAAACCCCGGGCCGGGCGGTTACGGTACGAGAATTGAATTTACGGCAAAGGACGGGACGCTCCATGTCCGGGAGTTTTCTCAGGGCTATATCAAGACAACCAACAACCGGATGGAGCTGCTCGGTGCTATTGTTGGTCTGGAGGCTTTAACAAAGCCCTGCGAGGTTAAAATGTATTCCGACTCCCAGTATCTCGTGAAAGCGTTTCAGGAGCATTGGATCGACAGCTGGCTGAAGAATAACTGGCGGACAGCGGGAAAAAAGCCTGTCAAGAACGACGACCTTTGGAAAAGACTTCTTGAGGCGAAGAAACCGCACACAGTTACTTTTGTCTGGGTGAAGGGGCACGACGGTAATCCCGGGAATGAACGCTGCGACCGGCTGGCAACAGCGGCAGCAGACGGAAATGACCGGATCGTCGACGAAGGACTCCCGGCCGAGCCGTAGGTGCAGAATGCTTAGAAGAACTATCTGGGACAGCTTAATAAACCGAAAAAAACGAGATCAATAAAATGCCGGATTATAAAAAAATTCAAATTATGCGAAGGATGCCTTATCCTGGGCGAACGCAAAAGGTATCATTCAGTGGAAAGAAATTAATGGCAGGAGTTTGTAAATATTGACATTGCAGGTTG
>DFHD01000022.1 GCA_002372545.1 Lachnospiraceae bacterium UBA3732 | reverse complement strand
CCGCGGAACAGCATCTGCAGCTTCGTATGCTTAAAGCCATCTTTAAGCTTGCGAAGGCGAACCCACGGATCCTCCTTCAGGAAACGAAGGCAGGCATCAAAGGTGGCACCGCCCCAGCACTCTACGGAGTGATAACCAACCTGATCCATTTTATCGATAATGGGAAGCATCTCTTCTGTGGTCATACGTGTAGCGATCAGAGACTGATGTGCATCCCGAAGCACGGTTTCAGTAATACCGACTTTTCTTCTCTCTTCAGACATTTTTGTTCCTTTCTCTTATATGCTCCAGTTAGTGTTTAACGACAAGCCATGCAGACCGTCACAGCCCCTTCCGGCTGCTCTCTCACGGCTTCGCTTAGTGGACGTTGAATATGGCCAGGAACGAACCGGCGGCAACTGCCGTACCGATAACGCCGGCTACGTTGGGACCCATGGCATTCATCAGAAGGAAGTTCGTGGGATCGTAATCCGAAGCCACCTTCTGGGAAACACGGGCCGCCATGGGAACTGCCGAAACACCGGCGGAACCGATCAGCGGGTTGACCTTTCCCTTCGTCACCGCATACATGATCTTACCGAATATGACACCCATACAAGTACCCAGGATAAAGGCGGCAAGACCAAGAACCACGATTTTCAGTGTAGTCACCTTCAAGAAGGCTTCGGCACTGGTTGTGGCGCCTACCGAGGTACCCAGAAGGATAACGACGATGTACATAAGTGCATTGGATGAGGTTTCTGTCAGCTGCTTGACCACGCCGCTCTCCCGGAAGAGATTTCCGAGCATCAGCATACCTACCAGAGGCGCTGTAGTGGGCAGGATCATGACAACGACCAGAGTAACGACGATGGGGAACAGGATCTTCTCCAGCTTGGTTACCTTACGAAGCTGGGGCATTCTGACCAGTCTTTCCTTCTCTGTCGTAAGAAGCTTCATAAAGGGCGGCTGAATAACAGGAACCAGTGACATGTAGGAATATGCCGCCACGGCAATAGGACCAAGAAGCGTTCCGCCCATTCCGAGCTTGCCGGCCAGGAAAATGGAGGTCGGGCCGTCGGCACCGCCAATGATGGAAATGGCTGCTGCCTCCTTACCGGTAAAGCCAAGAGCAATAGCCAGGAAATAAGCGCCGTAAATACCAAACTGTGCTGCTGCTCCAAGAATAAAGCTGGGCGGATAGGCGATCAGCGGGCCGAAGTCAGTCATGGCACCTACACCCATAAAGATCAGGGACGGCAGGATACTCCACTCATCCAGCATGTAGAAGTAATGCAGGAGTCCGCCTTCCTTGATGATATCCGGGAACATATTTACTAGAAACATACCGAATGAGATCGGTACAAGAAGCAAGGGCTCAAACCCTTTCGCAATAGCCAGATACATGAAGACGAAAGCAATGAGGATCATTACATAGTTCTTCCAATCCAGCGTCGCGAAGCCGGTCTGATCCATTAGATTTTTCAGAACGTCTATCATTGATACTTCCTCCTAAGGTCAGACACTAATACTATGCCAATGTTGCAAGAGTATCGCCGGATTCAACCTGTGTGCCAACCTGAACATCAATGGAAGCTACTGTACCATCCTGTGTGGCAACGATTTCATTCTCCATTTTCATGGCCTCAAGAATAAGGATGACTTCACCCTTCTTTACGTTCTGGCCAACATTTGCCTTAACGCTGAGGATCTTGCCGGGCATGGGTGCGGAGATCACAACGGATCCCTTGCTGCCGGCTGCCGGTGCAGGTGCTGCCGCGGGAGCTGCTGCCGGCTTCGGTACGGATACCGCCTTAGGTGCTGCCGTTGCTGTTGCTGCTGCCTCGCCGGAAACCTCTTCAACTGCTACATCATATACATTGCCGTTTACGGTAATTCTATAGGTTTTCATGAAATTATTCCTCCTGATCAACTTTAATATACGGAAACTCTTATCTCACTCTTCTGATCGAACGAACGACCAGGGTATCATTACTTGCTGTATAGGCAGGTGCTCTCATGGCCTTTTCGGCCGACGCCGCCTGGATTGCCGCGGTGATAACTGCGATCAGCTCATCCCCGGAGAGGTCATCCGGCTTTGACGCCTGCACAGCCGCCACGGGACGCGGTGTATCCTTTCGAACTGCAGATACAGGCGTATCCACAGGCACCATTTCCGGCTTCTTTCTTGCCTGCTTATCTTTCTTATCCTTCTTCTCGCCCTGTCCGAAGAGCTTCGGCACAAATTTCAGGAGGCTGATGATAAAGGAGATAAAGATCAGTACAGCGAACACAGTGACCATACCGATTACCGTATTCTTTCCGGCTGCCTTCAGCAGCTCGGACTTGCTGTAATTGGCACTTACCTCGCACTCCACCGGAGTGTAGGGATAAATCCCGTTTCCGATGATCAGCTCTCTCACAAAGTGATCGAAGCTGTCAGTGGAATAGTTTGTCTGCGTATAGTAATTATATGCCTCCATGTATTCGTCCGTAGACATCTGCATGGAAATAGCCTCATTGTAAACAGAATCGTAAACCCTGCTGAATTCCATCTCAAACTGATAATTCTTTTCATAAGAGATGGAAACTGTCGTGTCTCTGTTCTCGTACTCACATACGATGGAGCAGACCACCTGTCCGTCGGGACCATTCTTGAACTCAGCGTCAACATCCTTTATACTCTTAAACTTGCCGACGTGGTCCGTTTCCTCTGCCTGCCGGAAGCCCTTTGCTGCCGACTTTTCAAAATCCGTTCCGGCATTTGTATAATACTCATATTCTGAATCCGACATGTTATTCAGACTTTTAATATACTCCCGGGTTTCGGAAGCCATGATGTCTTCGTCGTATTCAAAATTCTTTTCCTCATCGGAAAGAGAACAGCCGGTGAGCATGGCCAGAAGGAGAAGCAGGGGCACAAGAAACAGTTTCTTTTTCATGTTACGCATGATTCTCTCCTTTCTATATGCTCATGTGCTTCTTATAGGGTCTTTCTTCCCGCTTTGTGCTGAGCATTTCCAGAGCGGCGATCACGCGCTTTCTGGTCGCATCAGGTTCAATGATATCATCTACATAACCGCGTCTTGCCGCACTCTCCGCACTGGCCTGAAGCGCAGTATATTCCTTTTTCTTCTCCTCGATCACGGCCAAAGAATCGGAAGCCGAAGCAATCTCTTCGGAATACATGATCTTTACGGCCATCTCGGGATCCATCATGCCGACTCTCGCGCCCTTCCATGCGTAAACGATATCTGCGCCTACAGAACGTGAATTCCAGATGGTATATGCGGAACCGAAGGCATCGCCAACGATCACATTTACCTTCGGGCAGGAAGCCTCTGCCATAACCCCGGCAAAGCTTCCGGCTGCAGCGGCCAGCTTCTTTTCCTCTTCAACGGTTGCGGCAAAGCCCTTCACATTGGTAAGGGTAACCACCGGAATGGAGAAGGCATCGCAGAACTTTACCAGACTTTCTGCTTTGGAAAGTCCGTTTACGGAAAGCTCCTTTTCCTGGTTGCCAAGGAAACCTACTGTTGCGCCGTTGAGACGCATAAGGCCTGCAGTCACATCGGCACCGAAGGACTCCTTCAGCTCATAGTACTGATTATCATCGGCGATATCCTTTGCCAGAGCTCTTGCATCATCCTTCCGAGCTGTAATATCGGGGATGGTCCTGTTGATCTCGTCCTCGCAGAGATCCACTGCTTCCTCACCATTATTGGCAGGAAGAAGGGCGATAAGAGAACGGATATCCTGGAGAACGGCCTCGTCACCGTCAGCCACTCTGTCGGCCAGAGCTGTATTCTCTTTCAGGAAGGCCGTGCCTGCAGTATTCAGCTTCTCCGCATAATTACCGTCCAGCGCATTGGGGCTGTTGACAAAGAGAGAAGCCTTATTCTCTTCCAGTAAGGTAAAGTCGGAAAGTGCAGAAAGAATGGCTGCTCCGCCTCCACAGGTACCGAAAACAGCTGTGATCTGGGGGATCACGCCGGATGCCATTGTCATCTTCTGGAAAATCCTGCCAAATGCTGCAAGAGAATCTGTTGCTTCCTGCAGACGAAGACCTGCGGAATCCAGAAGTCCGATCACGGGTGCTCCCGTTTTCATTGCCAGATTATAAAGACCGGCAATCTTCTTGGCATGCATTTCGCCTACTGCGCCGCCAAGAACAGAAACATCCTGGCTGTACACATAAACCAGTCTGCCGTCGATCAGACCGTAGCCTGTCAGGACACCGTCTCCTGGGGTATCACTGGCGGACAGATTAAAATCCGTACTCCTGGCTGTGATGTAAGCGCCTGTTTCCACAAAGCTTGCCGGATCCAGCAGACCCGCGATCCGCTCAGCCGCAGTCAAAGGCTTTTTTTCACTCATATTGCACTTCCTCCGTATCTTGTTTTACTAAGTCACACAAAGTTTATTGTATTACTTTTATTATTTCATTTCAACCGGAAAGATGATAAAACTATCACTTTTCAGATGAAAGAACAGACTTATTCCGGATAAAATAATCCATCATGGAAATAATGGTCAGGACAAGCGCCGCATAGATCAGCACCTGCTCAAAGATATGAATGGGTTTTCCCCCGAGGTCGGCGACCAGAAAGATCACCATGATCATCTGCACAGTGGTCTTGATCTTTCCCCACCATCCGGCGGCGATCACGATGCCCTGATCGGCTGCAACAAGGCGAAAACCGCTGATGGCAAATTCCCGCGCGATGATCACGATCACCACCCAGGCCGGGATTCTTCCCATCTCCACCAGAGCGATCATAGCGCTGGATACCAGAAGCTTATCTGCCAGCGGATCCATAAACTTGCCAAAGTCCGTGACCAGGTTGTATTTCCGCGCCATTTTTCCGTCAACCATATCCGACAGCGAGGCCAGGATAAATACCCCCAGCGCGATCCACTTGCCGAAAGGAATATCCGGCACCATCAGGAATACCAGAAATACCGGTATCAGAATGACACGAAATATGGTGATTTTATTCGGTAGATTCATTTTGTCCCTCCATGAAGTCAGCTTTCAGATCGTAACAGGATGCATCCGTGACCACACCCCTTACCAGGCTGCCGGACATCAGCTCCCTGCTGCAGTTAAGAAATACCATACCATCAACATCAGGTGCATCCCGGCGCGTACGCCCGACATATACACCCTCATCCGGAAGATATCCTTCGATCAGAATCTCCTCCTCGCTGCCGATGAGGCGCTTTTTATTTTCCAGGGCGATCTCCTGCTGAAGAAGCATGATCTCGTCCCTGCGGGCTTCTTTAACCTCCTCGGCAATCTGATCGGGGAAGGAAGCCGCAGCGGTTCCTTCCTCCTGTGAATAGACAAATACGCCCAGATGATCGAATTTCAGTTCGGTGATCGCTGAAAGAAGGGCTTTATGCTCTTCCTCCGTTTCTCCGGGGAATCCGGTGATCAGCGTAGTCCGGATGGTCATATCCGGCATCTTCTCTCTCAGCTCATGAACAGTCCTGTATACATCCTCTTTGGTGATCCGTCTGCCCATCCGTTTCAGAATACGGCTTTCCGTATGCTGCAGGGGCATATCCAGATAATGAAGAACCTTCGGATTCTCCGCCATTTCACGGATCAGCTCCGGATAAAGCTCCTCCGGATAGCAATACATCAGACGGATCCAGCGGATCCCTTCAATTTCAGACAGCTTACGCAGAAGGATATGCAGGCGCTTTTCGCCATAAAGATCCCTGCCGTAGCCGGAGGTCTCCTGCGCCACCAGGACCAGCTCCTTCGCTCCCATGTCCGCAAGTTCGCCCGCTTCGCGGAGAAGTTCTTCCATGGGAACGCTCTGAAACGCCCCCTTGAAGAGCGGAATAGCGCAATAGGTGCAGCGCTTATCGCAGCCATCGGCAATCTTCAGATAAGCCGTATACGGTTTTTGCGAAGCCACACGGGAAACATGCACAAGATCCATGGAAAGACCGCTCTTATCCCGGAATATGGCAATTGCCTCATGTTTATTATTTCCGGAATCTTTGGCATTCAAGGTAATCCCGGTCCTGAGCGTGTCCAGGATATCCGCTACGCTCGAGAGCGCCGCCGTCCCCAGAAAGGCATCCACCTCTGGGATCTCCTGTTGGATCTCCTCCCTGTACCGTTCAGCCATGCATCCGGCACAGACAAGGTATTCCAGATTTTTCTTTTTCAGCTCCGCCAGCTCAAAGATCGTCTCCAGACTTTCTTCCGTGGCAGACTGAATAAAACAGCAGGTATTGACGATAGCAGCCTTCGCCTCCTCCGGCGAGTCAGTCAGCCTGTAGCCTCTGTCAGAGAGAATACGAAGCATCTTTTCGCTGTCACAGGTATTCTTTTCACAGCCGAGCGAAACAAGGCAGATCGGATAATCATCCCGCATAATTCCTACTCCTGGGAAAGGTTCATTTTAGCCGCTTCCAGACAATTCTTCATCAGTCCGGCAATGGTCATGGGACCAACGCCGCCGGGCACAGGCGTGATCATTCCGGCAACCGGTTCAACGGATTCGAAATCCACATCTCCGCAAAGTTTCTTTCCTTCGCCTGTTCTGTGGATACCTACATCGATCACCACTGCTCCCTCCTTTACATAGGAAGCATCGATCATACGGGGCTTACCAACAGCAGCGATCAGGATATCACCCTGCTTTGTCAGCTCTTTGATGTTCTTCGTTTTGGAATGGCAGACAGTTACCGTAGCATTCTCCCGCAGAAGCAGCATAGCCATAGGCTTACCCACGATATTGCTCCTGCCGATCACTACCGCATGCTTTCCGGCAATCTCCACACCGCTTCTCTTCAGCAGTTCAATGATTCCTGCCGGCGTGCAGCTTACAAAGCCGGGCTCACCGATGCTGAGTCTGCCCACGCTTTCGGGATGGAAGCCGTCCACGTCCTTATCCGGGGAGATCCTGCCGATCACAGCCTTCTCGGAAATATGCTTCGGCAGCGGAAGCTGAACCAGAATACCATTGATATCCGGGTCGTTATTCAGCTGATCGATCAGCCCCAGAAGCTTTTCCTCGGTCGTATCCTCGGGAAGCTCATAGGAAACAGACTTAATGCCGGTATACTCGCACGCCTTTTTCTTGTTGTTCACATATACTGTAGACGCCGGATCCTGTCCCACCAGGATCACCGCAAGGCTGATGGTCACACCCTTTTCCTTCAGAGCCTTTACCTCAGCACGAACGTCATCCTTTAATTCAGTCGAAATTTTCTTACCATCGATGATCTCAGCCATTTTCCCCTCCGTTTGATTGTTTATATATCATGAATGTCTGCCTTCTACGAAAGAATATCTGCATCTATCCAGCAGGTACTTCAAAAGCGCTCAGAAAAGCCCCACGATATTGCCGTCACTGTCTATATCGATTCGCTCTGCCGCAGGTATCCTGGGCAGTCCGGGCATGACCATTACACTGCCGGCGATCATGACCACAAAGCCCGCACCGGCTGATACATAAACCTCGCGGATGGTAATACGGAAACCCTCCGGCCGTCCCAGCTTTGCCGGATCGTCGGAAAGGGAATACTGGGTTTTCGCCACGCATACAGGGAAGCTGCCGTAACCCATCTCTTCCAGATGGGCGATGGTCTTATCCGTACCGTTAATGAAATCCACACCGTCTGCGCCGTAGATTTCACGGGCAATGGTCTCGATCTTTTCCCGAAGAGAAAGCTCAGAAGGATAAAGATGCCTGAAGCTTCCCGGCTGGTTCACTGCCTTCTCCACAGCCTCTGCCAGTTCCTGACCGCCTTCGCCGCCCTTTTCCCATACACGGGCCAGCGTGAAAGCCGCCCCCTGGGATTCGACATAATCCCTGAGAAAGGAAATCTCCTCATCCGTATCGGTCACAAAATGATTCAGGGTAACCACAAGGGGTACACCGTATTTCTTCAGATTCTCAATATGCTTCCCCAGATTGACAGCGCCCCTCTTCAGCGCTTCCATATCCGGCTCTGCAGCGCGGTCCTTAGGCACACCGCCATTGTATTTCAGCGCACGGGCCGTGGCTACCAGAACGATAGCCGATGGGGTAAGTCCGCCGATACGGCATTTGATATCTAGGAACTTTTCAGCACCGAGATCCGCGCCGAAGCCGGCCTCCGTTACCACATAATCCGCAAGACCAAGCGCTGTCCTGGTCGCTCTGAGGGAATTGCAGCCATGGGCGATATTCGCAAAGGGTCCGCCATGGACAAAAACAGGCGTATGCGCCAGAGTCTGGATCATATTGGGCCGGATGGCGTCGGAAAGAAGCACGGTCATGGCTCCCGCCGCCTTCAGGTCTCCGGCTGTTACCGGCTTATTCTCATAGGTATACGCAACAATCATCCGGGAAAGTCTCTCCCTGAGATCAAAGAGGTCGGAGGCCAGACAGAGGACTGCCATTACCTCGGTAGCAACCGTAATGCAGAAATGATCCTCGCGGACCACGCCGTCCGCGCGTTTACCCAGACCGATCACGGTATTTCTAAGGGCGCGGTCGTTCATATCCAGACAGCGTTTGACCACGATCCGGTCAGGATCAATGCCGAGTGCATTCCCCTGCTGCAGATGATTGTCCAGCATGGCGCATAAAAGGTTATTCGCTGCGGTTATGGCGTGAATATCTCCGGTAAAATGAAGATTCAGCTTTTCCATAGGAACAGCCTGGGCATGTCCGCCGCCGGCCGCACCGCCCTTGATGCCGAAGCAGGGTCCCAGAGAGGGTTCCCGAAGGGCAATGGCCGTCTTCTTTCCCCGCATAGCCAGAGCGTCTCCCAGACCGATGGTCACGGTGGTTTTTCCTTCGCCTGCGGGCGTGGGATTAATGGCCGTCACCAGGATCAGTTTTCCCGGGGTCATTTTTTCCGCCTTTTTCAGTGCCTCATCCGTCAGCTTGGCAATATTTTTGCCGTAACGCTCCAGATCATCCTCACCAAGTCCCAGCGATCCGGCCACTACAGCAATATCCTCCATACTGGCCTGCTGTGCTATCTCTAAATCTGTCATATACTTGCTCCTAAAATAACTTTACTGATAAATGTATTACGTTCACGGACGTTCCGAATACTATTTTAAGCGCCTGCCGTACAATTACATTTACTGATTCTGCAGGAACTCCTCGAATTCCGTCATGGTCATGAGGATCTCCCTCGCCTTGGTACCGACCTCAGGACCGACTACGCCCGCATCTGCGAGCTGATCCATGATCCTGGCCGCCCGGTTAAAGCCGATGCGGAAGACCCTCTGCAGGTAACCGATGGAAGCCTTATCCTTCTCGATCACCAGCCGGCCCGCATCTTCAAAGTATTCATCATATCTTTCCTCTTCCGGTTCGGATGGGGAAGCCCCGCCGCTTAAACTGCTGCCGCTTCCGGCAGAATTATTTTCGATCGAAGCGGAAACGGAATCATCGTACTGAATATCACCATACTGCTTCTTAATGAAATCTGTAACGGCCACCACCTCTTCGTCCGAAAGGAAAGCACCCTGTACACGGACAGGCTTTGGTGTGCCTGAGGGATAAA
This sequence comes from Lachnospiraceae bacterium UBA3732, assembly GCA_002372545.1. Lineage (GTDB taxonomy): Bacteria > Bacillota > Clostridia > Lachnospirales > Lachnospiraceae > Eubacterium_Q. The sequence goes on along the minus strand of DFHD01000022.1, from coordinate 5,745 downwards.
ACAGCATATCGCCCTTCCCCAGAAGCTTCTCCGCACCGACCATATCCAGGATCGTCCGGGAATCCACACCGGAGGAAACCGCAAAGGCAATACGGGAGGGCACGTTGGCCTTGATCAGACCGGTAATGACATCCACAGAGGGACGCTGGGTGGCAATGACCAGATGAATGCCGGCCGCTCTGGCCAGCTGAGACAGGCGGACAATGGAATCCTCCACCTCGTTATGCGCCACCATCATCAGATCCGCCAGCTCGTCCACGATGACGAGAATACGCGGCATCTTCACAAACAGCTTATCCGGATCCTCCCCAAGCTCTTCCACCTTCTGGTTAAAGCCCTGGATATTCCGGACATTATATTCCGCAAACAGCTTATATCTTCTGGTCATTTCCACAACTGCCCAGTTGAGCGCGCCGGCCGCCTTCTTTGCGTCCGTCACTACAGGGATCAGCATGTGCGGAATACCATTATAGGCCGCAAGCTCCACCATCTTGGGATCGATCATGATCATCCTTACATCTTCAGGAGAGGATTTATAAAGGATACTCATAACGATGGTATTGATACAAACAGATTTACCGCTGCCGGTAGCGCCGGCGATCAGAAGATGCGGCATCTTGGCAATATCCGTGATGATCAGCTGGCCGCCGATATCCTTTCCGACGGCAAATGCAAGACCGGATTTGAACTTCCGGAAAACGTCATTGTCCACCAGATCACGGAAGGACACACTGGCATCCTCGGCATTCGGCACCTCGATACCTATGGCCGCCTTTCCGGGAATAGGCGCCTCGATACGGATCTCCTCGGCCGCCAGATTCAATTTGATGTCATCCGCCAGATTCACGATCCGGCTGACTTTAACGCCCTGCTCCGGCTGTATCTCATACCGGGTTACTCTGGGGCCGCAGCTGTAATTGGTGATGGTCACATTCACGCCAAAGCTTTCCAGTGTCTGCTTCAGCTTGATGGCCGTATCCCGCACAGCCGCATCATTTTTTCTGGAACCGCCGCCTTTTCCCGGAGAAAGAAGACTGACAGGAGGAAATACATAAGGCTTCTTCGGCGCTTTATTATCCCTGGCAATTTCCTTGGAAACCTCGGCAGAAGCCTCGATCTTATCTTTTTGTGTAACCTTTTCTTCTGCAGCCTGCTCGGGTTCGTCCGGAATATCATGATCGATATAAACCGGTGCTTCCTCCGCCGGCTTTGTCTTCCGGACGGGCGGCTGGGTATAACGGATATCCGAAGTCGGATCCTCCTTCACAGCGGAAGAAAGCGAGCCTCTCTTCAGGAACTCCGGCGTTTTATAGCTCTGCGAAGAAACAGAAACATCGGGAAGCTCTTCCTTAAAGAGCTCATCATGCATAAGAAGATCTCTCGGCGGCTGTGTTTCCTCGCGTCCGAGCGGATCATCATAGGTTATGCTGTCCGGCTTCAGATCAAAGAAATCTCTGGGCCGTTCTTCAACGGGCAGGGGCTTTTTCGGCTCGTTTTTCTCCGCCTTATGAACGCCCTCCGATCCTTTTTTCAGCTGCATCTCCGGAGAGGGAATCTCCGGTCCTCTATCCCATTCCACATTGGGAATAGGGCTTTTCAGGTCAAGATCCGGGGGCGACAGCTCCTGCATCTCTTCCTTATGGATTTTTTTATTTGCTCTGGTACCCTTTTTTCTGACCGGCTTTTCCGGCTGGATCGTCGGATCCTGATCGTATACCTTAATGGTCTCCAATATGGATCCGGAGGGATTATCCTGTTCTTCATCCTCCCAGTCCTCATCTACAGGCTGAGGCGCAGGTTTTCCCGGCCGTCCGGTCGATTTCCGGTTCTTTTCATACTCCTTCTCATAGCTTTCCTCATATTCCTCAATATCACGGAAATCAAAAGAAAACAGCTTCTTGAAAAGATGCAGGATACTGACACCGGTAATCTCAATGACCGAAATGATCAGGAACAGAATGGTCAGGATGATCGCGCCGGCTTTTCCGATAACTCTGGCGATCATGACCAGGATACCGCCGAAAATAAAGCCGCCGCCCCTGTGATCCCGGTACCCCAGCATATACAGCGCCTTCGCACTCATGCCCTCTGTACCGGCGATCAGCTGGAAGATGAAACCAAACAGCAAAAAAAGCACTGCACACCAGGAAATGGTCCAGATCAGTTTCCTTTTCGGACCATTTGCCAGAAGAAATGCAATGGCAAAAAAAGCAGCGATCGGAAGAACATAAAATGTCTTTCCGAACAGGCCGAAGAAAAAGCCGGATACTGCATTACCAAAAACCCCGCAGATACCAATGGCTGCGCAGATCAGAAATACAGTGATCGCCAGATATACATACAGATAGATTTCCCGAACACGCTGCGGGGGAAGAGGTGTCCTCTCCCCCGTATCCGCTGCTCTTTGGGAATTCGCATTACTCCGCCGGGAAGTACCTGCAGAATTGCCCGCAGTCCTTTTTACGCCACCGCCGCTTTTTACACTGCTGCTTTTTCCGCCGGCTCTCCCCGCCGCAGTCCTGCCTCCCGTATTCTTTTTACCAGTCGACTGTGCCAAATCTCTTTAACCTCTTCTCCTACTTACATCACAAGGAGAACCTCATTCTCCTTTTCCAAAGCCTCAGCAGGGATGTAAGGAGCATCCAGCTCTTTTCCGTTCAGAACGAATTTCCGGAAACCGGATTCTTTTCCATCAGGATTTTGAACCGTGATGTGCAGATGACATCCCCGGAAATCCTTGCTGATCTCAAATTCCTTCCAATCAGAAGGAATGGAAGGTGCAATCCTAAGTCCGCCAAAGTCGGGCCGCATACCCATGATACCCTCAACGCAGCCTACCATAACGGTGGAAGCCGTACCGGTAAGCCAGTGTACATGCGCCCGTCCAAAGTGGGGACTTCTCTTTCCTTCTGTGAACTGCCCGTAGCAATAGGGCTCGAGAACTCTCACCTCTGCCCGATCATTCATGGCAGCGGGTGCATTCTCCATAAAGTAACGGAAAGCGCGGTTTCCATGCCCCTTCAGCGCCTCGGCCAGAATGATCCAGCCCTGAGGCTGTGAGAATATACCGCCGTTTTCCTTCGTGGATGCATTGAACAAAAGCATCAATGCGCCATCAAACGCATGATCCCTGTAAGGCGGATCCATCAGCATTACGCCATAATCCGTATTCAGCTCTCTCTCGACGCTGTCCAGAGCAAGCTCAGCCTGCTCATCGGAAGCAAAACCACTGATGACAGACCAGCTTTGGGGATTCAGCCACATGGAAGCTTCCGGATCGGTCCTCTTACCGATCACCTCGCCCGCCTCGGTGAAGCCGCGGATAAACCGGTCTTCGTTCCAGCAGAGATCCTGCAGGGTTCTGCCGAGCTTTTCCTGTGCCTCATTCACATAGGCAATATAGGAGGCGTCCTCCTTATACTCCGCAAAGAGACGGATGATGGAAAGGGCGTAATACAGCTGGAAGGCCACGAAGGTGGACTCACCCTGCTTACCCAGTCTGAGACAGTCATTCCAGTCAGCATGAAGGCCGGCAGGCATACCATGCTGTCCGAGATGGTTCATGGAGAAATCGATTGCTCTCTTCAGATGCTCATAAACCGTACCCTCGTCCTTATTGGCAAAGGGGATAACCTGATCCACGAAGGCCAGATTTCCGGATTCGGAAATATACTTATAAACCGTGGGGAACAGCCAGAGCGCATCATCCGCACGATAAGCGGGATGGCCGGTTTCCCTAACATAGGACTCGTCATCCGGCGTATCCTCATGTCCGGCATTATGGGTAAACTTAACAAGCGGAAGTCCGCCGCCGTTATCCACCTGAGCGGAAAGCATGAAACGGATCTTCTCCTCCGCCGCTTCCGGATCCAGATGGATCACGCCCTGGATATCCTGTACAGTATCCCGGTAACCATAGCCGTTCCGGAGACCGCAGTAAATAAAGGACGCCGCTCTGGACCAGATGAAGGTCATAAAGCAGTTGAAGGCGTTCCATGTATTGATCATGGCATTGAACTCGGGGCTGGGCGTCTTAACCTGGAAATGGGAAAGCTCCTCATGCCAGAAGGAAACGATCTCACGATAATCCGACTCAACCTTTGCTGCCGTATTGGCATATTCCGCGATCAGCTGATCCGCTTCAGCCGCTTCCTTCTGTCCGAGAAGGAAGGCAATGGTCTTCTCCTCGCCCGGTGCAAGCTCAACCACGCAGGAAAGTGCGCCGCAGGGATTCTCATTGAAGCACATCTCACCTCCGAGATCACCCTCTTCCACGCCAACGGGATTTGCATAATCCCGGTAATTTCCGAGGAAGCACTGCTTATCTCCGCAGCAGGAGCTGACCTTTGCGCCGGCCAGTCCGAAGAAACGCGTATCCGCGGTATCTCCGTTAATGGAAGCCTTCACGTTTTCGTTGATCACATGAAGGATCTTATTCTCTTTAAAAAATGTGCGGGAAATAAAAAGCGTATACTGCAGGTTAACCTGATCCTGCTCATAGTTCCCGTTATTCGTGAATTCCGCATATCCGGTCAGTGTAAGGCTTCTCGGTCTGTCGGATGTATTCTTTACCTTCAGGCTCCATACCTCGTGGGTCTTATCCAGCGGTACAAAATACATGGCATCCGAAGTGATCCCGTCATACTCCGCATGGAACTTGGAATATGCGGTGCCATGGCGAACTTCGCTCTTATAGGTATCCAGCGGCTTTCCGACCGGCTGCCAGGAGGCGGACCAGAAGTCCTTATTCTCATTATCCCGGATATACATATATCTGCCCGGACGGTCAAACTGATTGAACACATACCGGAGAATACGTCCGTTCGCACCGGACTTTACAAAGCTGTAGCCTCCGGCATTATTGGAAATGATCGCACCATACTCCGGTGAACCCAGATAATTCGCCCATGGTGCCGGTGTATCCGGCCGTGTGATCACATATTCTTTATTTTCTTCATCAAAAAATCCGTATTGCATACGCTCCTCCGCCTGTAAAATACTGTTTTGACCGCCAAACCCCCGATCGGCAGCTGGTTACTGAGCTTTCGGCATATCCGCCTGCCCGGAAACCTCTCCGGACAGGCATGCCGTTATTATTGCTATTATTACTATTCTTTATTACTCCGGATCAGCATCCTTAAGGGAAAGACTGATCTTGCCCATGTCGTCGATGCCGATAACCTTTACACGAACCTGGTCGCCTTCCTTAACCACATCCTCAACCCGCTTTACATAGTGATCAGCAAGCTTGGTCACGTGGATCAGACCGTCCTTATTCGGTGTCAGCTGTACAAATGCACCAAATTCCTTGATGCGGACAACTGTACCCACATAGGTCTTGCCCACTTCGATGGGGTCAACGATCAGGTGGATCAGCTTAAGTGCATTGTCGATACCCTCCTGGTCGGTTCCGCAAACGGATACCATACCGGTATCGTCGATGTCGATCTTCGCACCTGTCACTTCGATAATGCTGTTGATGGTCTTTCCTCTCTGTCCGATCACATCACCAATCTTCTCCGGATCGATCTGCAGAGATACGATCTTCGGTGCATAAGCAGAAAGCTGCTTTCTGGGCTCGGGGATGCAGGGAAGCATACAGGTATCCAGAATGAAGAAGCGGGCCTCTCTGGCTCTGAAGATTGCCTCCTTGATGATGGCCGGTGTAAGACCATGAATCTTGATATCCATCTGGATCGCCGTAATACCTTCCTTGGTACCGGTTACCTTGAAGTCCATATCGCC
>DFHD01000106.1 GCA_002372545.1 Lachnospiraceae bacterium UBA3732 | reverse complement strand
CCTTTAGGTGATGGGTAGTTGACATTGAGTCCAGGGCGACGCATACGGATGAAATATGGAACGGCAAGGGGAATCCGGTATATCCTCCTGCGAAGGCGAAACTTGCAGAGCATGGTATATCGTGTGAGGGAAAGAGAGCGCAGCTGCTTACGCGTCAGGACTATGACGACTTCGATTATATAATAGGTATGGATGATATGAACCTGAAGTGGATGTGCAGGATTCTGGACAGGGATATTCCGGACAGGCGATTCCTTAATGGCAAGGGCAGGGATATTCCGGACGTGCAATTCCTTGATGGTAAAGACGGGGGAGAAAAATATATGGCCGGAATGCAGGAAAGTAAGATATCTCTCCTCATGGATTATACAGACCGTCCGGGAAGCGTTGCGGATCCATGGTACACAAGAGATTTTGAGACCACATACAGGGATGTTGTGGAGGGTTGTGAGGGCCTTCTGAAATATCTGAAGAGAAGGGGAAAGTGCTGACGATCAGGATGATCAGGCAGAAAGCTTATGGTGTGGAGACCCCGAATGCTTTTGGAACAAATGCTGAACAGATGCCTGAGGGGCGGAAAAGTTCCCGTGGATATTTTCTCCGTGGATGATTATAATGTAAAAAGCCGGAGAATGGTGCCGGAGTGGTGACACGGAAGAACCGGTTGAAAAGGCCGGAGAATGGTGCAGGAGTGGTGACACGGGGCCGGTTGAAGAGGCCGGAGGGTTGCGGATGAGGCCGGGCAACCGCAGATGAAAGGAAAAATCAGATGTCGGAGAAAAAGCAAAAAAAGCCGGATAGGCAGATGGATAATACCAGTCCAGAGAAAAAACAAATAGAAAAAGCCGGAAAAACGAGAGCGAAAACAGAAGCTGCACAAACGGAAAACGTACAAAAAGGCAATGAGCAAACAAAAGCCGTACAGAAAACAGCAACACAAACAGAAGCTTCGAAGAAGGAAAATGCAATAAAAGAGGCAAAAACATCCCGCAGACTGTGGAAAAGGATACTGAAGATCGCAGGAATCGTTCTGGGAGTGCTGGTTCTTCTTGTGGCGGCGGTCTTCGGCTGGCTGACGATCACAGAGTTCAGGCCGAAGGAACGTGAAAAGGTGCCGGTCACCGGGGATACATCCGCCGTAAAATATGCAGAGGGCGTTAAGAGTGGTGACAGCCTTACGTTAATGACCTGGAATCTGGGCTATGGAGCGCTTGGGGACAATGCGGATTTCTTCATGGATGGCGGAAAGGGCGTAAAGACGGCCTCACGAAAAAGGGTGCAGGACAATCTGACAGGGATTATTTCTGCGGTACGGTTTATCGATCCGGATGTGGCCTTTTTCCAGGAGGTGGATCGAAACAGCCACCGTTCCTCCAATATCAATGAAGAAAAAACCATCCTGGATGAGCTGAGCAGCCACCGGGATACGCCTTATAACTCCAGCTTTGCTTATAATTTCAAGGTGAAATTTGTTCCTTATCCCATTCCTCCGATCGGAAAGGTGAACAGCGGGATCATGACGATGACGGATCTCGGGGTGACCGGGGCAGAGCGGATCAAGCTGCCCTGTCCCTTTTCCTGGCCGGTAAGGCTTGGCAATCTGAAGCGATGTCTGATGGTCAGCCGTGTGCCGGTGAGGGATGAAAACGGAAATCCCACGGGCAGGGAGCTGGTGCTGATCAATCTGCATCTGGAGGCGTATGATTCAGGAAAAGGGAAAATTGAGCAGACCAGGGTATTCCGCTCGGTTCTGCAGGAGGAGCTGGACAAGGGAAACTATGTGATCGCCGGAGGGGATTTTAATCAGACGTTTTCCAATGTTGACACCTCCATGTATCCGGAATATGAAGGAAAGTGGAAGTGCGGCAAAATTGACATCAGTGAATTCAGCAGTGAGCTGCAGTTCGTAATGGATAATCATGCGCCCACCTGCCGGTCTCTTGACCGGAAGTACGAAGGGGCGGATAAGGAGACATTCCAGTACTATATGCTGGATGGATTCATTGTTTCCTCCAATGTGCAGGTGGATGAGGTTTCTACCTTGGGGCTGGATTTTCAGTATACGGATCATAATCCCGTGGTGATGCGTATCACTCTGAAGTGAATCGGCAGACCTCATCAATGGCAGATGCAAATAATTATCTGGATGCGTATCACTCTGAAGTGAATCGCCATGGCAGCACCGGAATGGAATTGCGGAATCACTTGATTTTATGGCATTTCTGTCGTATTATGGAATTTGTTGAAGCTGTTCGTTTTAGAAAAAGCCGGACCGTTTTTGCAGGCTGCGGTTTCGACGGATATAGAGATTAACCGCTGTGAAGAAGGGAGTCAGCATGTACAAGATCGTTAAAAAAGAAGCCCTGAACCCCACTGTTACCTTAATGGAGGTGGAGGCGCCGCTGGTGGCGAGAAAGGCAGAGCCGGGACAGTTTATTATCTTCCGCGCTACAGAGGATGGAGAAAGAGTCCCCCTCACCATTGCCGGGTATGACAGAGAAAAAGGAACGGTAACCATCATCTTCCAGATCGTGGGTGCCGCGACTGAAACGCTGAACTCTCTTCAAGAGGGCGATTATATTCATGACTTTGTAGGTCCTCTCGGAAATGCAACGGAAACAGAGGGACTGAAGAAGGTGGCTGTAGTTGGCGGCGGCGTTGGCTGTGCCATTGCCTACCCTGTGGCGAAGAAGCTGCATGATATCGGCTGTGAGGTAACCTCCATTGTCGGCTTCCGGAATAAGGATCTGATCATCCTTGAGGATGAGTTCCGCGCGGCCAGCAGCAGATTTATTCTGATGACGGATGACGGCTCCGCCGGCGAAAAGGGCGTTGTTACCGCACCGCTGGAGAAACTGATCCAGGATGGCGAAGAGTTCGATGAGGTTATTGCAATCGGACCGCTGATCATGATGAAGTTTGTGGTGCTTACCACAAAGAAATATAATGTAAAGACCGTAGTCAGCATGAATCCCATTATGGTAGACGGCACGGGGATGTGCGGCGGATGCCGGCTGACTGTTGGCGGCGAGACAAAGTTCGCCTGTGTGGACGGACCGGATTTTGACGGCTTCCAGGTGGATTTCGATGAGGCTATGGCCAGGGGTGCCATATACCGCGGTTTCGAGGCGAAGGCCAGAGAAGAGGCCTGCAGACTGCTGAAAGCGGAGGTGAAGTAAGATGCCGAATATGAGAATGGACAAAAATCCCATGCCGGCGCAGGAGCCGGATGTGCGGAATAAGAATTTTTCCGAAGTTGCTTTAGGCTATACTCCTGAGCAGGCGATTGATGAGGCGCAGCGCTGTCTGAATTGCAAGCACCGTCCCTGCGTGTCCGGCTGTCCTGTGCAGATCGACATTCCTGACTTTATTGCAAAGGTTGCCGAAGGAGAATTTGAGGCTGCCTACCAGATCATTGCCCGGTCAAGTTCCCTTCCGGCTGTTTGCGGAAGAGTTTGTCCTCAGGAAACACAGTGCGAGGCGAAGTGTGTAAGAGGGATCAAGGGCGAGCCGGTAGCTATCGGCCGTCTGGAAAGATTTGTGGCAGATTATCATAATGCGAACAGTACGGAAAAGCCTGTTGTTCCGGAGAAGAACGGACATAAGGCAGCCATTATCGGTTCAGGTCCTTCCGGACTTGCCTGTGCATCCGACCTGGCGAAGATGGGTTACGAGGTGACGATCTTTGAAGCGCTTCATCTGGCCGGCGGCGTTCTGGCCTATGGTATTCCCGAGTTCCGTCTTCCCAAGGCAATTGTGGAGAAGGAAGTGAACGGCCTCAAGGATATGGGCGTAACAATCGATACCAACGTGGTGATCGGCAAGACCCTTTCCATTGATGAGCTGATGGATGAATTCGGCTATGAGACTGTATTTATCGGCTCCGGTGCCGGTCTGCCCAGGTTTATGCGGATCCCCGGAGAAAATCTGAATGGTGTTTATTCCGCCAATGAATTCCTTACCCGGATCAACCTGATGAAGGCTTTCCGGGAGGATGCTGCAACGCCCATCATGCGCCCGAAGAAGGCGGTGATCGTCGGCGGCGGTAACGTGGCTATGGATGCTGCCCGCTCTGCGAAGCGGCTTGGCGCGGATGTGACCATCGTTTACAGACGATCTATGGAGGAGCTCCCCGCCCGTAAGGAAGAGGTGGAGCATGCCATGGAGGAGGGCATCCATTTTGCTCTTCTGCATAATCCTGTGGAGGTGCTGGGTGAAAACGGTGCGGTAAAGAGCATCCGCTGCCAGAAGATGGAGCTTTCCGATCCGGACGAAAGCGGAAGAAGGAAGCCTGTACCTGTGGATGAATTTGCTGAATTTGAGGCGGATTGCTTTATTATAGCGATCGGTACCTCCCCCAATCCGCTGATCAAGGCGACAACAGATGGCCTGGATACGGAAAAGTGGGGCGGCATCAAGGCCGATGAGAACGGCGCAACCTCCAGACCCGGTGTGTTTGCCGGCGGCGATGCGGTGACCGGTGCTGCCACCGTGATCCTGGCGATGGGGGCTGGTAAGAAGGCCGCTGCCGCTATGGAT
>DFHD01000059.1 GCA_002372545.1 Lachnospiraceae bacterium UBA3732 | reverse complement strand
CTACTTCAGAACAACTGACGTAACCGGTGTCTGCAACCTGCCTGAGGGTACAGAGATGTGCATGCCCGGCGATAACGTAGAAATGACCATCGAGCTGATCCATTCCGTAGCAATGGAGCAGGGTCTTACATTCGCTATCCGTGAGGGTGGTAGAACAGTAGGTTCCGGCCGAGTTGTTTCCATCGTTGAGTAATTTACGCGAAGGCTTTAAGCTGAGCGCATAAAACATGAAATTAACAGCCACTGCAGGCAATGTTTGCGGTGGCTGTTTTTCATTTGTGCACAGGAAGCGCGTCCCGAATTATACTTTGACATGAACTATGTAATATGATAGATTAACTATGTGTGTAAATATCAAAAATAATGTACGGAGAGACTATGGACTTTTTATCTGTGATCAAACTGCTGGGCGGCATCGGACTGTTTATGTTTGGCATGAGTCTTACCAGCTCCTCGCTGGAAAAGATAGCAGGTTCCGATCTTGAACGTTTGCTGGAACGCCAGACAACATCAAAAAAGAAACGTGCCGGTCTGCTGAAAGGCTGGGGGATGGGCGCCGGTATTACAGCAATCATCCAGAGCTCGACTGCCACGTCTATTATGCTGATGGGTTTTGTCAACGCCGGGATCATGAAGATCGCGCAGGCTATTCCGGTTATATTCGGTGCCAATGTCGGCAGCACCATTACGGCGCAGATCCTCCGGCTCGGAGATCTGGGTGGAGAGAGTTTTGCGGCCCGGCTTCTGAGACCGTCCGGAATTGCATCCGTGCTTGTGGTGATCGGTGCCTTTATCACCCTGTTTTCTAAGAAAAAGAGTATGAAAAATGTAGCCGGCGTTATGGTTGGCATGGGACTTCTTTTCTATGGAATGTTTACCATGGAAGAAATATTTGAGCCTTTCCGGGATTCTGAAAAGTTCCGGTCCGCTCTTGGTATTTTTTCCAATCCGTTTCTCGGGATTGCCCTGGGCTTTGCCGTCACGGCTATCCTCCAAAGCTCCAATGCTTCGGTTGGTATTCTGCAGGCGCTTACCGTAACAGGCTCCGTGACCTTCGGTATTGCGGTTCCTGTGATCATCGGCCAGAACCTCGGTAAGGGCGTTACGACCCTTTTCGGCAGCCTCGGAGCCAGCAGAGAGGCAAAGAGGATCACGGTAGCGTATTTCCTCTTTAATATCTTTGGCGCATTGTTCTTCGGCCTGATCATTTACGGTGTATATTATACCGCCGGTATCCCCGGCTTTTCCTATCTGGCGAACCATGGGGATATTGCCACATTGCATCTGGGCTTCAACCTGATCACCAGCATGCTTCTGCTTCCCATGACAGATAAGATTGCCTCTCTTACAGAGAAATTTGTCCGGAAGGAGGCGGTGAGCCCCTCTGATCTGGAGCTTTCCAAACTCGATGATATGCTGCTTAATACACCCTCTATCGCGCTGGATCAGTGCCGTCATGTCATCGAGAAGATGGGCGAGGCAATCCGGGAGAACTATATTGCGGCGACCAGCCTGATCTATGAATATGATCCGGAAAAGCTTCCGATGCTCGAGAAAAATGAGAATTTTATCGACCGCTGCGAGACACAGCTTTCCTCATACATCGTACGGATCAACAGAAACCGTCTGACCCGGGACGATAAGCTTGTGGTTTCGGAGATACTGAATTCCATCAGTGATTTTGAACGGATCGGCGATTATTGTATGAATATTGCCTTTGTGGCGCAGGAAAAAAATGAGAAGAATATTCATTTTTCGCCTGCCGGCCACAGGGAGACCGTGACTATCGTTTCGGCAGTTTCCTATGCGCTGGAGACGATGTTCGAGGCCTTCCGGAAGAATGATGACAGTATCGCCGTTCGCATGGAGCCGCTTTCCGAGGCTATTGACGAGCTGAAAGAGACCATTAAGTCTCACCATGTGGAGCGTCTGCAGACAGGAGACTGCAGCATAGAGGGCGGTGTGGCGCTCTTTGACCTCCTGGCCAGCTTCGAGCGGATCACATCCCATTCCGCGAATATTGCCCTTCACGTGATTAAGCGGGTCGTCGGTGATAAGGACTTTGATGAAATGCATGGTCATGTGGGGGACAGCTTCAGCGAGGAATATAAAGCGCTCTATCATTACTATGTATCCAGGTATGTGGAACCCTTGCAGCGCCCCGTGACAGAAGAGGAGATCCGGGAGTTTTCCACCACCCCAAGCGAGATCATTCAGGTTGAGGTAGATAAGGAGAAGGAAGCGGCAGGAGAGAAGAGCATAGCGGTTTCCGAAAAATCGAAGAAGGATAAGGCTGCCAGAGGAAAGGATAAGTCGGAGAAAAAATAAAAGCAGAAGCCCGGTTCGGATGAACCGGGCTTCTTTTTTGGAAAGGAGGTCAATGTCCTGATGAATTTACAATGATCATCATTTCTGCTGAACAGTTACCGACCGTTTTAGTTGGTGATCCAGCTTGATGGCGGTTTCTCCAGCTTGTTATACTCGGAGTCACATTCCGGCCAGATCTCATAAAGCCTGTTCCGGTGGGAACTGCTGGAGATATGATTGGAATCGATATAGTAGCAGTTATTGTTCAGTCCGCCGCCTACAAATACGTGGATCTTATCGAATTCATCTACCGTGATGATCCACTGATCCATATAAATATTGCGGGTAAACTTCAGCTTGAAGATCTTGGCGCCCATGGTTTCGGACATGATCTTTGCCAGTTCCTTCCGGCCTTCTGCCACATCGTTCTGGAAATCCGTTAAGGCGTCGCCGCTATATGCCTGAACCCGTCCCTTGGAGTCCAAATACTTCGCGGTCGGATTAGTTGAGTTCAGGTTGGCAAGACTGGTACCGTTACCCCAGCCGGTCATGGCATAGCCGGCGTTCATGAAGCAGACGATCCGGTAATAGCCCTGTCCCTTTTTTCCATCAACAATGATGGAATTTGCTTCCGCGTGAAGGTAGGAATAAACATATTCATTTTCGGAAAAGGCAGCGGTGATAGAAGAACCCAGCGCATCGGCTGCGGCCTTGTCGTCTGCCTTACGTGCTTTATTGATATACCGGATCAGAGCCGGTGCGATAGCAGCCGCAAGGATTGCCATGATCGCAATGACAATGATCAGCTCAACAAGCGAGAAGCCTTTATTCTTATTTGGATCATTTTTCATATGGTTGCCTCTCTTATACACAATCTGAATACGGAATGTCATTAATTTTAACTATTATATCATATTCATTAGGGTATAGACAACAAAAAGAAATGAATAAAATATGAATAAATTGTTAACGCCTTTATATTTGCTTAAAAAGCTTTACAATGCCTGTTTGCCTTTTAATATGTTCTTATGCATATACATCCTTTCATCGGCCAGACGCTCCTGCGGCTCCGGATTTCCCTGGGAAAGATCGTATTCCGCCATACCGAAGGCAATGGTCAGCGGAATGGGCGTGCCGGAGGTCATGTTATAGCTGTTCAGAAGATCGATGAGATGCTGCTCACAGGCCTCGTAGCACTTCATCAGGGCTGCGGGAGAGTTGTTATTGATCAGGACGTCGTTATTGACCGCCAGGGTCTCTGTGGAGGACGGGGCGGCAGTGGTGAGTACGCAGACGAATTCATCCCCGCCGGTCCGGAATACGCGTCCGTAGGGGCCGAAGGCCTGACGAATGGCATTGGCTCCGGCAATAATAAAGGCATCGCCTGCGTTGTGACCGTAATGATCATTGACCTCTTTCAGGTTGTTGATATCAAACTGGACAAAGATGCATGCGCCCTTTTTCAGGTGCCTCAGATTCTGTTCCCATTCGGTAAAGGCCAGACGGTTTTCCAGGCCGGTAAGACCGTCTCTGTGCGCCAGGTGCTTCATCATTTCAGCCTCCCGGCCCGACTGGAGCATCCGGACAAATTCCCGTATCTCGTAGGAACCGACGACGGCTACAAAGATCAGGAAACCCAGGCGGGAGTAATTAGCCATTCTAGCGGAATGTCCGCAGTAAAACAGAATAATATCCAGAATGCCGGTGATGGTGAGAATGAGAAATGCGCTGAGCAGGATCCGGCTGGAATGGGTGGAAAAGCTCTTCTGAATAAAGCCGCGTACAATGGCGAAGATAATAAAGATAATCGTCAGGATCAGCGTGCCGTGGGTAAAATACAGCATCTGATGATAATCCCAGACCTCCAGGTAAAGCAGCGTGATATGCAGGATCAGATTCAGCGCCACAAGCGCAGTCACGATCTTCTGGAATATGCTCTTCGGATGGTGCGTCAGATGGCAGATCAGTGTGATCCCCGGGATGGGAAGGAACATCAATGAATAGTAGGACATGATGCGGATGAGACCCGCGTGTCCCGTAAGGAGGACGATGGTATAGTCGCTGCTTTCAGTCCACAGGCTGAAGAGCATGCCAAGAACGCCGAGAGAAATGGTCTCGAGGCGGCGGCTGTTCCCTTTGCGGAAGAACCAGCCCATAATAAAGATCACGAAGGAGAAGGTAAAGATGACGGCCGTCATGTAATAATGGGTCAGACAGGAGGAGAGAATGTGGCGGACATAGTCGGAGCCGTTTTCAAAGTGGGCGTCCTGAAAGCCTCGGATACGACCGGTCTTCAGTGAGGTGACCTCGAGCCGGAGCGTACAGTCCTTCCCTTTTGTGGAAACGGGAATGGCATGGATGTCGTTGCCGTAGGATCTTCCGTAGATCCAGGGAAGCTCAGGCTCATAGCGGTAAACCATCCGTTCATCCACGTAAACAATAAAGCTGACATTGGTGCTGGTGAGACAGAGATCGCCGCTCCGGACCTCTCCGGGGCTGATCATGCGGGTAAGAGTGATGGTGCCGTCGGAACGGAAACGAAGATGAGTGAGATCCATTTTGCCAAGCTCGGAATCCCAGTCTTTGCTGCAGTCATAAATAAATGCGGGAACCTCATAGGAGGGGATTTCCCGGAAAATGAATAAAGGGAGCACGAAAAGGACCATTATGATCCCGATCACGACATTGGGGATAAGAACGCTTTTCTGTTTCATGTCCGGCCTCCTGCTTTATAGAGATAACAGGCAGCTTTCAAAACGGATGTGTACGGGCGTCCCGGCTGTTTTTGAAGCACCTGCTGAACAGATACATAATAGCAGAAATGCCTGCGTATCCGCAAGTTCTATCTTGTTCTGCTCCGGAAAATATGATAAGTTAGAATCAGCAGAAAACGAAATAATAAGGAGGGTATCAAATGTTTGAACAGGTAAAACTTTCATACGCTAACGACGGTCTGGAACCCTATGTGGATACCGCTACCGTTGAGACGCATTACGGCAAGCATCATGCGACATATACAAAGAATTTCAATGATGCGGTTGAAAAGGCCGGCCTTGCCGGAAAGACGGTCGAGGAAATCCTTGGCAATCTGGACGGTGTGGCCGATGAAGGGCTGCGTAAGGCGCTGAAGAATAATGGGGGCGGGTATTATAATCATAATCTTTATTTTTCCACGCTTTCCCCTGAGCCGGGAGCGCCCTCGGCAAAATTCCTTCAGGCAGTGGAAGAGGCCTTTGGCTCTCTTGAGGCGCTGACGGAAAAGCTGTCCGGACTGGCTAAGGGGCAGTTTGGATCGGGCTGGGCATTTCTTTCCGTGACGCCGGAGGGAAGGCTTGTGGCGAGTGCATCTGCCAACCAGGATAACCCCATCAGCGAGGGAACGGGAAATGTGCCGATCCTCGCGCTGGATGTATGGGAGCATGCTTATTATCTGAAATACAGAAACCGCAGACCGGACTATATCGATGCCTTCTTTAAGGTGCTTGACTGGGCAGCGGTTTCCGCTCTGTATGAGAAAGCTGTGGCATAAAGCATGAAGGCGGGAGGTCATAAAAAGCTGAAGATCACCCTGATCTCGATCTTTTCGTGCCTCGTCCTTATTTATCTGGCAGGAGTGTGGTATTTCCATTATCACCTCCTGCCTGGTTCGCGTATTAACGGCAGGGATACAGGATGGATGCGCCCGGGGGAAGCGGAAAAGATCCTGGCAGATCATGAAGAGACCATCCTGCTGCGTCTTCCGGCAGGCAAAACGGAAACATTGACCGGCTCCTCCATCGGACTGAGCTTCGATTATTCGGAGGGACTGAAATATGAGATGAAAAGGCAGACCGAAATCCTCTGGTTCATACCGGAAACCGGGGAGAGAAAGGTTTTTCCCCGGGCGGGATATGATAACCGCAAGCTGCAGAATGCAATTCTTCAGCTTCCGGAATTCGGAGAAGAGGAAACCGAGCCGCCGCAGAATGCGTATATGGAACTGGAAAAGGGAAAGGCTGTGATCATACCGGAGGTGGCCGGTACGCGGCTGGATACGGAAAAGGCTATCCGGGCCGTGGAGGCAGCGATTATCCGGGGAGAGCATGAGATCGATCTGGATAAAGAGGAATATCTGCTGCAGCCTGACCTCAAAGCGGATTCCCGGCGGCTGGTGAAGCAGACAGAGAAGATCAATCGCTTTCTTTCCACCACGGTGACATACTGGCTTTATGACGGAACCTCGGAGACCCTCGATGGCGATACCCTTTGCCACTGGCTCAAATGCTCGGATGACGGATGCTTTTATTATCTTGACCTCATTGATCTGAAAATCCGCTGCAATGCTTATGTAAAGATGCTGGCCCACCGGAAAAACCGCACCTATGATACGGTGGAGTTCCGCTCTACCCAGCTGGGCAGACGCCTTATTCCGGCGGAGCACGTGAAATTCGGGTATGAGATCGATGAAACAGCGGAGACGGAGGAATTGTACCAGAATCTGGTGAACCATCTCAGTACAGTCAGAAAACCGAACTATTCCTTCGCCCGGGAGTTTAACGATTTTATTCGTTCCGGTTATGTGGAGGTGGATCTGGTCCACCAGAAGGTATACTGCTATATGAATGGCGCTCTTTATTATACCTGTGATTGTGTGACCGGTCTGTATTCCGAACAGGGGAGACATACCCCTGTGGGCGTCTATTCCATTCAGGAGATGGGCAGGGAGGTAACGTTAAAGGGAAGGCCGGATGAAAAGGGCGTTCCCCGGTATGAATCCCATGTAGCCTACTGGATGTGCTTTTACGGCGGCTACGGGCTGCACGACGCCACCTGGCAGTCCTCCTTCGGCGGTGAGCGGTATAAGACCCATGGATCCCACGGATGCGTTAATCTGGATTATTATTCCGCCGGGCAGCTATACTCCGTGCTGGAGGTCGGAATGCCGGTTATTGTCGTGGGGGAGGAAGCCTACGAGTAAAGCCGAAGGGAATGGCTTGCAGGTCAGTGTTAAAGCTTCTCGGCAAACCAGTCTGCGATATCCCGGTATACCTCGCTGCGGTCAAGCTCATTCAGGATCTCATGCCGGTCGTTGGCATAAAGCTTTACGGTAACGTCTCTGATCCCGGCATCGGTAAAGAGAGCAGCGGCCTTTTTTACACCGTTTCCCATATTTCCTACAGGATCCATTGAGCCGGAAGTAAAGAGGACGGGAAGAGTATCCGGAATCATGCGGATATACTTCTTCTTATTATCAAAAAGAACAGTGGAGAGGAGCGCCTCGTAGCCGCTCAGCGTAAAGGTAAAGCAGCATCTGGGGTCGGAATAATAGCTCTTTACGATATCCACATCTCTGGTCAGCCAGCTGTTTTCGGGATCCTTACCGGTGACATCATAAATCTTATAGGGCGAGGAGTAGGTCATGTTCCGCACCTTCTCGCTTCTGAACCTCCAGCCCTTCAGCTTAGCCATGGAGCGGACGAGCATCAGTCCGGGCATGGTGGCGGAATCCGGCTCCGCACCGGTTCCCATGATCACAGCGCCAGCCAGACCGTTTCCGCGGTAGGTCAGATACTTCCGGAGAAGATAGGAGCCCATGCTGTGTCCGAGAATAAAGTAGGGAAGTCCGGGAGCTGTTTTTTCACCCAGACGGCGTACACGGTGGATGTCCCGTGTCAGGGTATCGGAAGGATTATCGCTGTCGATAAAGCCCCAGTCCTCCGCAGATCCTACGGACTGGCCGTGGCCGAGATGATCGTGCCCGATCACAAGATAACCCTCGCCAGCCAGAAAAGCGGCAAAATCATTGTAGCGTTCAATGTATTCCACCATGCCGTGGACAATTTGGACCACCGCCTTCGGTTCCCCCTCCGGATGCCACATGGCAACATGGAGCATGGTTTTTTTATCGGATGAAAGAATACTCGTATTGGTTTTCAATTCCTGCACCTCCCTGATCGTGTCCTGCTGCGGACAGCATTTTTCTATACTTTACCACGGAGAAGGATTTCTGTCAGCAGTTTTTTTCGGCAGTTTTTCCGCACGTGTAATATGCAACATAATATTTCATGCAAAGGAGCCTGCTATGTTTGGTGGGCTATGATTTATCAGGAAAGACTATAGTTCTTTTTGCGACTTCAGGAGGCTCGGATCTTGGAAATTCTGTTGAGGCTTTCGATGATAGTGCACCAGGCATATGACTTGCGAATGATCGTCTGTTTTGTTATACTGGATCATAGGTAATTTTTATACTATTTGGGAAGGGGTTTATTATGGGAGAATTTTTACTTACTGCCTGTTCCACTGTGGATCTTTCGCCGGAGTGGATGGAGAAAAAGCAAATACCTTATGCGCTTTTCAACTATATTCTGGATGATCAGAGCTATAAGGATGATATGTGGACATCCATGAAGCCGGAGGACTTTTTTGCCAAGGTGGAGGCTGGTGCATCCTCCTCGACATCCATGCTGTCCATCGGAGATTATATTGATTTCTTCACCCCCTTTCTGGAAGCGGGAAATGACATTCTGCATGTTTCGCTGACCTCGGGAATTTCCAATACCTATGAGTCCGCCAGACAGGCTGCAGAGATCCTGCGGGAGGACTTCCCGGAGAGAAAGCTGTTTATTGTCGATTCCCTTTGCGCTTCCGGCGGATACGGACTGCTGGTGGATAAGCTGGCGGAGCTCCGCGATATCGGCTTTTCCATTGAGGATGCCAGAGACTGGGCGGAGGCTCACAGGCTCGAGGTCATTCACTGGTTCTTTGTATCCGATCTGAAATATCTGATCCGTGGTGGAAGAGTATCCAGGGCCGCAGGAGCAGTGGGGCAAATGCTGAATATCTGCCCGCTGATGAATGTGGATAATAATGGACGTCTGGCGCCGCAGGAAAAGATCAGAACAAAGAAAAAGGTGATCCGCCGTACGGTGGAGAAAATGAAGGAGGACGCAACAGGAGGCACGAAGTACGATAATACCTGCTTCATATCCAGTACGGACCCCGAGGCCGCCGAGGAACTGAGGCGTCAGGTTGAAGAGGAGTTCCCGAATCTGAAGGGAAAAGTTCAGCTTTTCCGTATCGGTGCAACCATCGCAACCCATACAGGTCCCGGGACTGTAGCGCTTTTCTTCTGGGGAGACAAGAGAAAATAGAAGGCAGATTATGAACACGAAGGAATATGTATTAAACCGGCTGGAGGAAAATAGAGATATTTTTCTTTCCGGTGAGGAACTGGGCGATAAGCTGGGGCTTTCCCGCGGGGCCGTATGGAAGGCAGTTCAGAATCTTCGGGATGATGGCTATATCATCGAATCCTTTTCACGAAGGGGTTACCGGTTATCCCCGAAAAGCGATGTTCTTTCGGAGGAGGGAATCCTTAAGCTGCTGAAAATAGAGATGCGAAGCCTCCCGGATATCCGGTTTTATCCGGAGCTTACTTCCACAAACCGTGAGGCGGAGCGGCTTCTGACAGAGGCGTCGGAGGAAGACAGAGAAAAGCTGTACGGAACGGTTATTCTGACGGAAAGCCAGACGGCCGGCCGGGGACATGGACAAAGCGGCTTTTATTCACCAAAGGGCGGCGTTTATCTCAGCGTTATTCTGGATCCGAAGAGCGCTGAATGTAAACCGGTTTCATTCCTTGCCGCGCTGTTTACGGCAGAAGCAATAGAAGCGGTTACGGGGAAGGCTGCAAGGATCTTATGGAAGAATAGCATTCTTCAGGACGAAAAAAAGACTGCCGGGATACTGACCCAGCAGTCTCTGGATATGGAAACAGGGATCGTTTCCGGACTTGTGCTTGGTATAGGCATTCGTACGGATGCCTGGAGGGGGCAGGACGGAAACAGAAAAAACCGTCTGGCTGCCCTGCTGATCAGCAGGCTCCTGAAAAAGACACCTTCTTTTTCCATGCAGGACTACCGTGAACGCCTGTCCGGGGAAGGAGAAACCCATAGATTTATCTCCGCGGATCATTTGAACGGAAAGCCCTTCTCCGCATTACAGGAGAAGATGGATGAGGATGGAAGCCTGCATGTCCGTTTGAAAAACGGAAACAGAATGGTTCTGACCCGGGGGAGCATTATTGCTGATTGAACCGGGCCTGCTGGCTTTTGATCAGCTCGGCATCATCGAAATAATTGATGCGCATGGCATCCTTTACTTCAGCAAGAGTTTCTGCCGCTGCACGCTGTGCGACGGCAGTTCCTTTTTTCAGGATCTCATAAACTGCCGGAATATCCTTTTCGAAGGCGGCTCTTCTTTCTCTGATGGGCGCAAGCTCGCGGTTCAGTACCTTCTGCAGGAATTTCTTGATCTTAACATCTCCCAGACCGCCTCTCCTGTAGTGGTCCTTCAGCTCATCCAGATTCTTATAGTCCGGCAGGAAATCGGCAAAATCCTTTTCTGTCGAAAATGCGTCCAGATAGGTAAATACGGTATTGCCCTCAACCTTGCCGGGGTCTGTGATATTGATGTGTCCGGGATCGGTATACATGGTCATTACCTTGCGGTTAACCTCAGCCTCGCTGTCGGAGAGATAGATGCAGTTTCCCAGGGACTTGCTCATCTTGGCCTTTCCGTCAGTGCCGGGAAGACGGCAGCATACCTCATTTTCCGGGATCATGGCCTTTGGCTCCACGAGAACATCCGTGTGATAGGTTGCATTGAACTTACGAACGATCTCTCTTGCCTGTTCAAGCATGGGAAGCTGATCCTCGCCAACGGGGACAACGGTTGCCTTAAAGGCTGTGATATCCGAGGTCTGGCTGATGGGGTAGGTAAAGAAGCCTACAGGGATACCGGTTTCGAAATCTCTCAGCTTAATCTCGGCCTTGATGGTGGGATTCCGCTCCAGGCGGGCTACCGTTACCATATTCATGTAATAGAAGGTGAGCTCTGTCAGCTCCGGAACGGCAGACTGGATGAAAAGATTTGTCTTTGCCGGGTCCAGTCCTACGGAAAGATAGTCCAGGGCAACCTCGATGATATTATCCCTGATCTTATCCGGATTATCAAAATTATCGGTCAGAGCCTGCGCATCGGCGATCATGATGAAAATCTTATCGTATTCACCGGAATCCTGCAGCTCTACACGCCGTTTCAGCGACCCCACATAGTGGCCGAGATGAAGTTTTCCTGTGGGTCTGTCTCCTGTCAGTATGATCTTTTCCATTTGTACCTCCCGGGCGTATTCATAATTATGGCAGTTATTTTTTTCAGCACGTTTCATTATAAATAGAAATGGCAGGAAAGTCAAACTGTGCTTGTCTTTGATGAGTATTTTTGGTAATCTGTAATTGATATGTTTTCCGGACAGCCCAGCACCTCAAATCCCCGGTAATGCAGAGTGGATCGGCGTTCGGAAAACAGACAGGGACTGTGCCTGCCGGCTTTAATGCGGACAGATAGTACATCGATTCTTAAATAACCGGAACAAATGCTTACTAAGCAGTGACGATCGGGGAGAAGGGAGAAGGAATAAAGGATGAATAAAGGGATGAGTAAGGGAATGAAGAAGGGAAGAAGATTATTGGGGATCCTTCTGGCAGTTCTTCTGGTACTGGGATATGTCCCGGCAGCGAAACAGGATGTCTTTGCTGCGACAATAATCCAGGTAACGCTGGCCGCAGGAGAAGGGGGAACAGGAGAAGCTGTTACGATTCAGGCCCCTAAGAATTTTAAGTGGACTCTGCCGGATCCGGCTGATTTCGGTTTATCACCGGATACCGGGAATCATTATTATTTTGTAGGCTGGCAGGTTCCGGGCTATTCCTACGCTGTTCCCGCCGGTGAAGAGGTCACGCTTACGGATGCGGCCGTTCCCGAGAATACCTGTACGCTGACGGCCTTATATGAACAGGGCTGGACAGTTCATTTTTCGGCTGTGGATTCACGGGGGAAAACACCCGGCGGTGAGGTCAGCTTGGGGGATGAATACTATGCTGCCAGTCTGACGGATCATTATGTATTAACTTCGGAGGGGTCGCCTTATTTCTATGCCCGTCCGGCAGACGGGTATCATGTCCGGGAGTTCCGTGATCTGACGAATAACCGTACATATACCAGCTTCGAGGATTCCTCTTACGAGGATGTATACGGAAATAAGGTGACAGTAAAATCCATACGCATTCCTTTGGAGGGCGATTTGGATATCGTGGCTGTATTTGAAAAGGATATCACCCAATATATCAGCAGCGCGGCTTTCAGTCTGGAAAAGCCGCCCGTAGGAACCTATGAAGGCGCTGTCGAGGGCAAGGCGGAAAAGCTGGATAATGAGCCCTATACCATTATCAGCACAAACTGGTTTGCCGAAAATGGCATAGCGCCGCAGGAGATCGTTCCGGGACAGAAGTATTTCGCAGAGATCTATCTTCTCCGTGATGAAGGCTGCGATTTCGCTGCGGATGCCACAGTTACCGTCAATGGCGCGGCAGCGGAGATCTACCGTTCGAATGTAGATGAATACCATGTTGTGACTGCGCTTATTGAGGCTGTGGAGCCGGAAAAATATGGTCTCTGGATCGATGGACAGCAGTTTGCGGAAAATAAGCTGGATATTTCTGTCAGCAACGGACACGCGATCTTTGATCCGGAGAAAAACGAGCTGACCCTTGACGGGATCAATTATGAATGGACGGAACAAAAAAGCGATATTCCGGGTGATGGCATCATCATGAGTCAGATCGAAGATCTTACGGTGATCATTTCCGGTGATAACTATTTCTCGGACAGTTCGGGAAGATATGATTTCTTTAATGCCGGTCCTGGCTGCAGCGTCACCCTTACAGGCGATGGTTCGCTCAAAGTAGAGAATTGCTATTACGGCATTTATGCCGGATTTTACGATACTCCGGGAGGGGATATCACCATAGATGGAGTTTCGCTCAGAATAAAGGATACGTATGCGGCCGGTTTATGGGCAAACCGGAATATCAGCATTCTGAACAATGCCTTTGTGTTTATTGACCGGAAAAACATGCCGCAGTATAACAGTGTTGTATCTAATATTGACGGTACGATCCTTGTGGATGGGGAAAGCATTCTTGCAGCCGAGTGTCAGACGGCGCCCGTGCATTTTGGCAACGGCGATACCAGTTCGCATAGGTTTATCCTGCATTCCGGTACAGTTTCCCTGGTGAATAGCAATGCGGATCCGGTGGAGGGGTATGGCTACGGGATTAAGTTTGAGCCGGTCAGCCAGTCTGTTGATCCTGATCGGGCCGGTGAAATAAATGGCACTATTCAGATCGATCGGGGCTGCATGCTCGCGACCAGTCCTTCCGGAGGCACCAACCTCGCAGAGAACCAGATCATTATCAGTGACCGTGTATATTATGAGAAGGGAGAGAGCCTTCTGGAGGCAGGTACAGTGATCATTGATAATTGGATCTTCAGCGATGTGAAGGTGAAACCGGGCAACTGGGTATTTGAAGGCGTTAAATATGTCCACCGGAAGGGAATCATGTCCGGAGATCCGGATCGGGACGGCGACGGTTATACCACCTTTAATCCCAAAAATAATCTGAAACGTTCGGAGTTTGTATCCACCCTTTACCGCCTTGCCGATCCTAAGGGAGCGTCCGGAACACTTCCCTTTACAGATGTAAAGGAAACGGCGTATTATTACGATGCACTCCGGTGGGCATACAGCAATAATGTTGTATCCGGAACTTCAGATACAACCTTTTCACCGAAGAATGAGATCACCCGTCAGGAAATGGCTTCCATGATGATGCGTTTAGCAGTTTATATGGGGATAGACACCTCTGCATCGGCGGATATTACCGTTTATCCGGATTACAGTAAGGTGTCCGGTTGGGCGAGAGAAGCTCTGGCCTGGGCGAATGCGGAGGGACTGATCTCCGGTAAGAAGGGAACCGGGGGAGAGGTCATACTTGCGCCGAAGGATAAGACCACAAGACAGGAGTGCGCATCCGTTCTGATGCGTTTCTATAAGCAGTTTATAGAAGAACAGTAAAGCAGGAGAAATGTGGAATTGCCGCGGATCGGGATCCGGAGAAAGGAACAGGGTGGAAAATGAAGGGAAAGCTTGGATTTGGGCTTATGCGCCTTCCTGAAGCGGACGGCGAGATCGATCTTAAGGAAACCTGCCGTATGGTGGATCTTTTTCTGGAAAGAGGCTTTGACTACTTTGACACGGCGTGGATGTACTGCAATTTCAAGAGTGAGGATGCGGTAAAGGAGGCGATCACCTCCCGGCATCCCCGTGACGGATATACCATCACCACGAAGCTTCATTCCGGATTTATTCATCAAAAGGATGACCGGGACAAGGTTTTCGGAGAACAGCTCCGGAAGACGGGAGCAGGTTATTTTGATTATTACTGGCTTCATGATGTGAATTCCCACTCTGTGGAGGTTTACGACCGTCTGGACTGCTGGACCTGGCTGCGGAACAAAAAGGAAGCGGGAGACGTGAGGCATATAGGCTTTTCCTTCCATGACGGGCCGGAGCTTCTGGACAAGGTATTGACGGAGCATCCGGAGGTGGAATATGTACAGCT
Source organism: Lachnospiraceae bacterium UBA3732 (assembly GCA_002372545.1). Taxonomy (GTDB): domain Bacteria; phylum Bacillota; class Clostridia; order Lachnospirales; family Lachnospiraceae; genus Eubacterium_Q. The sequence continues at coordinate 9,107 of DFHD01000059.1, read as the reverse complement.
CCAGCTGAATTATCTGGATTGGAACAGCGCAGGCGTAAGAGCGAAGGAGTGCTACGACACAGCCACCCGGCACGGGAAGCCGGTGATCGTTATGGAACCTGTGCGGGGCGGCACGCTGGCAAAGCTTCCGGATGAGGCGGAGCGGCTCATGAAGGCTTATGACCAGAATGCATCCATTCCTTCCTGGGCTATCCGTTTTGCGGCAAGCTGGGAGAATGTATGTATGGTGCTTTCCGGCATGAGCAATATAGCGCAGCTGGATGACAATACGTCCTATATGCAGGATTTCCGGCCGCTGAATGAAGAAGAGATGAAGATCGTCTGGAAGACGGTGGCTGTACTGAACGGCAGCAGGGCAATCCCCTGTACGGCTTGCAACTATTGTGCACCCGGCTGTCCCATGAACATCAATATTCCCAGGTACTTCTCGCTTTATAACGCAGAGCTGCAGGAAGCAGCGGAGAAGGGCTGGACGCCCCAGGCGGAGTATTATGAAAATCTCACCAAGACCTACGGCAAGGCCAGCGACTGCATCGGCTGCGGTCAGTGCGAGAGCATTTGTCCCCAGCAACTGCCCATCATCGAAAACCTGAAGCTGGTAGCCGGGCAGTTTGAGTGATACATTCCATGATCATGGGGAAAGCACTGGAAGAAGCTTGGAAAGAAACTTGGAAAACAATTAGTTGACATAATGTAAGGACCTGAGCGCTGCGCCTGCAGCCTCCCCGGGAGAGTGTATATGGGAAAAATGAAAGAAACTTCGGATGAACGTCCCGTATATGTATTCGGGCATAAGAATCCGGATACCGATGCGATCTGCGCAGCTATCGCATACGCAAATATGAAGGAATATGTGACGGGAAAGCCTCATGTGGCCTGCCGCTGCGGCAGAGTCAACGAGGAAACAGCTTATGTGCTGAAACGCTTCGGGTTGAAGGCGCCTCTTCTTGTGGAGGATGTCCGGACGACCGTTGGTGATATGGATTTCCGCCGGCTCCCCGGAGTCAGTGATGAAATATCCGTAAAGGAAGCCTGGAAGATCATGCATGACAATAACGTGGTCACGGTATGCATCACGGCAGGAAACAGGCTGAAGGGCATTATCTCCACGGGAGACCTTCTGGAAACCTGTATGGGCGTATCTGCGCCTACGGTCCTTTCGGATGCGAAGACCCGTTACCAGAATATTCTATATGCGCTGGATGGCAGTATGGTTCTGGGTGATCCAAATGAGATCATTTCCTCCGGAGCCGTACATGTGGCAGCTTCAACGGCAGACATTCTGAAGGATGCTGTTAAGAAGGGGGATATCGTGATCCTGGGTAACCGGAAGAGCGTGCAGACCACGGCCATTGAAAACGGCGCCTCCTGCCTGATCGTCAGTCTGGATGCGGAGTTTTCGGATGAAATGCTGGACATGGCAAAAACGCACAACTGCACCATTATCCGCACACCCTACGATACGTTCACAGCGGCGAGATTCGTGATCCAGAGTCTTCCCTTGCGATATCTCATGAAGAAGAGAGGGCTTGTGAAGTTCCGGACCGACGACTTTCTGGATGATGTTCTGCCGATCATGGCGGAGCACCGTTACCGGTATTTCCCGGTGGAGGATGAGAAGGGCAACTATGTGGGCATGCTTTCCCGCCGGAACCTTATCGGGGCAAGAAAGAAACAGGTGATCCTGGTGGATCATAATGAACGTTCCCAGGCCGTGGATGGCATTGATGCGGCTGAGGTGATGGAGATTATCGATCATCACCGGCTGGGCACACTCAATACCACCATGCCGGTTTATTTCCGGAACCAGCCCATCGGCTCCACCTGTTCCATTGTATATCTGATGTATAGAGAGAATCAGGTGCCCCTGACCAGGGAGATGGCGGGGATACTGCTTTCCGCCCTGATCTCGGATACGCTGCTGTATCGCTCGCCAACGTGCACCGAGCTTGACCGGAAGATCGGTCATGAGCTCAGCATTATAGCCGGGGTGAATGAAGAGGAGCTGGCAAAGAAGATGTTCCGGGCCGGCAGCCATATTGCGCAGAAATCGCCGGATGAGATCGTGCATCAGGATTTCAAGCGGTTCCCCATTGATAAGCAGACTGTGGGGATCGGCCAGGTCAGCTCTATGGATACGGCGGAGATCGATGAGATCCGGAAGAAGGTAGCGCCGGAGCTGGAGTCTATCCGGAAGGCGGATGGTGTGGACCGGCTGTATCTTATCCTGACCAATATTCTGGAGGAGTCTTCCGTAGTGATCTCTGCGGGAGCGGGCGCCGAGTCTACGCTGAAGGCCTGCTTCACCGGCTGCAAGAAGTCGGGAGACGGTATTCTTCTGCCGGGAGTGGTCTCCCGGAAAAAGCAGTTCCTGCCAGCCATCACAGGAGGACCGAGGGAGGAAGGCTGAAAATTTCAGGACTCTTTGCTTGGGCATGAGCCGGAAAGGAGAAAAGTATGATCTACACGCCGATGACAAAAAAAGCGCTGAAGCTGGCCTTTAAGGCGCATAAGGGGCAGAAGGACAGGAGCGGCCTGCCTTATATATTGCATCCGGTTCACGTGGCGGAGCAGATGACTACGGAGGATACCTGTGTAGTGGCCATTCTGCATGATGTGATCGAGGACACGGATTATACGCTGGAGGATCTCCGGAAAAAGGGCTTTACCGAGGTTCAGCTCCGGGGAGTGGATCTTATGACCCACAGGGAGGATGAGGATTATTTTGATTACATCCGGAAGCTCTGCGGGGATCCGGTGGCAAGAGCCGTAAAGCGGGAGGATCTTCTGCATAATCTGGACCCCGGACGGCTGAAAAAGGTAACGGAGAAGGATGAACTCCGGTTTGCAAAATACCGGAAAGCGCTCGGCATCCTGGATGAAGCGGAAGCAAAGAGTGACGGGGAGAAGACGGCTTCTGATGAAATAACGGACATATAAGACCATAAGAATATTTCAAAATAAGACATTGTAACAGTTCAGCAGGTATTTCAAAAACAAACGGAATACAGAAAACAGCAAAACAATAGCAAAACATAAACAAAGACATAAACGACATCAGGAGGAAGAAAATGAAGGCAGCAGTGATCATGGGATCCATGAGCGATCTGGAGAAGGTAACCCCCTGCGTTGAGCTTTTGCAGAAGTTCGGCGCTGAGGTGCAGGTGAGATGCCTGTCGGCACACAGAGCCAGCGCCATGCTCCACAGCTTTATGGAGGAAGTAAATGAAAACGGAACAGAGGTTGTCGTGGCGGCAGCCGGTATGGCAGCAGCCCTTCCGGGGGTAGTGGCAGCCCAGACAACGCTTCCGGTAATCGGCGTACCGCTTTCCGGTTCCGTGCTGGATGGACAGGATGCACTCTTTTCCATTGTCCAGATGCCTCCGGGAATCCCCGTGGCTACCGTTGCCATTAACGGCGCGAAGAATGCAGCCTGGCTTGCTCTGGAGATCATGAGCATCAAATATCCTGAGCTTCGCGATCAGCTAAGAGCCGAGAGAAAAAAGATGGAGCAGGACGCTGAAAAGGCTAATGCCGAAGTCTCTGCCCGTTTTAAGCAGTGAGATCTGCTAATTAGACTTGTTTAATGCAGTGTTTTTTGATATGATATTGCACGGGTGTGTATCGGAGTTGAAAAACACGGTTTTGCACGAAGGAAATCAGGATGCGCAGGTATAGAGAGTAAATGGATAAGAAAAAACGAATAATGTGGATGCTTATATCTTTTGCTCTTGCCGGGCTTAGTATCTGGGCCGTATTTGCGTCTGCAGGGAATATCTCCATCAGGAGTCTCATCGACAGCCTCCGGACATCTTACAAGCTTCCGTGTGTGCTCGGCGTTCTCTGCGCAGGAGGGTTTATCGTATTTGAAGGCCTGGCCATTTCCACGCTGCTGAAGGGTGTGGGTTACCGGAGAAATCCGGTGAGAGGGCAGCTTTACAGTGCGGCGGATATTTATTTTTCCGCGGTGACGCCGTCTGCATCCGGCGGACAGCCGGCCAGCGCATTTTTCATGATGCAGGATGGTATTCCCGGCGGGGTAACGGCTGTGGTCCTGATCATGAACCTGATCCTGTATACCATATCCATTGTGGTGCTGGGGATTGCGTCTGTTTTCATGAATCCGAAGCTGTTCTTCGGTTTCAGGCCGCTTTCGAAGGTATTTATCATCGCTGGCATAGTGGTTCTGGGCGGACTTACATTCTTTTTCCTGATGCTTCTGAAAAAGGGCAGCTCGGTCTTCCGTACACTCGAACGGCTGATCGGCTTCCTTCACCGGAAAAAGATCATAAGAAAGCCGGAAAAGAAGCTTGAGAAGCTGAAGAAAGCGGAAGAGGATTACGTGAAGTGCGTATCCATGATGAAGGGCAAGAATATGGTGATCATCCGGGCCTTTATCTGGAATCTTCTGCAGAGAGGCGCGCAGATCTCCGTACCCATGTGGCTTTACTATGCGCTGCACCGGGATCAGGGGATCGTAACGGATATCTTTGCTTCCCAGTGTCTCATTAATATCGGCTTTAACACAGTGCCGGTACCGGGCGCTATGGGCGTGGCGGATTATCTGATGGTGGACGGTTACTCCAGCCTGATGGAAAGAGAGGAAGCGCTCCGGCTGGAGATGCTTTCCAGAGGCTTTCAGTTTTATATCTGTGTGGCAGTCAGCGGCATCTTCATGATGGCCTGCTATTTGATCATGAAAAAAAGGAGGGGAATCAAGGACAATGATCGGCGTATATGATTATACCGTTATACTGACCTATCTGTCGCTTCTTTCGGGCACGATGGGCATCATTGTTTCCATGTCCGGCATGGGACATCCCTTTATTGGCATGTATTTTCTTCTGTTTTCCGGGCTTTGCGATACCTTCGACGGAAAAGTTGCCCGTACGAAAAAAGACAGAACACGGATCGAAAAGGATTTCGGCGTGCAGATTGATTCCTTTTCCGACCTCATAGCCTTTGGCGTGCTGCCGGTTTCCATCGGCCTCGCCATGCTGCGGGTGAGCACACGGTTTACGTATATTCCCAAGATACATCCCAAAGAGGGAGAGTTCCGCTGGTATCCCGTGCTCCTTCTGTTTATCGCATTTGTTTATGTGCTGGCAGCAGTGATCCGTCTGGCCTATTATAATGTGACGGAAGAGGAGCGGGCAAAGGAAAAAGAGGAAACAGGACAGTCCTCCTTTACGGGGCTTCCGGTCACCTCCGCGTCTCTGATCTTCCCATTTGTACTGCTTCTGCATTATATGCTGGATTTCGATCTTTCGGTGGTATATTTCTGCGTGATGCTGATCACAGGCCTCCTTTTCCTCGGCCGGTTCAAGGTAAGAAAGCCCGGTAATAAAATGCTGGCCTTCCTGATCATCGTTGGTTTGATCGAGTTTATTCTTCTTCTGATCCTGAAATTTGGCAATATCGACTTTGGTTTTGTCGGGTGATGGTTTATGAGTTTGACACATTTTCTTTATCATACAGTTCCCGGAAGGGTGATGCTCCGCCCGCTGGCTTCCCGGCCGGTTTCGGCACTTGCCGGCGCCTTTATGGAGACACGCCTTTCCAGACTGCTGATTCCCGTATTTAAAAAAGTAAATCATATTGATACAGCGGACTGCGATGTTAGTCAGGTCCGCTGTTTTAACGATTTTTTCTGCCGTCCCCTTCTTCCGGGGAGAAGAACCTTCTCTGAGGATGCGGATGCGCTTTGTGCGCCCTGCGACGGCCTTCTTACCCTGATCCCTGTGGACGAAGATACGGTCTTTCCTGTGAAGCAGACGGCATTTTCGCTGAAGCGGCTGCTGCGGGATCAAAAGCTGGCTGCGTATTATGCCGGCGGGACGGCTCTCGTTTTCCGCCTTACGGTTTCCCACTATCACCGCTACGCCTATTTTGACAGCGGAAGAAAGTCGAAGGACAGAAGAATTGCCGGCGTTTATCATACGGTGCAGCCGGTAGCGCTTTCCGTTCGTCCGGTATTTACAGAGAACAGCCGGTGCTATACGGTGATCGATTCGCCGGTTTTCGGTAAATGCGTGCAGATGGAGGTCGGTGCGATGCTGGTGGGCCGGATCAAAAATCATGTTCCGGGTAAGGCGGCAGTGAAACGAGGAGAAGAAAAGGGGCATTTCCTGTACGGCGGTTCTACGATCATTCTTCTCATGCCGAAGGATTCTGCGGATTTTGCCCCTGAAATACGAAAGGCTTCCCGTTTTGGCGAGGAATATCCGGTAAAGATGGGAGAGAGGATCGGTACATGCAGGAAGAAGTGAGTTACAGAAAAGGGCTGAAGGGCCTTATCCTGGACTGCCGCTGGAGATGGGTCCTGATCTGGTTCATTTATAACGGCGTTGTTTTTTACGCCACCAGATTCATTACCAGGGGAAGGCAGCACGTGAATATGGAAACCTCCATTGACCATTCCATTCCCTTTTATCCCACATGGATTCTTGTATATGTTTTTCTTGCTTATCTAACCTGGTATACGGGTTTTGTTCTTCTGGCCGCGGAAAAGAGGGATACGGTCATCCGGTATTTTACGGCGGAGCTGATCGCAAAAACAATCTGTATGATATTCTTTCTTTTTCTTCCGACTTCCATGGACAGACCGGAGATCGTTGATGGAAGCGTCTTTGACTGGATGACGGGAATGATCTTCAGAGCGGACCAGCCGAATAATCTGTTTCCGTCCATTCATTGCATGGAAAGCTGGTTCCTTGCCCGCTCCGCACATAAGATCGGGCGGCTGGGGAAGGGGCTGAAATACTATATTCCGGCCATGTATATCACGGCCATTCTTGTTTTTCTTTCCACACTTTTCGTTAAGCAGCATGTTATTCTGGATGTTCCCGCCGGAATTCTTACAGCGGAAGCCGGGCTGTTTATTTCCGGGCTGATTTTCCGGAAGAGGCTGGAAGGCTGATCACCGGCACTGACCTGGTTTACATAACAAAGCGTTTTTTATTATGCAAAAAAACGGCACCGACTGATCAGTGGGTGCCGCGAAGATAATTCTTATTACTCTTGATCTTGTACATCTCATCATCTGCGATCTTCAGCGCATGCGAGATATCAAAACGGTCATTCAGCACATCTGTGACCACGCCGCTGCTGGTCTGCACATCGTAAGCAAGTCCCGAATGATCATTATAATCCGAAAGATACTGATCGATCCGGTGGATGATCTGGTCTGAGTCACATTCCCCGATGATCACGGAGAACAGCTCATCGCCGCCGAACCGGGCGGAGAGGGCGGTTTCCGGACACGCCTTTCTGAGGGCGCTGGCCACAGTGGCTATGGCGTTATCTCCCTCGGCATGGCCGAAGTGGTCGTTGATGTATTTCAGACCGTCCAGATCGGACATGATCACCGTTACCGGCTGATCCAGATTCTCTTTTTTCTGCCGCAGCTTCTTAAAGATATTGTGGAAGCCGATGCGGTTGTAAAGGCCTGTAAGGGAATCGCGCCGGTACATTTCGTCCATCTTATCCAGCAGGGTACGCTGATACTGCAGATTTACAAATCCGCCGATCCCCGTGCTGACAGAAGAGGTGGAATTGATGGTATTGGAATAGTTATTGATGGCATAGTCCCGGAAATAGTAGCAGACATAGCCGATGGGAACGTTCATGAAATCCAGTGCGTTGAAGATCAGCGGATAGGATTCATCCAGAAGCTCGATCATCCGGCTGCGGAAGGGAAGGGAGAAGACATCCTCCGTATGGCCTTCTGCCGTAGGCGGAAGAGAAAGCGTTCCGGGCTTATACTTTTCCGGATGATCGGCATCGTAGATCACGACAAAGTCCTTTTCCAGCTCGGCAATATCCGAGCGGAGGAAGTAGTTGTTATCCGCATCGAAACAGTTCCGGTCCACAACGCAGAGCATGTTTTCGGTCTTGTAGCTTTCCAGATAGGAGACCATTTCCTCAAGGGAATGGCTGGTCTGCATATCCGAGGTGATCTGGTGAAGAACCCGGTTATCATCGTTATTCCGGTAGAAGCTTTCGTTGAACCTGTTCAGCAGAACCTGAGGATGCTCCATATGCATGGGACAGCCGCAGGATTCATTCGCCACAAACTGCGGCGTGATGAGCATGTTTTCCACCGTTTTTCCCTCCAGAGACTGGAGTACGGCTTTTGCTGTCGCCTCGGCTAAAAGAAGAATATCGCAGGAAGCGGTCGTGATCTTGGGCGAAGTAAAATAGATTTCGTCATATCCGTCGAAGCCGGAGACCAGAATGTCCTGCGGAACCTTGTAGCCGGCTTCCTGAAGCATTTCCGTCACGGTAATGGCCATGATGTCATTGGCGCAGATAAAAGCCGGCGGAAGAGTCTTACGCTTCAGGATCTTATTCATGTTTTTGCGGCAGGGCTCCGCCCAGAAATAGCCGTAGCTCAGCATATCCGGCTCGAAGGGAAGACCGTTTTCCGCAAGCACCTTTTTAAAGATATCGATCCGTCGGTTGGAAAACTCATTATCCGGCTGGCCGGCCACCATATGGGGTCTTTTAATGCCGTGGAATTCGATGATATGGCGGACGACCGCTTCAAAGCCGGCCTCATAGTCAAAATTGATACAGGAGGCACCATCGTACCTGCCGTCGGCCACAATCACAGGAATATGATATGCCTTTGAACGCGCAAGCACCTTTTCTGCGATCTTATGGCTCTTGATCTTTTCGTCCATAATGATGCAGCAGTCCAGGTCCCGGTAGGGGATCAGATCGAAAATGTATTTTTCCGTTGCCTGCCGGTCTTCCTCCCAGTAGATATCGGAGTTGATCGCGAAAACAAGAAGAGCGCAGTTTTCTTTTTTCAGACGCTCATTGAGATCGATGATATATCCATGTATGGAAGGCTCATAAACACGAGAGGTGCATATGGCTACGATTCTTTTTCCATTTATCATGATCCAGTCCTCCGGAATCTGTCCGATGGTAAAACTTGGTAAAATCCTAGTGTTAATTAAAAACGGAAGCACTAGTATAACGTTCGCAAAATAACTGGACTAATGCGACGAATGCTTGCCCGAGAGTGCAGTGACAAAAACGTAGCTGTAGTGGGCTACAGCGAGGCTTTTGGCGCCGTGCTATTCGGGAAAGCAGGCAAG
>DFHD01000110.1 GCA_002372545.1 Lachnospiraceae bacterium UBA3732 | reverse complement strand
TTCCGAACAAAACTTTACGCTAGCGCCCTGCCAAACCGGCAGGGTCTTTCGGGTATTGATTTACCCTTTCTGTTAAAACCGCTCTATTTTTGATATTGGCATTTCCGTTCAATTTCACTATAATGATATTGGTGCGAAACGGTTTTGCCTTTTCGTCCTCGAAAAAAGATGAAACAGATCAAAAGAAGGAGCAGATTTCCTGTGAGAATTTTCGACACTCATGCCCACTACGATGACGAGGCCTTCGATGAGGACCGGACCGAGCTTCTGGAGGTTCTCCCCAAAAGCGGGATTGCCCGGGTAACCAATATCGGCTGTGATATGGCCACATCCAGGGCGGTGGACTTTCTAACAAAAAAATATGATTACATTTACGGGGCGATCGGCGTGATCCCCCACCATGTGGATAACATGACCGAGGCCAATCTGGCGGAGCTATTGGACATGGCTAAGAAGAACCCAAAGATCCGGGCCATTGGCGAGATCGGGCTGGATCATCACTACGACCATCCGGGGGATAGTGTGCAGCGGAAGTGGTTCCGGGCACAGATGGATCTTGCCAGGTCCCTGTCTCTGCCCATTGTTATTCACAGCCGCGATGCGGCGCAGGAGACCATCGACATGATGCGGGAAGCTCATGCCGAAGAGATCGGCGGAGTCATGCACTGCTATTCCTACAGCCCGGAGGTTGCTGAGATCATTTTGAAGATGGGCTTTTTCCTGGGCATTGGCGGAGTTGTCACCTTCAAGAATTCGAAAAAACTGAAGCAGACCGTCCGCATGGCGCCGCTGGACAGGCTGGTGCTGGAAACAGATGCGCCCTACCTTACGCCCTCTCCTCACCGGGGTGAGCGGAACGATTCCCGGTATATCCCCCTCGTGATCGAAGAGATTGCCCGGCTGAAAGAGATTTCGCCGGAGGAGGTAGAGGAAGCCTGCTGGCAGAACGCCCTCAGACTGTACAGGATGTCAGAATAAACGTGGCCTGGCCGGATGAACGCAGTCTGTCCGGCTGGATGAATGCAATCTGCCCGGCCGGATGAATGCAATCTGCCTGGCCGGATGAACTCATTCTGCCTGGCCGGCATATTCGTAGCCGGCTTCGGCTACAGCAGCCCGGATATCCTGCTCGGCCACATCCTTTGTGGTCGAAAGCCTTACCACACCGGTCTCATGATCGGCAACAGCCTCTGTTACGCCGTCAATCTTCTCCAGCTCTTTTTTCACATGCGCCTCGCAGTGCGTGCACATCATACCGTTTACACGAATCTCCATTTTCTTTTCCTCTTCCTTTCTTTGATTTTTCTGCAGATCATCCTGTATTTTCTGCTTCTCCTGTTTCTCCGGGCCTGCCGGACTGTTTTTGCTCCCGGCAGGAAGCAGTCCGGGACCCAGCGCGTTTTTTTCCGGACTGTTTTTGCTCCCGGCAAGAAGCGGTCCGGGATCCAGCGCGTTCTTTCTTGGACTGTCTTTCCGGCTGTCATGAATCCCGGTGCGGTTCAGCCTTAGCGCGTTGGTAACAACACAAAAGCTGGAAAGACTCATGGCCGCCGCGCCAAACATTGGATTCAGCGTCCAGCCGAAGGCATGAATATATGCCCCGGCCGCAAGTGGGATTCCGATCACATTATAGAAAAACGCCCAGAAGAGATTCTGGTGGATGTTCCGGAGGGTCGCCCGGCTGAGCCGTATGGCCGCCGCCACATCCGGAAGACTGCTCTTCATGAGAACCACATCCGCAGCATCTATAGCCACATCGCTGCCTGCCCCGATGGCTATCCCCATATCCGCCCGGGTAAGAGCCGGCGCATCGTTAATACCGTCTCCCACCATAGCTGTTTTTCCAAACTTCTGAAGCTTTTGAATAACCTCTTCCTTGCCATCCGGCTTCACGCCGGCTACCACTTCATCCACGCCCGCTTCCCGGGCAATAGCCGCAGCAGTCCGTTCATGGTCTCCGGTGAGCATCACCACATGCATGCCCAGATTCTTAAGCTCCCGGATGGCCTCCGCGGAATCCTCTTTTATAACATCCGCAACGGATATGATCCCCAGAAACGACGCTCCAGCCATAAAGAAGAGGGGGGTTTCTCCCTTCTCCGCCAGCCTTTCGGCCAGCCTGATATCCTTTTCGGGGATCCTTCCGAAGCTGTCATTTTCTCTCCGGCTATCCGGCCTGCTTTCCACCTGTCCCAGGTTATCCGGCCTGCTTTCCTCTATACCCGGGCCGGCAAGCGCTCTTTCCACCAGCTCCCGGTTACCTCCAAATATCACTTCGCCGTCCAGAGTGCCGGTAAGGCCGCTTCCGGAAAGAGCCCGGAAGTCCGTTACCTCTCCGGCAAAAACCTTCTTTTCCTCGCAATAGTCCACAACGGCCCTTGCCAGAGGATGCTCTGAAAGCCGCTCCAGCGAATATGCCGCACGGAGCAGTTTTTCAGACCGGTCAGCATCTTCCCCTGTTTCTGCACTGAGGCCGGCTTCATCTGCCGGATAAATGCCCCGAACCTTTGGTTCGCCCCTTGTGATAGTCCCGGTTTTATCCAGAGCTATGATCTGCAGCTTTCCGGTCTCCTCCAGGGAAACCGCCGTTTTAAACATGATACCGTTCTTTGCCCCCACGCCGCTGCCTACCATGATGGCCACAGGGGTAGCCAGTCCCAGCGCACACGGGCAGCTGATCACCAGTACGGAGATCGCCCGGGCAAGCGCATAACCAGCCGTCTGTCCCACAAGAAGCCAGATCACCAGTGTGATCGCAGCGACAGCGATGACAAAAGGAACGAAGATTCCGGAAACTCTGTCTGCAATCTTGGCGATGGGCGCCTTGGTCGCCGCCGCATCGCTGACCATCCGGATGATCTGGGAAAGTGTAGTATCCTGCCCGACTCTGGTTGCCCGGCAGACCATATAACCATTTTCGCTGATCGTGGCTGCCGCCACCTCATCCCCGGCCGCCTTATCCACGGGGATGCTCTCCCCGGTAAGCGCCGACTCATTGACCGCACTCTCTCCCTCGGTCACTACGCCGTCCACCGGAATACTGCTTCCCGGCCGCACTACAAAAAGGTCGCCGGGCTTCACTTTTTCGACCGGAACCTCTTTTTCCACTCCATCCACAAGAACTGCAGCGGTTTTTGGCGCCAGCCGCATCAGCTCCTTCAGGGCATTTGTCGTCCGTCCCTTTGAAATGGATTCCAGGAGCTTTCCAACCGTAATGAGGGTCAGGATCATGGCCGCAGACTCAAAATAGAATTCATCCATCAACGCCTCAACGCGCTCCGGGTTTCCGGCCTGCTCTGCCTTTGTCATGGCAAAGAGCGCATAAACGCTGTAGCCAAAGGATGCTGCGGAGCCCATGGCCACCAGTGTATCCATGTTTGGAGCGCGGTGCATAAGGCTCCGGAATCCGCTGATGAAAAACCGCTGGTTGATCACCATGATCACGGCCGAGAGCAAAAGCTCATAGATTCCCATGGCAATGTGGTTTCCGCGGAGGAAGCCCGGAAGAGGCCAGTCCCACATCATATGCCCCATGGATACATACATCAGAGGGAGGAGAAAAGCAATGGACAAAATGAGCCTTCTCCGGAGCTTCGGTGTTTCCGAATCCATCAGTCCTCCGACTCCTGCGAAGTCTGCGCCCCCGGCTCCCGCGAAGTCTACGTCCCCGGCTGCCAGTACGCCCTCCGCTCTATCCGTCCCGGACGCACCTCCGTCCGGCCTGGCACCATACCCTGCCTTCGTGACCGCTTTGATTATGGCACTATCGTCCGCCGTTCCCTCCACGCCCATGGAGTTGGTAAGCAAGCTCACGCTGCAGGCCGTTACGCCGGGCACTTTGGAGACCGCTTTCTCCACTCTGGCCTGACAGGCCGCACAGCTCATTCCCGTGACGATATACTGTTCCAATTCTCTTCCTCGATTCCGTGGATCATGAAGCTGCCGTTTTGCGGATGATGACATCTTTCCCGGCAGCGCCGATAGTGTTTTACTTCGCTAACCTTCCTTGATTCAGCAGGGGACGCAAATGCGCCCCCTGCAATCGGTTCTGTATCATCCTGCTTCAGCCGACGTACTCGACCACATAGCCGGTCCGACCGCCGTACATGCCATAGAAATTCGTCAGCGGGTTTTCANNCTCCACGCCCATGGAGTTGGTAAGGAGGCTGACTGCACAGCTCTCCACCCCCGGCACCGCCGATACCGCTTTTTCCACTCTTGCCTGGCATGCCGCACAGCTCATGCCGGTAACTACATATTTTTTCATTCGTCAGTCCTTCTTTGCCAGCCGTCCCTATCTTTCCGGCCGTTCGGCCTCAAATACACAGGTTAACTTCTGTTATATAAGTATAACCCCTCATCCGCTTGTTCGTCCAGCTTTTTCTGCAATACCGATCGGAAGTCGTGCATGTAATGCGATTTGTGAGCTCATAAAAACCCCTCACGTCACAGCGTTACACCGCCATAGACATGAGGGGTCTTTTGTCTTCACATGATCGTTTTTCCCGGTCAGATTCCCGCCGGATCAGTCGAGGTCCAGATGTACCTGCAGAAGGGAATCCGAGAGATAGAACCACTTTCCACCCACACGGTACAGATAGCGTATGATATCGCCCGAATCCTGGGACTGTCCGCTGCTGAGGGTTACTGTCATCCGGAAGGTAACCTTACATACCTCCGAAATCGAAAGATCAACACCGTAAACATCCTTGATTCCTCTGCGGAAATCGTTCACCGAATCCGAGGGGAGCTTTTGCTCGGAAACGATCTTCACATCGCTGTAGGATGCCCCGGACTGGTACATAAAGCTTGCTTCGATCACGCTGTCCAGGTCGATCTTCTGGCCATTGGGCTCATAATTCCGCTGCCACTTCCGGGGATAGGAGACCTTTTTTACCTGACTGACATCCTCATTTTCCACAGCCTGGTAATACTTTACAATGGCGTTCTTTTTGGTGACGCAGCCCGGCCCGAAAAACCAGAACAGCTGCGTAGTTATAGCCGGAACCAGTATGGCTAGAAGAATGATGAGCACCATCAGCCTCTTCTTTGATCTTACTTTCTTTTCCTCCCCGGAATCGTTTTTTTTCTTTTTCCCCATACCTTTTGCTCCCCTATTTATTATTCTTTTACTTCACCAGGAATCCCCATACGCCAAGCTCTTCCTTTTGGGGTGCCTTCCAGTTGGCTTTCAGGAACTGCTCCGCCGATTCATTCGTTAATTCAAACAAATTTGCTGTCGGAAGGCCTGCATCTCTTGTCAATGTCTGGTGAACGGTCGTATCAACAGAAACACTTCCCTTTATGGTAAAGGTATCATAATCAGAGATGATCGAAAGCTCGGAAAACTCAGCCGTAAATGCCTTGCCCGGCTCCAGGCGAGTCATGTTTCCTTTTCCGGATAAAGCCATCATCTGCTCTCCGTTAACCGAAAACCCTCCGCTGATCGAAATCGATTGATCGGAATTGTTATACGTGATCGATGCTTCCATCGAAGCGCTTTCACCCTGAGATTCCGCGTTAAACCGGAAGGTCGTTGCCTTTCCGGTCGCACCCTCGCTGGTGTTCATGCTGGCCTTGGCGCTGAGCAGAGTCTGACCCATACCGGAAAGACTCATATCCAGACTGAAGCCGGAGTAAATATTGTCATCACCTGTAAAACGGAAATCAATATTGTAACTAAGGACTGAGATACTTCCCTTGGCCTGAATGGAGACCACCTCACCATCGTACAGATAAACATCCAGATGAATATCCTGCAGCTGGCTCTTGATCAGACTCATGGACTGTTCCATCCGGTCTTTGATATCACTGCCGCTATAGCCGCTGCTCGATGCTATATCACTAAGTGTGCCGACCAGCTTATCCACCAGATTTTCCAGAGCCTTCTTCGTGATGACCACATCAAACTTGTCGCATTTTCTGGTCTTGCTGCCCAATGTCAGCTTTTCGGTTCCGTTTGAGGATACTTTGATATCCTTCCAGATTTCATCAAATGCCTCATTCAGCTTTCCGGCGATCATGCTTCCGTCCTGGAAAAAGTCCAGATCAAAGTCAAAACCGGACTGCACCAACTGGGGAATCTGTAGATTATCCTTCAGGCTGGGCATATTGGCAATCTGGCTCATGATATTTTTGTTGTTAAAGACAAAATACCCATTCAAATGGCCGGGTACCGTAATTGCGCTTTCGTCCTGATTGTAAATATACTGCAGATTCAACACCGGATTTCCATGGTCAGCCAGATATCCGTCCGCCGAAAGGGTTTTGCTCCCCGGATCCGTAACAAGTGTCAAACCGACTCCGCAGCCCTCTCTCTCACTCTCGCCATCCAGTAAAACAGCCTCACCATAAAGATTAATGGTGCTTCCGTTTTCTGCCATAGCCTTGTTCAGGCTCTCAATATCCACCACCGACCCCAGCGGTGTAAGATTGGACATATTATCTAACGTAAAAGTCTTTTCCAGCGCCTTTTTTACTACCTTTTTCGGTGTAAAAACGAAAAACCTGAGGATGCAGAATACAGCCACTGCCGCAACAACAAGCCCTATGCCGGAAAACATAAAGATCTTTGCCTTTTTCGACATTTTCTTCTTAGGTTTCGGCGGCTCCGGAGCCGTATAATTCTTCGGTACGAAGCCCTGGCCGGGCTGGCCGTAGCTTGGCTGGCCGTAGTTCTGCTGGCCGTAGCTCTGCTGGCCGTTCTGACCGCCCTGGCTGAACTGACCCTGCTGGCCGTAATTCTGCGCAGGCTGCTGGCCATAGTTCTGCGCAGGCTGCTGGCCGTAGCTCTGCTGGCCGTTCTGACCGCCCTGACTGAACTGACCCTGCTGGCCGTAGTTCTGCGCAGGCTGCTGGCCGTAGCTCTGCTGGCCGTTCTGACCGCCCTGGCTGAACTGGCCCTGCTGGCCGTAATTCTGCGCAGGCTGCTGTCCATAGCTCTGTGGCCCGGTATATGAAGGCTCTGAATTTTCCATCCGAAGGGGATCTACGCTGTTTTCCTGATTATTCCAATCCATAATTCACCTTTCTGCATATCACATATACGGACAGTGGTCTCTGCCCGCATATAGTTCATCCATTTCAACCTTCAATTATTATCTGCCGGTGCGAATGTCCGGCTGTTTGAGCGCATATAATCTGTTCAGCAGGAATCTTAATAAACCGCTGCCGCTTCCTCACCGTTTACTACCCGGAGAGCGCCCTCGGCCAGAGCCAGAAGCTCATCCTCGCCCGGATAAACCGTAACGCCTGCGATGAAGCCCACTCTTTCCTCGATTGCATCTGTTACATGCTTACCATATGCAATACCGCCGGTCAGGATGATCTGGTCTACCTTACCGCGAAGGACAGCCGCCTGAGCGCCGATATCCTTGCAAACCTGATAAACAAATGCATCCAGAACAAGCTTTGCGTATTCATCCTGATCCGCCATCTTCTTCACTTCTCTTGCATCATTGGTATGCAGATAAGCGTTGAAGCCGCCGTTGCCGATGAGCATCTTCTTTACTTCCTTATGGGTATACTTACCGGAGAAGCAGAGATCAGCCAGTGCTCCCGGGGGCACTGCACCTGCACGCTCCGGAGAGAATGCACCGTCACCGGAAAGTGCATTGAACACATCAATGACCTTGCCGTTTTCATGCGCACCGACGGATACGCCGCCACCCATATGTACAACGATCAGATTCAGGCTCTCATAGGGAACGCCCTTCTCCTTTGCATAACGCTTGGCAACTGCCTTCTGGTTCAGCGCATGGAAAATGCTGACACGGGGAAGCTCCGGAACGCCGGAAAGCCTTGCCACATCCTGCAGCTCATCCACAACTACGGGATCCACGATATAAGAGGGAACGCCGATCTCATCGCCGATCTCTCTGGCCAGGATACCGCCCAGATTGGAAGCATGCTCACCGCCGACAGCGTTCTTCAGGTCCTCCAGAAGCGCATCGGACACCGCATACGTTCCGCTCGGGATAGGCTTTAAAAGGCCGCCGCGTCCGACGATCACATCAAAGCTCTTGATATCCTCATTCTTTTCCTTCAGGAAGTTCAGGATCATTTCCTTCCGGAAGTCCTTCTGATCCACAATCTTATCAAACTGTGCGATCTCCTCTGTTGTATGACGCAGGGTCTCCTCAAACAGAAGGGTTGTATCCTCGAATACACCCAGCTTGGTGGAAGTGGAGCCCGGGTTGATGATCAGTGATTTTACTGCCATAGTCTTTCTCCTTCTTTTCCTACTTTTCCTTCTTTTCCCTTTATTTCTTTATGCTTTTCTTATTATTTGTTGTTCTTCTTCAGGGAATCCGCAACCAGTGCGCCGAGAGCCAGAGAGTTAACCTTAACCTCAAAGCTGTCAGACCTGGATGTCAGGATTACGGGTGCAGCTGTACCTGTGATCAGGTTGCCGTTCTTTACCTTTGCAAAATGTACCAGCGCCTTGTAAAGGATGTTTCCGGCGTGGATATCCGGGAACAGCAGTATGTCAGCATCGCCAACGATCTTTCTTCCTGTAGCCCCCTTATGCTTTGCCGCCTCGGGAACAGTAGCCAGGTCGAAGGAAAGCGGACCGTCTACGATACAGCCTTCGATCTCGCCCCTCTCGTTCATTGCGGTCAGCTCTGCCGCATCAACCGTTGCGGGCATCTTGGGATTCACTACCTCAACAGCAGCAAGCGGAGCCACCTTCGGGTTAGCCACGCCGCATGCCTCACAGATTTCTACTGTATTGCGGATGATATTTGCCTTATCCTCAAGCGAAGGATAGGGAACAAAGGCAACGTCTGTCAGGAAAAGCAGCCTGTCTACGCCTTCCATTTCATATACACAGACATGAGAAAGGGGCTTGCCTGTACGAAGGCCGACTTCCTTGTTCAGCACACTCTTCAGGAAGTCCTTGGTATCGATGAGGCCCTTCATGTACATATCTGCCTTGCCGTCATGCACCAGGCTGACTGCCTTCAGAGATGCCTCGATGGGATCCTTCACATCGATCACTTCATAATCTGCCAGGTTCATGCCAAGACCGGCTGCAATCTCTGCGATCTTATCCGCATCGCCCACCAGGATGGAATCTGCGATTCCACGCTCCTTGGCAGCCTTCACTGCCATAAGCACCTCGTCATCCTGCGCTACCGCAACAGATACCTTTTTCTTTTCCACCTGAGAAAGCTTCTCAAGCAGGTCTGCAAAATTCTTGCTCATGTCTTTTTTTCTCCTCGTTTCTTTTTTTGATGAATTTTCAGGAGTTCCGGCCAGGCCGGTTCTCCGCGCTCTCTTGTATTAAATCTGTACCTCTTCAGCCTTTTCTCCGGCCTTTTTTGCTGCCTCGGCCTCCTTCTTGTTCCTCATATCATTTGCGATATCCAGGGCGGCTCCGGCAAGGGCAAGGACAACTGCCGTACGCGAAAGCATCTTTTCCGCTCCGCCGTTCTTCAGTCCCTTTTCATATCCCTTTTTAAACTGCTTTTTCCCTTTTTTTTCTTCCTTTTTGGCTTTCTTATCCGCCTTATCCTTCACAGCAGCCTCTGCCTTTTTCGCAGCCTTTGCATGCGCGGCGCCCTTCGTTCCCTTTGCTTTTGTTACCTTATTTTTTTCCATGGTTCTCTCCTATACGCATAGTGCCTGTGTTTTGCATGGACGTCCCGAATGGTTTTGATGTACCAACCGGACCTTTTCCTCAGAAAAGCAGCGCTCCCAATGCACTGACCGCTACGATCACCAGCATAGGAATGGTGCCCAGCAGGATTTCCTTCCTACCCTTCCGGTCCACTCTTTCGTTCCCCCGGAACCTGTGCACGCCGTCCTTTTCCATCAGATCTACTTCCTCACCCTCTTCGTAGATACAGAAGAGCGCGCTGTCCTTTGCATAGATCATTCTTCCTTCTGCCGCCTCAATGGTCAGCTCCATCACATTCTTTCGCAGAAGCTGGTCGAATTTTTTCTCGATCCCGACAATCCTTCCCTTAACCGGGTTCCATCCCCTGATCAGCTTCTTTCTCCGGTGTGAGGACCCCGCCGAAGCGAAATAAAGCTCTACGATAAAGACTGCGATAAACAAAAGCGCCGCCGCATTTTTCATATATTCACCACCAGATAGCCAAAGTACACGGCGTAGCAGCCGAGCAGTATAATACCCAGCCTCCGTCCTACCTTACCATTCCAGGACGCCGTCCAGAGCAGCAGCGCAGCCAGAATGGATACGCATGCGTCTATGGTAAAATCAGCTGTTTCCGAAATAAAGGGCAGCGGAATAATAATGCTGGTAATACCCAGGATGAACAGGATATTGAAGATATTGCTGCCCACAATGTTTCCTATGGCAATATCCGCATTTTTCTTTCTTGCCGCCGTAACCGAAGTCATAAGCTCCGGAAGGGACGTTCCAAAGGCCACTACCGTAAGCCCGATCAGTCTATCCGAAAGGCCGAAGGCCTTCGCCACATAGCTTGCACCGTTCACCGTAAGACGGCTGCCGAGAATAATGGCTGCCAGTCCGCCGAGAATAAAGACGGGGAGCAGCCAGTTTTTGATCTCCTTAATCTCCACGTCCGTGTCAGCGCCGTTTTTCCTGGAATAGTAGCCGAGATAAACGAGATAAGCTACCAGAATCACCAGAAAGATAACGCCTGCCGTCCTAGATATGGTCTTTCCGAAATATCCCCAGCCCGCCATCAGGAAGGAAGCCACGATCAGCACCGGCATATCTATCCGGATCGTACTCTCCTTCACCTTCATCATGCAGATCACCGCAGTAATACCCAGGATCAGCATGATATTCATGATATTGCTTCCCACGACGTTGCCTATGGAAATGCCATCATTATGATGAATTCCTGCATTGATGGAAACCGCCGCCTCCGGGGCGCTGGTTCCAAAGGCCACGATCGTAAGGCCGATCACGATCTGCGGAATGCCAAAACGGGCAGCCAGGGCTGCTGCTCCGTCCACAAAAAAATCCGCTCCCTTGAGAAGCAGAAGGAAACCCACTATGATCTCCAATATGTGAAGAAGCATCTGCATGTCCTTATCCTCCAGTCATTATCCTATTTAGTATAGCAAACCCGAAAAGGAAAAACAAGAAAAATACTTCCATGTTTACTTTCGCAAGGGAAAGCGTTAAAATGGGGTATGACTGCTGAACAGCTGATTGTAATCGATCACATCATAAATTAAGGAGTATGCCCCATGATCGCTGTATTAAATAAAGATGCCTCGGATGACCAGATTCATGAGCTGGTGAACTGGATTGAAAGCCAGGGACTCAGGACCAATCTCTCCAAGGGTGAGTTTCATACCCTGCTTGGCCTCATCGGCGACACCAAAAAGATCGATCCGGAGATGCTGGAGTCTCTGGAGATCGTCGAATTTGTCAAACGGATCACCGATCCGCCGGAAAAGGAGCTTCCGCCCACCACGCTGGACCCCCGAACCTTCGGGAAGGCCGGCATCAAAACAGTCGGCATTGCTGGCCTCGGTCTCATCGGCGGCTCCTTTGCCAAGGCTTATAAGGAAAACAGCTCCGCGCGCGTGCTGGGCTGGAACAGAAGCGCATCCACCTCGGAATTCGCACGGATGGAGGGCACTCTGGATGATATCCTTACCAGGGATAATATCGGAGAATGCGACCTGCTGATCCCCTGCTTCTACCCGGACAGGATCATCAGCTGGGTCAGAGAAATGGCGCCGTATATCAAAAAGGGCGCGCTTGTCATCGACGCAGGCGGCCTGAAACGGAAAATCTGCCGGGAGCTTTTCGCCACCGCAAAGGAATACGGCTTTACCTTTGTGGGCGGACATCCCATGGCGGGGAAACGCTACTCCGGCTACAAATACAGCACCGGACAGCTTTACAGCCATGCATCCATGATCATTGTGCCCGAGAACCCGGAGGACACTGCTCTTCTGGAACGGGTGCGGCAGGCGCTTTCTCCCTGTCTTTTCGGGAATCTGACCGTCTGCTCACCCGAACGGCATGACCAGATGATCGCCTTTACCTCGGAAATGCCCCACATTCTTTCCAATGCCTTTATCAAGAGCCCGACGGCCGAGAGGCATGACGGCTTTTCCGCCGGCAGCTACAAGGATCTCACCAGAGTGGCATGGCTGAACGAAACCATGTGGACCGAGATTTTCATGGAAAACCGTGATTTTATTATTGATGAGCTGTCGCATCTGATCAGCTCTCTGGGCGAATACAAGGAAGCGCTGGAAAAAGAAGATGCGGACCGGCTGAAGCAGCTGCTTTACGACGGAAAAATGGCGAAGGAACGGATCGACGGTAAATAACACTTCCTTCGCGAACCGGAAAGAAAACACCAGGAAAGGAAACAATCAGATGGATAACCGGATCACCCTGCATCCGGACGCTGCCCGTTTCGGCGGGACCGTACCGGCCATAGCTTCAAAATCCTATGCCCACCGGCTTCTTTTTCTGGCGTCGATGAGCAGCGAACCCTGCCGGATCATCTGTTCCACCACCTCGAAGGATATCGAAGCGACTATCCGGTGCATGACCGCTCTCTCGGCGGATATCCGCAGGGAGGGAGACACGCTTTTTGTTACCCCGATCTCGAACTTCGGTGCGGCGCAAACTGCCGCTCTCGGAAGCGCTGTGTCATCTGCCGCTTCCGGAAACGCTATGTTATCTTCTGCTTCCGCCGGGAACGCTGTGTCATCTGATGCTTCTGCCGGGAGTGCGGCGCAAACTGCCTCTGAAAACGACTTGCCGGATTTCTGCCAGGATCCTGCGCATAAAGAAAATAATACCCAGCCGGTTCGTATGGACGCCGGCGAAAGCGGCTCCACACTTCGTTTTCTGCTCCCGCTCCTGGGTGTTCTCGGCCGGGATGCCGTGATCGAAACCGGTGGACGGCTGGCTTCGCGCCCTCTCTCTCCCTTAAAAGAAGAGATGCTGCGTCACGGCACAAAGATCACTGTTCATCTTTCAGCCGACCAGGGCATAGAGACACTGCAGCGTGCAGATCAGAGGTATGCCGACCGGAAGCATGCAGACCAGCAGGATGCACCAATGCAGAACCCGGACTATATTCTGACCAGCGGAAGGCTGACCGGCGGAACCTATACCATCGCCGGAAATATTTCCTCCCAATATATCACCGGGCTTCTGATGGCGCTTCCTCTGGCAGAGGAGGACAGCCTTCTGCAGATCACCGGAAAGCTGGAATCGAAACCCTACGTGGATATCACACTGGCCTGCCTGAAGGAATTCGGCATCCGCATTGATCCGATCACGCCCGGGCCGGCCGCTGCTTCCTTCGTCAGCAATTCCGGAGATCAGATAACGGAAACCCGGTTTCCGGCGGAAGCTTCAGACGGAACCGCAGGGGAGAAGGAAGCTGTAACCCTCGCCTTCCGGATTCCCGGGAGACAGCGGCCCGCACTGCGGAAGAGCCCGGATGCGGCCTGTACCCTGCCCTCCTGCCGCGTTGAAGGCGACTGGTCGAACGCTGCCTTCTTCCTCGTTGCCGGCGCTCTATCCGAACAGGGCGTAACGGTTACAGGCCTCCGGCCGGATTCCTGCCAGGGAGATAAGCAGATTCTGGAGGTACTCCAAAGGTTCGGCGCCAAAGTCCGGATCACTCCAGCCGATCCCTCTCTCAGCGTGACGGAGTCCGATCCGCTTCCTTCTGTAACAATAAAAAAAGCCTCCATGAGGGGGCTGGAAATCGACGCCGCCGATATCCCGGATCTTGTACCCGTATTATCTGCCGCTGCTGCTGCGGCGGAGGGAACTACCGTTTTCCGGAACATTGAACGGCTTCGCATAAAAGAAAGTGATCGTGTGGCCACCGTGATCGACTGCCTGACTTCCCTGGGCGCATGCGCCCGGGAGGAAAACGGCTGTCTTATTATCGATGGCCAGGGCAGGATCTCCGGCGGAACCGCCGATTCCCACAACGATCACCGCATTGCCATGACAGCAGCGGTTTTGTCACTGATCGCAGAGGGACCGGTAACCATTACCGGCGCATCCGCCGTGGAAAAATCCTACCCCGGATTCTATACCGACTTTCGCCGGCTGATGCAGGAGGAGTTACCGGGAGCTGCTGCAGCCTCTTATTCAGACCCATTATCCTGATCACCCTCATTATCCGCTGTGGTCTTTTCACCCTCATTATCCGCAGTGGTCGCATCATCCTCATTATCCTCATTCAGCGTATCGACCACATATTTAAAGGAAAGACCGCCGAGGTAGAGTACGATTCCCAGGATCAGGAACCAGAAACCGAATCCATGAAAAATCGAGCACTTCATCCCCGTTCCGATCCCCAGCTCCTTGTAGCGGGCGATCGTCGCACTCCAGTTCATTTTCATTTCCATCAGGTTTTCCTTGCGGAGAATATATCCCGAAGTATGGTGAAGCAGCCGGAGAAGAACCGGAAGCATCACCACCGGTGCGAGCCGGGATGCCAGCCGGAACCGGTCGATGGTCTGGTTCAGGAAGCTGTTCTTTGGGGGAAGCAGCGGACGAATCACTACCAGAAGCATCCAGAGAACGCACACTGCATAAAGGAAAATGATCCAGCAGATGAGCTGTCTGTTCATGGCCGCCTTTGCCTCCGGCCGGTAATTTTTGATCATAAAGAGATAGCCGATCAGCAGAATGTATAACGCCGGAAGGATATAAGAAACAACCCGGAAGCTGTCGTACAGCTTATCGAACAGACCGAACCGGAGTCCCAGCCTTTTCCGGAGGCCCAGATAACCGATATACAGGATCATGAACAGCGTAAACAGGATCAGAACCGGCAGGATCAGGTCGCTGCCGCGGTAATTGATCTTCATGCTCTTCAGAGAATCCTTCACGACCTGACGGATCGTAAACCCTCCGAAAATAGATTTATCCACCTTCAGATAAAGAACGTGCCAGCGGAAAAATACCATTACCACAATGAAAAGAACGCCTGCTGCCGGAAGCAGCAGGCTGAGGATTCCAGCTGATTTTTTTTCATAAAACGGTTTACTCATCTTCTCCGCCAAAGCCCTTGCTCTTTCCTGTTACCAGCGGTCAGCGGGATACTCCCCGGCCGCCTGCATTTCCGCAAGTTTTCTCTTTACCTCCGGAAGATCCTCCGGATAGGTCATGCCAAACCATTCAGCGCCGGTGGGGATGATCCGCACCTCGCCCTCATTCCGGTTCAGGATATCCTGCACCGCATCGGAAAGCGTTTCTTCATATTTTAGCGGATTTTCCCGGATACCCGCGGCAAGTCTTTCCGGGAAGGTCTTTTCTATATCCCGGATAAAGCCCGGACGGAATACCCACATATTCATGGACGCTACCGCATCCTCCGGGATCGGCTCATAGGTCTCTCCGCCATCCAGCGTGAAGAAGCCCTTTTCGTCCTCCAGCTTGATCTCCTTACGTTCATCGATCCGGACCAGCTTCCCCTCACCGTCAACCCGGCAGATCCCGCGGCTGACCGTTCCCGAGGGAGAAAGCGTCTTAACCACATTGTAGCCGATGCAGGCAAACTCATTATCCGGACCGCCCTCTGCCGTAAAGGCCGAGGCAAGCCGGAAGGAATCGTATCCGTAAAAATCATCCGCATTGATGGTCACGAAGGTCTTGTCCCGAAGGGCATCCGCCGCGCACCATATGGCATGGGTGGTTCCCCAGGGTTTTTCTCTTCCTTCGGGGATCTCAGCCCCCTGAGGAAGTCTGTCCAATGCCTGGAAAACATACTGCACAGGCATTTTTTCCGCCACACGGTCTCCCACCGCCTCACGAAAAGCATCGGCAAATTCCTCACGGATGATAAATACCACCTCGGAAAAGCCCGCTTTTTTTGCATCATAAATCGCATAATCCATCAGGGAGTGTCCACCGTCATCTACCTGCTGGATCTGCTTCAGGCCGCCAAACCGGCTGCCCATTCCGGCTGCCATTACGCAAAGAACCGGTCCGTTCATCATCTCCATCTTTCTTCCTCCCCCTCGCACATCAAATATACCGGTACAGCTTTAGTGCTCCTGCGAATGCGCGTCAATCTCCTCCTGCGTGATCTTTCCATCCGTCAGCACAGTGTTGATCAGCTTATTCGCAAAGTCAATATCATCCTGATAGGGTTCCATGACATATGCATTTCCGCCCAGGGAATAGCAGTAATTTTCAGAATCGGAACCATTTACACTATATGTATAAACCTTCCAGGATTCGCCTGTATCCAGCTGCGTCTGTACAAGACGTCCCACCTGATCCTTGGACATATTGGTCTGGAAACAGTTGGACAGCTCATCCATGATCTCGCTGTAATTGGAAAGCATCTGCGAGGACATCATCTTGCTGATCACAGCCTTGATGACCTGCATCTGATTCTCTCCTCTCTGACGGTCGCCTCCGGCAAAGGAATGCCTCTCACGGGCAAACATAAGAGCCGCCTCTCCGCTCAGGTGATTCGTACCCTCATCATAGGAATATTCATCAACCGAGAAGGAGTATTCGGATTCCACATCCACGCCGCCGAGATAATCGATGATGCTCTCAAAGCCGGTGAAATTCAGTCTCATGTAATAGCTGAGGCTCACATCGTACAGCATTTCCAGCGTCTCCATGGACGTCTCGATGCCGTAGATTCCGGAATGGGTCAGCTTATCCTTTGTGCTTCCGGAATTGGGAAGATATACATAATAATCTCTCGGCGTGGATACCAGAAGAACAGTATGTGTCTTCTCATTGAACACACCGATGATATTCACATCGCTCCGGCTCTTCAGCGTAACCGAGCCATAGGTATCGATACCGCTGATGTATACGCAGAAGCGCTTGTCATCAATGGGCTTATTGTCGTTATTTTCGGACTTCTCTACGTTCAGCTTGACCTCATTTTCCATGATGACCTTCAGATTCTCGCTGTAGGACGTATATTCCTCTGTGCTGTCAAGCGCACTGAGAAGTCCGGTACTGATGATGATGGACTGGATCTCATGGTTTTCCAGTGCTCTTGCCAGCTCAACAACGGAGTCATACTTTTGTGTCTGGATATGAGTACTCTCGGCCAGGTTGATCTCCTCAATGGTCTCATCCACTGCCTTATTATCAGCAGCTTCCACATAACCGAAATAGTAACCCTTGCTGACCGCCTCATTGATCGACGCAACAGGATCATCCTTTTTCACATATACGTTGACCTGTTCATACTCGACCTTATTGCCGGTAACAGAATCAAGCGCTTTATCCGTCGTTTTTACGATATACACGCCATAGATCAGTATG
>DFHD01000068.1:9421-10827 GCA_002372545.1 Lachnospiraceae bacterium UBA3732 | reverse complement strand
CTTCTGTGAAGAAAACCGTTTTTTTAAAGAATTTTCGGGGTTGTCATCGTTATAAAATTGTTAAGGATCTGAGCTGTGCTTCGTGTCTCTCAGCGACAGCTTTTATACTATATCACAGCGCCCCCAACCTGTCAACACAAAAAAACATGTTTTTTTGTCTAATTTTTGTGCTTATTTTTGTGACATTTTTGTATTGACTTTTTCAAAACAAAGGTATAGTTTTCATCCGCAAATCCCGGAACCATATCTTGTGGTTTTCAGATTTCCGCCATCCACATGATCTTTTTTGCCGGTCTTTTTTTGCCACGCCCATTTATATACATATTCTCTAATTCTACGCAGGAATCGCCAGTGAATACCGCAACCTGCAAGACTGTAGGTAACTATTGAGGGACTATGAATCAAAAAAAGAGTTATCCCAGCCACCAACTGATCAATAACTCTTTTAAGGATTGCAAAACACTTGAACAGCTCCGCAAGGTATACCGGGACACGCCGGAAAGGAAGCCTCATGTTCTCACAAAAACTCTGAACACTCTCCCAGCCCCGAAAACCAGTGCAAGTACTCTCACGGAATTCTGTATACATGTGCGGACTGTCTGCCGAAATTGCAGGCCTCCTCATGTGTACAGAAAAAGATATCGATAATATTCCCCTTGATGGCGCCGCCACGGTCCTCGACCGTATACACCACGCCGTTGATCAGGAGCTTTGTCCCGAAGGGGAATCTGCTGTCCGCCGCGATGGTATGGTTCGCCGTTGCCCTGGCACCGCTGGCCGTGATTCCGCTGGTATTGCCGCAGCAGATCACGCACGGGCAGTATGCAGTAAGAGAAAACTCGCCAAGATACTCCGCCCCCTCTGTTGTCCCCAGCTGCGGCACAGCCACCGGCGAAAGCCCGGCTACCTGCACGACCTGGGTTTCCGGAAGCGCTGTGATATCATTCAGCTTATATTTCTTTTCTCTCTTTTTTACCTCTTCGCGAACGGATTTCGAATCTGCAATCGCCTCAGCAGCCCGCTCATTGGATTCCATGAGCGTCTGAAGCGCAAGCTTATCTCTTTCCGCCTGCTCAGCTTCCTTCTCAGCCCTTTCCGTATCTAAGTTCGTCGTTCCGTCCGGATTATAGGTCAGCCCGTTTTTTATGGCTTCCTTTTCTTCATAGGTCACCTTTGCATATGCATTCACACGGGGAGGCTCTGCGTTCAGATCTGAAACGGAGATCACCCGCCCGGACTCTGTAAACCTGTTCAGCTTTCTGGCTGCAAAAGAGACAACACAAATAACCACCAGTAACGAAACCACTGTGATCGAAGCTGCTTTATTCAGTTTTTTCTTTACAGATGCTTTCATAGCCTCAGTATATGCCTTTCCCGGATAAGGGTCAAGAGCTTCACAGAAAATT
>DFHD01000068.1:0-9321 GCA_002372545.1 Lachnospiraceae bacterium UBA3732 | reverse complement strand
GAAAATTCAGTTTCCTACCAGCTGAGCACCTCTGCGCCCGTTTCCGTCACCAGAACCTGGATTTCCCACTGGGCAGAAAGAGAGCCGTCCTCGGTATAGACGGTCCAGTCATTCTCCTCATCAATAAAGATTTCCGGACGTCCTGCATTGATCATGGGCTCTATAGTAAACATGAGACCGGGAGCCAGAACGATCTCTGTTCCTTTCTTTGTTACATAGCTTACCCACGGATCCTCATGAAACTCGACGCCCACGCCATGTCCGCCGATTTCTCTTACCACGGAGTAGCCGTTCAGCTTGGCATGATCATGCACTGCCTGGCCCATATCCCCCATGAAGCCCCATGGCTTAACCTGTTCCAGTCCCTTATACATGCATTCCTTCACCGTTTCCACCAGGCGCTTAGCCTCCGGGCTCACGTTGCCGATCATGAACATACGGGAGGAATCTGCAAAGTACCCGTTCAGAATGGTTGAGCAATCCACATTGATGATATCTCCGTCCTGCAGGATCTCGTTCTCAGAGGGAATGCCATGGCAGACCGCATCGTTGATCGATGTACAGACACTCTTGGGAAAGCCCTCGTAATTCAGCGGAGCCGGGATGGCATGATACTTCGTTGTCGTCTCGTATACGATCCTGTCAATCTCCTCCGTGGACATTCCGGCGCAGATCTTCTCCCCGACGGTATCCAGGACCTCCACATTGATCTTGCAGGCTTCCCTGATCTTTTCAATCTGCTCAGGCGTTTTGATCATCTTCCTCGTGGGCACAATATGCCCCTGATTTCGCAGATTCTCCAGCTTTCTGTCAAATTCCTCGTGACAGACCTTATACTTTCTGCCGCTGCCGCACCAGCATGGATCGTTTCTGCCCAGTTTTTTCTCCGAAGTCATTCCCATTTTCTTCTTCCTTTCTTTCTTATCCGGTTTACTCCTTCTTCCCCTTGTCTAAATCCGGAGCATCCTCCTGCCCGTCAGTATCTTCGTCCTTCTTTCCGAAGATCCGGACCTCTGCGATGACAAGCGCCGTCACCAGAACCGCCCCCGCCAGTGCAAGGCCGATTACCAGGCGTCTGTGGGACCGCTGTTTATCCCGAAGGATTTTTCTCTGTTTTTTCTGTTCTTCGGTCTCTGTCGAAGCTTCCTCCGTAGCAGCGGCTGTGGCCGCCTCAGTCGTAACGGCCGTGGTCGCCTCGGTGGCTATCTCAGTCGTCACTTCCGTGGTCACCTGCTGGCGGCGGTCCTGTCCCTGTTCCCAGGCAGCGGCGCTGTCCATGATAAAGACTTCCTCCGATACCTCTTTATCCACCTTTTTCCCCAAAGCCGCCTGAACCTCCGGGTCATCATCAAATTTGCCTGCCAGGTAATCCTGGTAAGCCATCTCCGCGCCCGCACGTGTGGGCGGATAGCCATGCGCCGAAAGCCAGGACTTGATCTGCGCCTTCTGTTCCGGCGTCAGCTGGTCCGGTGATGAGGGAACCCCTTCAGGAACATCCGGTTCATCCGGAAGATCCATGGAGTCCAGATCTATGATATTTTCTTCCTGCGGCGCATCCGTATAGGTTGCCGTATCCGCAAGCGCATCTCCGCCGTTTGAAACCGCCGGACCGGTGAAAAGAGCAGCCACCGTAAGCATAATTACTATCCCCTTTACCGGCAGTTTCCGCCAGGCAAGATTTCTTCTTTTCATTCCTGTGCATTTCCCTTCATGAATTTCAGCATTTCATCTATTCTTTCCGTAATGTCATTCCTGCGCATTTCCCTTCATGAATTTCAGCATTTCGTCCATTCTTTCCGTAATGTCATTCCTGTGCATTTCCCTTCATGAATTTCAGCATTTCATCCATCTTCACCGTAAAGGCACCGGCAGCCCTGTGCTTTTCCAGAAGGTTCACCAGCTTATCTTTTTCTTCATATGCCGAGAATCCGGGTACAGGCCCCTCATCCAGAAGGGCAGCCACAAGCGCCTCAATGTTTTCCGCCTCTTCACTTTCCAGAGCATCCTTTTCCAGAAAGGCAGTCAGATTGCCCTTTCTTGCTGCATCAAGGGCGCTGTAGCAAGGCATGATCTCGTTCTTCCACCCCTCCATCAATACCCAGTTTTTCATTTCCGGCGTTTCCGCCTTCAGATAATGGATGGCATGGATCCTTCCCCAGCCGGTCAGCCGGCGAGCAAGACCAAAGATCAAATGGTCGCCGTCGTTCCACGCTCTGATGACATAAATACCAAAAAGCGTATATTCCTCATCCGTAGCAAGAGAGACCACCACGCTCCGGAAATCATCACTCTCGCTGAAATTCACGATTTCCATCAGAGAAAGACCGAACTTCACGATTTCCGTATTGGATGAAGAAATGGCCATGGAAGCCAGTTTCAGTATTTTCTCCGGAGAAAGGGAATCTGCATGATCAATGATATAATGCTGCAGCGGATCGATCATGGAGATCATCCTGACCTCCCTGGGCCGCATGAAGATTTCATGCAGCAGCTTTTCCGCCTCATCCTCATCCTTCTCATGCAGCACGCGGATCACCTCCAGCAGCTTCTCTGCCGGTCCCTCCTTATGCATGGTATGATAGATATAAATTCCATCCACAGCACCTGGCGCGAAGGACACGCCCTCCTCTGCCAGCTTTTCCCCAAGAAGAGCCTCTGCGGTTTTGTTCTCAGCCTTTTTATCCTCTGTCATTCTGTTTTTTTCCCTCCCGGACTGCTCTTGTATCTGTTCTGTATTCTTGTTTTCCTGTTCCACTCTATTGCCCTCCACATTCTTTATTATCACAGATTCATTTTGCGGTCTTCACCGTCCGGCCATCATCCTCTCCCAGATCATGAGCGCCTCCCGGGTTGCCTTCACATTATGCACCCTGAGGACGCCGGCCCCCAGATCCATGGCTCGGATGGATACTGCCACCGTCCCGAAATCTCTTTCCTCCGGCGGAACCTGCAGAATGTTTCCGATCACGGATTTCCGGGATACACCAAGCAGAAAGCCGGTGCCCAGCTCCTCTGCGCAGCGGATCAGTTCATCCATTCTGCTGAGGCAGGCCAGGTTTTCCTCCTGCGTTTTGGAAAAGCCGACGCCCGGATCGAGAAGAAGTCTTTTCCTGGGTATTCCCGCCGCATCCGACAGCGCCAGGGATTTCTCCCATCCCTCCCGGATCCGGACCACGAGATCCGATAGTCCTTCCGGAGAGACGCCGGACTTTTCGATCACTTCCTCCGTTCTCTCCTCTGCGCTTCTGGGCAAAAGATCCTGATGCATTAAAACCGCTGCGCAGCCGGTCTTCTTCAGCATCTCCACCATGGAAAGTCCCGGCTTGCAGCCCGCCTCCCGGAGCAGTTCCTCCGGTGCCCGAAGTCCCCAGATATCGTTCAGTATATCTGCGCCGGCTCCGGCAGCTGCCAGAAAAGCCTCGGGCTTATAGGTGTCCACGGATATGGGAATATCAAAATTCCTGCGGATATCAGACGTGATCCTCGCCAGCTTCTCCGCCTCCTCCGCAGCCGGAACGACATGGTATCCGGGGCGGGTGCTCTCGCAGCCCACATCCAGAATATCTGCACCTTCAGCGATCAGTTCCTCCGCCCGTCGGAGCGCCTTATCTCTCGTGTTCCATTTTCCCCCGTCGGAAAAGGAATCCGGCGTAACGTTCAGAATTCCCATGATGCAGGGCATCCTTCCCCCTGGGGATTCAGACGAAAAAAGAGCATGCGTAAAAGAGGCCCGGGGAAAGCTCCCCGACCCCTCCTGACTTTTCGTTTTTCCGGATACTTCTTTCTCCGTCATTTCACCGTTCCCATATTCTTATTTTCTCTTCCCGGGGATCCCGGTTCCGTCATTTTCAGTCGTTACACTTTTGCCGGAATCCTCTCCGTTTTCCGGAGAGGCCGTAAGGATTTCCTCCAGCGTCCGCCAGCCCAGAACCGCGCACTTTACCCGCGAGGGCATATGTGATATATCCTGCAGACTCGACGCTTCCTCCAGCATTTCCAACTCTTCTTCGGAAACGCCCTCCCGGATCATCTTCATGAACGTATCCTTCAGCCGAAGCGCCTCATCAACCGGTCTTCCGATTACCAGCTCCAGCATCATATCCGCGCTGGCCTGGGAAATGGCGCAGCCGTCGCCCTTAAATGCACCGTCGGCGATCACGCCGTCCTTCACCTCCAGCTCCAGCGAGATATCGTCGCCGCAGGAGGGATTTACGCCCCGCATCACAGCCGTCGGGCGGATCATCTTGTTTTTATGCTCGGGATGAAGATTATGTTCGGTCAGGATTTCATTGTAAAAGGTTCTATTCTGCATAGCCAAGCCTCCTTCTTACCGTGCCGAGACTGGAAAGGAAGCGTTCGATCTCTTCCTCTGTATTATAAAACATGAGACTTGCCCGGTTGGTAGAATTGATCTTCAGATATTCATGCAGCGGCTGGGCGCAGTGATGCCCCGCCCGGATGCAGATCCCGTCTCCGGCCATGATCTCCGCCGTATCATGCGGATGCACGCCTTCCACACGGAAGGTCAGAATACCGTGATGATCGTCCGGGTCCGGCGAGCCGATGATCCGGATGTGGGGGATACGCTTCATGCCCTCCATGGCAATCCGGGTCAGGTCTCTTTCTCTTCCTTCCATGGCGTCCTGGCCAAGCTCACGGATATACCGGATAGCCTCTCCCAGAGCAACCGCATCCCCGGCATTCACCGTCCCAGCCTCGAACCTGTGGGGCAGCTCCGCATAGGATACCTCATCCATCGTCACATATTCGATCATTTCCCCGCCAGTCATGAATACCGGCAGCTTTTCCAGCCACTCCTCTTTTCCGTACAGCACGCCGATTCCCATGGGGCTCAGCAGCTTGTGGCCGGAAAAGGCCAGAAAGTCACAATCCATTTTTTTCACATCCGTCTTCGTGTGGGGCACACTCTGGGCGCCATCCGCCACAAAAACAGCTCCCGCCTCATGAGCAGCCGCCGCAAAGGCAGCCGTATCATAAAGCTCCCCGAATACATTGGACATGGCCGTCATGGCCACGATCCGGGTTTTCTCCGTAATCAGCTTTTTCAGCTCCTCAACAGAAAAATGTCCCTCCTCATCCGGAAGAAGATACCGGAGAGCCGCCCCCTGCCTCTCGGCAGCAGCCCGCCACGGCAGCATGTTGCTGTGATGCTCCGCCACGGAAACGATCACCTCATCTCCCTCATGCAGAAGAAGACTGCCCAGACTGAAGCCCAGAAGGTTCAGGCTTTCCGAAGCGTTCCGCGTAAAGATCACCTCCCGGGAAGAGGCTGCGCCGATAAACTCCGCCGTGATCCGGCGGGCCTCCTCATAAGCCTCCGTCGCCTCCCAACTGAGGGGGTATAGTCCCCGAAAGGGATTTGCATTTTTATGATAATAAAAATCCAGAAGAGCATCCATCACTCTTTTGGGGCGCTGGGTAGTGGCGGAATTATCCAGATAAACCGCATCGCTCCCGCTGAAAAAGGGAAAATCCTTCCTTATCTCTTTTACATCCTGTTCGGTCATATTCAGCCTCATATAGTGCCTACTCCTCTTCCAGAAGCGATCTTCTCAGCTTCTCATCGGGGATGCGGCCGATCACCTGATCCACCATACTCCTTGCCATAAGCCGGTTTACTTCCTCCTCGGGAATGCCCCGGGATTCAAAATAGAAAAGTGTTTCATCCGAAATCTTGCCGATGGTGGCTCCATGCTCACCCTCCACATCCTCTTCTCCGCAGAGGATCAGTGGGATGGTCCTGTTCTGCACCTTGTCGCTCATGAGCAGAACGTTATCCCGTACTTCGCCCTTCGCACCGGAGGCGCCGCGGATAAAGTCCAGCGTTCCCCGGAAGGTTTTCTTTGCCCTTCCGTCCACAACGCCGCTGATGCCGACCCGGCTTTCGGTCTGCTTTCCGGTATGCCTTACCACGGCATTCACGTCCAGAAGCTTATCCTCATCAAGAAGATAGCCGATATCATTTTCCGCTTTGCTTTCTTTACCGGCCAGGCGGATATCCTCTCCCAGCCAGTTCTTTTTTCCGCCGATCACCACCTGGATCAGACGGAAAACGGCATTATCCGCCACATCCGCAAAGACGCCGTCCAGAAAGGCAGATTCCCCATCCAGGCGAAGCACCTCCACGAGCGTTACCTCTGCATCCTTTTCCACACGGAAACGGATGTCATGAGCGGCCATCTCCGCACTTCCGTCAGCTTCCATGATCACCAGGAGCTTTGTCTTTTCCTTTGCCAGGATTTCCTCCCGGGCAATGCTTCCCGTTTCATGAAAATGGTTTTTGATATGCAGCCTGCCCTCCGGACCGTCCGCCAGAAACCGGCTTACCGGGATTTCCGGGGAACCGGCCGCGGCAGCAAACGCCTCTCCCAGTCCGGATATCTCCGCTGCCTTTACTTCTGCGGCATCATCCGTTTTTACTCCGGAAAGCTCTGTCTCCTGCTCTGCGGCAGCAAAAGCATCCGGAAGCTTTACATTTTCGCTGTTTACCTTCAGCCAGCGCCAGGTAGGTGCCGGCAGCCTGTTAATCTCCAGATCTCGCATTCCGGTCCTCCTATCCTATACTTCCGATCATCTCAAGACGGATCAGATTATTCATTTCCACTGCATATTCCAGCGGCAGCTCCTTGCTGACATTATCCGCAAAGCCGCTGACGATCATGGTCCGGGCATCCTCCTCGGAGATACCTCTGGACATCAGATAAAAGATCGCGTCATCACTGATCCGGCCGATCTTTGCTTCATGACCGATATCACAGTCGTCCGTACGGATATCCATTACAGGGATCGTATCCGAGCGGGAAATATCATCCAGCATAAGAGAGGAGCAGTCCGCTGCCGAAACAGAGCCCTCCGCTCCCGGATTCACTCTGACAACGCTGCGGTAGGTGCAGATTCCCCCATCCTTGGAAATGGATTTCGTATTTACGGTTGACCTCGACCGCTTGCCGTTATGCACCACCTTCATGCCGGTATCCAGATTCTGTCCGTTACCCGCAAAGGTAATACCGGTGAATTCCATGCGGCTGTCATCTCCATTCAGAATGGTCATGGGATAGAGGTAGGAAACATGGGAACCAAAGGAGCCGGACACCCATTCCATTACGCCTCCCTCTTCCACCACAGCCCGCTTGCTGTTCAGGTTATACATATTTTTCGACCAGTTCTCAATGGTGGAATACCTGAGTCTGGCATTTTTGCCCACAAAAAGCTCCACTGCGCCGGCATGAAGGTTCGCCACATTATACTTCGGCGCCGAGCAGCCTTCAATAAAATGCAGGTCTGCTCCCTCATCCACGATGATCAGTGTGTGCTCAAACTGTCCCGCTCCCGGTGCATTCAGCCGGAAATAGGACTGGAGGGGAATCTCCACCTTTACGCCCGGCGGAACATAGACAAAGGAGCCGCCTGACCAGACTGCGCCGTGGAGCGCGGCAAACTTATGATCATTCGGCGGGATGAGCTTCATGAAATGCTCCCTGATCATATCCCCGTAGGGTCCATGCATGGCGGATTCCAGGTCGGTGTAGATCACGCCCTGCTCCTCCACCTCTTTTCTGACATTATGATAAACCAGCTCGGAATCATACTGCGCACCCACGCCGGCCAGTGATTCTCTCTCTGCCTTGGGGATGCCCAGCTTTTCAAAGGTGTCCTTGATCTCGGCAGGCACCTCGTCCCAGTCGGCGGTCATCTTGTTATTCTTCGGCCGGACATAGGTAACAATATTATCCATATCCAGTCCGTCGATCTCCGGTCCCCAGTCGGGAACATCCAGCTTGCGGTAGGTCTCCAGCGAATTAAGCCGGAGCTCAAGCATCCATTCGGGATCGTTTTTTTCCTTCGATATCTGACGGACGATCTCCTCCGTCAGTCCCTCCTCTACACGGAAGGCATCCTTGTCCTCATTGCGGAAATCGTACAGACTTCTGTCGATATCCTCAACCCGTGTTTTTTCTCTCATTCTCTATTCCTCAGTCTTTACAGGATTACCACGAGACTGTCTCTCCCGGTATATTCCCGCAGTTCAGTATATCCGGCTGCTTCCGATCCGTCGCCGGAGGAAGTTCTCCCGGCAATCTCCGCAGCCGTAAGCCCGCACAGCTCAGTTCATGTATCTCTCGAAGCCTTCCTCGTTGATCAGATCCACAAGGGAATGATCCCCGGTATCCACGATACGGCCATCCACCAGAACATGGGTAACATCCACATCCAGTGCCTCGAGGATTTTCGTGGAATGGGTGATCACGATCAGTGTGCCGTTCGTATTCTCATGAAAGGCGCGGATACCGTCGGATACGGTTCTTACCGCATCCACGTCCAATCCGGAGTCTGTCTCATCCAGGATGGCCAGCCGTGGAGAGAGCATAAGAAGCTGAAGGATTTCCGCTTTCTTCTTTTCACCGCCGGAAAAGCCTACATTCAGGTCTCTGTCTGCATAGGATTTATCCATGGAAAGCACCTGCATTTCCTTTTCCAGACGCTTCCGGAAATCCCAGAGCTTGGTCTTTTTCCCTGTCCGGGCGTCCAATGAATTCCGGATAAATGTGCTGAGCGATATTCCCGGCACCTCCAGCGGATTCTGGAAGGAAAGGAACAGTCCGGCCTTTGCCCGATCCGAGGCACTGTCTTCGGTAATATCCTTTCCGTCAAACAGGATGGTTCCCTCTGTAACCTCATATTTCGGGCTTCCCATGATGGCATAGCCCAGGGTGGACTTTCCTGCTCCGTTGGGTCCCATGATCACATGGGTCTCCCCTTCACCGCAGACCAGGTCGATGCCCTTCAGGATCTCCTTTTCGCCTACGTTTACCTTTAAATTCTGTATCTTTAACAATTCAGACATTGTTCATCCTCCGTATCCCGCCGGGCTCTTCTGCCGCACATCCCGGAATTTCTTCCGGTTTTTGCCTGCCAGCCGGCGGACTGTCTGTTTATTCATACCAGTCGTAAGTATAGTAGATTTTGCGAAGATATGCAAGTAAAACACACCAAACTCTGGTTAGATACATTGAGCGCATGATCCCACAGGAGCGATGTGATCTGCCGGAACCGCTGTCAGGCGGTTGATCGTATACAGACACTGCAGACTCTGCTTGCGCACGAGCGCGGCACCCTAGCGGATGCTAAGCTCTCGCTTCGTGCTCCGGCACTCGCGAATCGCTAAGCACCGAGACCGCTAACGGTCTGCAGTTGTCTGTATACGATCAGCCGCCGTACATACATCCAAAGCACTCATGGCGTGGGGCATTCACAAAAAACCTGTCGTGGTACCCAACAATCGAGTAGGAGGAAATTCCT
>DFHD01000044.1 GCA_002372545.1 Lachnospiraceae bacterium UBA3732 | reverse complement strand
CGCGCTTTGCTTCGCAAACCGCTTCATCCTCATGTTTGTGCGGGGTGGTAATAGAAACGAGGGGGATGAATTGGACACTGATGTGTCCATTCATCCCCCTCGTTTCTATTTCACCCCTGTGGTATCACAACATATCCACGCTTTCGAGGACGGTGCGGAGGGTGGCGGCGGAGGCCTGCAGGGCCTCTGTCTCGGCTGCGTCCAGCTCGATGGGAATAAGCCCTTCCACGCCGTTCCGGCCAACGATCGCCGGCATACTGAGGCAAATGCCGTCAATTCCAAACTCTCCGCTCATGTAGCTGGAAACAGGAAGAACGCTCTTCTCGTCCCGGACAATGGCATCACAGATCTTGCTGATGGTCATGGCAATGCCATAATAGGTTGCACTCTTCTTTTCAATGATCTCGTATGCGCTGTTCTTCACGTCTTCGGCAATCCTCTTCATGGATTCCTCATGCTGGAAGAAGCCACGCATCTCACAGCATGCATTTAAGGGCACGCCGGATACATTTGCACTGCTCCAGGCAGCAATCTCACTGTCGCCGTGCTCGCCAATGACAAATGCATGAATACTTCTGCTGTCGATTCCCAGATGCTCGCCAAGCAGATATTTCAATCTGGCTGTATCCAGAACAGTTCCGGAACCGATGACTCTCTCCTTCGGCAGACCGGAAAGCTTCTGTGCCACTCTGGTCAGAATATCCACGGGATTAGCCACGATCAGAAGAATACCGGCAATATCTCTTGCCTTGATCTCTGCCATGATCGACTTGAAGATCGATACATTTTTCTTTACCAGATCCAAGCGGGTCTCTCCGGGCTTCTGTGCCGCGCCGGCTGAGATTACGACCACGGCTGCATCCTGAATGTCGTCATAGGTACCGGCGTAAATCTTCATCGGCTTCGCAAAGGGAAGGCCATGACTGATATCCAGCGCCTCTCCTTCTGCTTTTGCCTGATTGGCATCGATCAGCACCATTTCGGAAAAACGGCCGCTCTGCATCAGGGCAAAGCAGGATGCGGAACCTACGAATCCGCAGCCGATCATCGCAACCTTTCTTAAGTTCATATCTGCCATTTTCATATCCCCCTCATATTATTTTTTATTTGCTGCTGTCTGCCACACAGACATATCTTATCATAAATCCGCATTACACGCCACAAGTTTTAACAGACGGTTTATCCAAGTACGGTTTCTCCAAATAAGAAAACGGGCAGCAAGGTGCACTGCCCGTTTCCCACATACATTTATTACGTATAGCTTTCCATTAATCGCTTTCCCATATTTCTCAGCTGTTCCTGAACATCGGCCGGTTCTTTCACCTTGACGCCTTCTCCCAGCGCCACGAGCCAGCCAAGAAACTGATTGCTGACCTTTACGCTCAGCCTGACCTCTGCGGTTTCCTTATCCAGCGCGCGAATGCTTACACTTTCACCGAACCGGTCCACCATAACGCCAACCAGCGGCTCCTTCACCTCAAGAATCACCGTTTCCTTCGGTCCTTCGTACATACCGAATACAGTTTTTGAATATGAGCTGACGCCCGCCTGGCGGAAGGCGGTCTTTCCTGCCCGGATTTCCTGAGTCTCTTCGATATTCACCATTTTATCCACCCGGTAATGGCGGATGGCTCTGTGGCCGTCATCATAGCCCACCAGGTAATAATTCTCATTATCATATACCAGCGCCCATGGGCTGACGGAATAGATCCTTCCATCATGCCGCAGCACCTTTTTCTTCTTCAGATTCCACTGATAATACTGAAAATTGATCTTATGATCCCTGCTGATGGCTGTGTGGATCACATCAACGTTATAGTAAATATTCTCGTTATCATTTTTCACCCGGCCGCTGACAAATACCTCGCGGTGAAGATCGTTTGCTTCATAGCAGCTGGTCAGCGTTTCCAGCTTTCTGATCAGCTGTTCGCTTTTCTTAGCGGTGATGAAGCGGGACGCCTGAACGGCATCCACAAGGGTCTTCACTTCCGCAAGTTCAAATTTTCTGCCTCCTATATAATAATAGCACTGCCGGCTGTCCCGCTCGGTAATGATGTCCATATCCAGTGCACGCAGAGTTTCCATATCTCTGTACAGACTTTTTCTTTCGCTGTGAATGCCGTAGGCTGCCAGTTCTTCCTGTATTTCTGTCAGTGTAAGGTGGTGCTGTTCATCTGTTTTTTCCATCAGAAGTTTAGCCAGAAGAAGAAGCTTTCCTCTTCTGAAAATCTCTGTCGTATCCATGTCTGCTCCTGTTTTTTACAATAATATTCTATATGTCACAATAGTGTTCATTCTATATTTAGTATATCCTTTTTTTATCATACCACACTTTTTCCGCTATTGCACGTATTATTTTCTGTTCCGCACTCATAGTCCCGAATTATGTACTCACATGTATATCACTTATGCATATTCCGCATATTTATACCGTAATGTGAAATTTTAAATTCCGTGTTTTAAAGTGCAAAACCGGAAAAAGCCGAGTTTTCTCTTGCACACAGTTTCTGATACCATACAGTAGGTTATCTGTCTGTCAGAAAGGAAATCTACTATCATTCGGGACGGCCGTGCACGCAAAACATTTTAATGATACGGGTGGCATAAAATAATGTTACGAGGGCATAAAATAATGTTACGGGGCAAAAAATAATGATACAAGGAATCGAGTAGGGAGGATTTAATCCCCCTACTCGATGATGCGGGCTCGTCAAACAGGATACCACATAAATGTGTATCCTGATGACTCGCCTTCGCACAAAAAAAGAACCGCAGGATAAACCTGCGGTTCTGAAAAGGGAGTTAAAATGGGATGCTTATTCTGATACAATTTCCTCGGTTTTGATGAAGAACCGTACGCTTCCGTCTACATTTTCCGCCTTACCGCCAAAGCTCTGATATGCATTGGCTGCTTCCCTGAGCTGATTGATCTTATCGGCAAACGCATCAGCCTTATCCTCTGACTCCGAGAGCTTCTTCATAATCTGATTCGTCGCATCGGAAAGCTTTTTTCCGCCGTCAGCCAGCTCGGGGCCGGATGCCGTCAGCTGATCCGTACCCTTTTTCAGCGCTCCTGTGCCGTCAGCCAGATCGCCCGAACCCTTATAAAGAGCCTCAGAACCTGCATTCAGCTGCTCCATACCGGACCTTAGCTGCCCCGCGCCGTTATAGAGAGTGCCAAGCCCTCTGCTCAGATCGCCGGTGCCTGCCGCCAGACGGCTTGTACCATTCTTTAATGCGGTCAGCTGTGACTGGAAGCTGTCGAGCTGAACCTGTACAGCCTGCATAACGAAATCCGCACCGATCTTCATTCCTGCAGTACCATAGGAGGATGCCACATCCTTGATCAGGCCGGGAAGATCTCTCTGCAGCTTATCGGTAAACGCCTTTACATCCGCGCCGATTGCCTGTGATGCGCTGCCATAGCCGCTGATGAATGCCGGGGTCAGCATCTGATCCACGCTCGCCTCGACACCCTGGCGGATCTCCGCATCCTTTGCTTCAACAGTTGCCGCACAAGCCGAACGGATATCTGCCTCTCTGGCCGCCACACCGGCTGCCACTGCCTGCTCCACATCCGCACCCACTGCTGCGGATACGGTATTTAACGCATCAGCATAAGCCGCAGAATTGGTATAATAAGCCGCCAGATACTGATCAAGGCTTCCTCCGCCCGCGGAAACAGCCTGCATGAAGGCAGATAACCCTTCCTGACCGCTGCTCGCATATACCACTGCCGCTGCCTTTAAAATATCCTGCTTATTAGCCGCGATCAGCTGGTTTTTTGCCGCCGCAACCGCTGCCTCTGTCATCTGCTGCTTGGCAGAATCCACCATAGCCTCTACCACGGCCGCCCTGACCTCTGCATAATTGGTATCCGAAGCCGCAGCCTCAGCGCCCTTTGTACTGATGGCCTTCTTCTGCTCCTCGGGAGACATGCCGGAAAGAGCGGAAAGCTCAGCCAGATCACTCTGATCCATTCCGGCCATTACATAATCACCAGTGCTGCTTCCCAGCGTATTCTCTGCTTCCTTCTGCAGCTGCTCTGCCGCTGCAGACTGCTGTTCAGGCGAAAGGCTTCTGTCCTGCGAAGCCATATCCGGCAGGTTCACATTCTGCACGGCCTGATTCAGTTCATTGGCTCCGGCAGCCAGCTCGTCAGAGCCGTTCTTTGCTGCCTCAAGTCCGTTTTCCAGATCCCCTGCGCCGTTTTCCGCCGCACGGATACCTACATTCAGCTGATTTGCACCATCATTCAGCTGTTTTGCTCCCTGGTCAAGCTTATCCACGCCTGCAGCGACCTGACTAACGCCATCCGTATACTGCTTAATACCGCTCTCCAGCTTTTTCATACCATCCTGGTACTGTCCGCTGAGGTCATTCACCTTCTCCTTTATTTCATCCAGAGAAAGCTTCTTTTCATTCATCATGAAATCACACTCTGCAAAGGTGAGCGCCATGGGAAGCTGAAAATCCGTTGTTCTTGCCGAAAACTCAAAGTATTCCGGAATCAGGCCGTCTTCCAGCTCCAGGCTTTCCGAAAGACCCGGAAGGCCAAAGCCCACAAGGATATATCTGCTGCCATCGGAGATCAGCTTTCCGTTCGTTACGCTGATGTCCGTGAATGCATTTTCGTCCAGGATAAGCCCGGTTACCATCAGGAAGGGCGTCTTTACCTTACCGGCAGTTTTATTCTGATAGGTGTAGCGAACGGTGACCAGCCCGCTCTTTCCTGCCAGTTCATCCGCCTTCACTTCTTTTCCGTCCAGAAGATACGTAACCTTAACCGCTACGGGAAGCTCCTGATCGGAGGTTCCCTGATAATAGATATCATTTCCACCGGCCTTCCAGGTCACCTTGTTTCCATCCACGGTAAATGTCTCATCACCCTTAACATTTTCGATTCCGTCAAGGCTGCTCTCATCCTCCAGCGTATCCAGATGCTCCGGATTCTTCAGCCACTCACTGACGATCACTTCATTCGGGCTTCCATAGGCATCTGCGATCACATATACCTTTTCCTCTTTGCCCGCATTGCGTTCCAGCTTCTCATCCAGCCCAAAGCTGTCCTCGAAGATTTCTTTCAGCTCTTCCTCATCCTCTGTGTTTTCCGCAAGCGCTTCCTGCTGCTCTACCTTAACGGCTTCACTCTTATTTCCGCACCCGGAGACACTGACGGCCATCAGGATAGCCATGAATATCGCTGCTGCTCTTTTTGCAAATTCCTTTCTTCTCATTTTCCATTCACTCCCTTTTTTTCCGGATATTCTTCCATCCGGTCATTATCCCTTTTCTATATAGTATTGGCATCTGTTTGTTTTTAAATATGAGCTTTCCTTCTATTCCCTTCCTTCTTTGGTTAGATGCCTCATGCCGCCCGTCGTGCGGATAATCAGTCCGTCCGCCAGCTTCAGTACCGCCGGCAGAAGCAGGATGACCACGAACATACTGATGATCGCACCCCTGCCCATCAGTACACACAGCGAGCTGATCATGTCGATATCCGAATAAAGGCCTACGCCAATGGTGGCAGCAAAAAAGCTCAGTGCGCTGACGATAATGGAATTCATGGACTGGGAAAGCGCAGTGGAAACTGCTTCGTTCTTATCCATTCCCTGCACGCGTAAGCCCTTATATTTATTGGTCATGAGAATCGCATAGTCTACCGTGGAGCCCAGCTGGATCGTTCCGATCACAATGGATGCAATAAAGGGCAGCACCGTGTGGGTATAATAGGGAATACCCAGATTGATAAAGATTGCGAACTCGATCACGCAGACCAGCAGGACCGGCAGCGACCCCGACGCAAATACAAAGATGATGATCAGCAGAACGAGTCCGATGGAAACGCTGTTCACTCTGGCGAAATCCTGATCCGTGATCCGGATCAGATCCTCCGTACAGGGTGCCTCACCGATCAGCATTCCCTTCTCATCGTAGCGTTTGATGATCTCTTTGATGCTGTCGCACTGCTCATTCACCTCATCCGACGCCACCTTGTATTCGGACATGACCAGAAGGAGCTTATATTCTCCATTATCCAGAACGCTCCGGATATTCTCCGGGATCATGGTTTCCGGGAACATGGGACCGGTGATGGTATCCAGACCCAGAACAGTCTTGATTCCATCGACACCCTCCACCTCACGAATCATCTTTTCCGCATTCTGCAGGCTCATGCTGCTGTCATAAAGGATCATATGGGTGGAATTCATTTCGAATTTTTCCTGGAGCTTCTCTCCCGCCTGAATGCTGGCCAGGCTTTTCGGGAGCGAGGAATCCAGATTGTAATAAACCTTGTTATGTTTGTAGCCCCAGATTGCAGGAGCGATCAGGGCAAGGAATAAAACGATGCCGATCCAGGAATGTCTGACGATCCATCTGCCCGCCCGGTCAAAGCCCGGAAGCAGGGTTTTATGTGTGGTCTTTGCGATCGCCTTATCAAAGATCAGGATCATGGCAGGAAGAACCGTTACACAGACCAGTACGCCGATCACAACACCCTTTGCCATGACAAATCCCAGGTCGCGGCCAAGGGTAAAGCTCATGAACATCAGGGCCACAAAGCCGGCAACCGTGGTGATGGAGCTTCCGACCACGCTGGAAAGCGTTTCATTGATGGCCGCCGCCATAGCCTCCTTCTTATCACCGGCTTTTTCCTTTTCCGCCGAATAGCTGTGCCAGAGGAAGATGGAGTAGTCCATGGTAACGGCAAGCTGCAGAACAGCCGCCAGAGCCTGCGTCACATAGGATATTTCTCCCTGCACGATATTGGTACCCAGATTATAGATTATGGCGAAGCCGATGCTCAGCAGGAAAAACAGCGGGATCAGAAAGGAGTCCATACTGAGGGAAAGCACGATGACCGAAAGAAGCACGGCTATTCCAACATATACAGGAACCTCCCGGTCCGACAGCTCCTTTGTATCCTCCACCAGCGCAGACATACCGCTGAGGTAGACCTCCTTGCTTGTCAGCTTGCGTATCTTCTTTACCGCCTCAAGGGTTTCATCATCCGACATCGTAGTGTCGAAGATTACCGCCATAAGGGTTGCGTCTCCGTTCCGGAACGCCTTTAAGAGTTTTTCCGGAAGCATTTCCTCCGGAACGCTGATATCCATCAGGCTGTCATACCAGATGACAGATTTGACATGATCCACTCCCTCGATCTTTTGTTTAACAGCGGACACATCCTTGTCACTCAGTCCCTCCACCACGACCAGGGAAAAGGCGCCTGTACCGAAATCCTTTGCCAGGATGTCCTGCCCCTTCATGGTCTCAATGTCCTTCGGCAGATAGGTCAGGATATCATAATTGATTCTGGTCCTGAAGTAGCCGATGGCTGACGGGATAAGAAGGATGATCGCCAGAATGAGAATAGGCACTCTCCATCTGACTACCGCCTTTCCAAATCCTTTCATTACACTTTTGCCTCCCTTTTTTGCTTTTCGTACCAAGAATAGACCCATATTTCAAATTTGTAATGGGACAATCGTCGCTTTTTGTCCCAAATCGGGACACGCAGGACAGTATGCCGGGACTCCGGCGGAAAGAAACAGGAAAGAAGGCCGAAAGAAAAACAAAGAAAACCGAAGAAAAAGATAAAACAGGGCAGAAAAAGAGCAGCCATAGCGGCTGCTCTTCTGACTTACATAAAGATATTCGGTTTAGTAATATCCCAGAGGATCCGTGTAGCTTCCGTTGATCCGCACGCCAAAATGGAGATGCGGGCCTGTGGAGAAGCCGGTATTTCCGGAATAGGCGATCACCTGACCGGCATATACATACTGGCCTACGCCAACGGCGAA
The DNA here is from genome assembly GCA_002372545.1 of Lachnospiraceae bacterium UBA3732. Lineage (GTDB taxonomy): Bacteria > Bacillota > Clostridia > Lachnospirales > Lachnospiraceae > Eubacterium_Q. Next base: position 7,843 of record DFHD01000044.1, on the reverse strand, counting down.
TCCGGAAAGATGATAATACATCGTCATCAGTCCGTTACCATGATCGATAAATACCGCATTTCCGACTGACTCCCAGCCGTCTGTTCCGACCGGATAGCAGGCAACGACGATTCCGTCTGCCGCAGCTACTACACTGCTGCCTACCGGACAGGAAATATCGATGCCGCGGTGATAACCCAGGCTTCTCGCGCCGAAGCCGGAGGTGATATATGTGGAGCTGGGCATGGGCCATACCAGGCCGCCGCCGGTGTATGTGGGAAGATCCACCGTATCGGTATACGATGTATAATCGGAGCTCTGCGCAGCATCCGTAGGCGATGCTGTCTCGTCTCCGCTGCTCTGCTGCTCCTGAGCTGCCTGCTGACGGGCTGCCTCAGCCGCCCTTCTTGCTGCTTCCTGCTGGGCCGCAAGTTCCTGCGCCGCCTGCTGACGGGCCGCCTCCGCAGCCGCCTCCAGAGAAGCGATCTGTCCGTCCTGTCTTTCCATCTGGGCTTCCAGTTCGGAAATCTCTTCCTCCGTCATATTGATATTTACATCATATTCCTCAAGAACGACCTTCTTGTCATCCTCCATTACCTGAAGAGCACCCCGCTCGTCCTGCGCCCGGAGCTTCAGGTCCTCCACATCCGAAATAGCGCTCTGCAGCGACTCTTCATACTCAGCAATGGATTTCTCGATCTCCAGCAGTGTGTTCAGCTGAACCTGATCGTAGGAAGAAACCTGATCGATATATTCGGACTGGTTGATCGCACGGGAGTAATCCTTGATCGAAGTCAGGGCGTCGATATACGTCACATCCCCGTTCTCATACGCATACTGGATCCTCTCCTTCATGCTGTCATACTGATACTGCTCGGCAATATATGCCATCTGCAGTTCATTTTCCTTTACCGCAACCTGTGCCTGCAGGTCGCTTCTCTGCTCATTCAGATCCAGAAGCTTTCCATTGTATTCCTCAATCTGGGTATCCAGCTCTCTGATATAGGAAATAATGTCATCCTTTTCCAGATTCAGCTGTTTCAGCTTCGCCTCAGCTGCTTCCTTTTCCGATCTGGTCTGTTCCCTTTCCTCCTGAATATCGGATATCTCGTCCGCCCGTGCTGCGGGAACCCCCGGAGCAAAAGCAAATATCATTCCGGCTATAAGGAAACCGATTACCGTTTTCTGCAGTCGTTTTCTCATCATAAATACCTCGCCTTACAATCCATAATTGCTTGTAAACCACATTATGTAAACATACGTGATAATCTAAATATTTATTTTAAAGGATTTTTATCATGATTGCAAGGAAAACCTCAACAAAACGGCATATTCCGCCTGTTTTCCTTAAACCGGAGCATCTATCAGCCGGGTTGTAATGCCGGTTGAGCCGGACTTCAGATTATCTTCCATCATCTCGATCAGCCGTTCAGGGCTTTCTCCGTCATCCTTCCGCACCCAGTCTCGGACGGTTCCGAAGAATCCGAATGCCATAAATCTTGCATATGACTCGATCTGGGAATCGGAAAGGGATCGTTTCAGATCATCACTGATCACGAATTGCCGGAACAGATCCGCAATCACCTGGATGATATATCCGAACACAGGGCTGAAGGCGTTTATGGTGGAATTCATCACAAATCCCCTGTTCTCCCTGAGCTTATAGAGGAAATCCCGCATCCTCTCCCTCCAGTTTTCGCTGTTCATGTCCTGCATGTAGGGGCGCAGGAAATTGGTTTCATATACCCAGTTGAGCAGCTCCGTCTTATCTTTGAAATGATAATAAAAGGTCTGCCTGTTGATCCCGGATAAACGGGAAATATCCCTTACCGTAATCTTATCCAGTGGTTCCGTTTTGGCCAGCTCCATCAGAGCATTGGCTACCTTCTGTTTTGTAGATTCGCCTTCTGACAATGAAATTCTCCTCCGCCGGAATATTTTCGTCATAATTCATTTATACCACAAATCAGTAGAAAAATAAAATTGTATTTCGTTCTTTTTTAAGGTAAAATAAAGCTTAATGAAGAATAATGGAGGAAAAAACATGATCTTTCCCATCATCCTGATCATTTTTGTGATCGTTATGGTCATTTATATTTTCACAGTCAATAAGGTGCAGAAATCCGATTCAAGGGCAAAGGACAGCGGCTCCGAGATCGATACCCTGCTCTGGGATGATAACCGGGCGCTGACACAGCTTGAGGACCGGCTCAGCGAGCTCTCTTCCGCTCTTCCGCGGCCGGAAAAAAGCTCCAGAAGCCTGATTACCCTTGGTATGCCCGCATCCATGCAGACACTGGTGGGGATTGAACTCATCAAAACCTGGCAGGAGGCGGAAAGCCTGATCGGGAACGATCCTGCCCTTTCTAAAGATGAAACACTGAAGGATCTTCTGGATAAGCACGCGACGCTCAAGGCTCAGCTTTTCCAGACTTCATCCGAATATAACAAGCGGGCAAGAGAATTCAACTCTGCCATTTCTCACTTTCCGGCCAGCTGGATAGCTTCCCGGAAGGGTCGCCGCGAAAAGGAGTTCTTTAACGGGGTGTTCTAATGCGCGTACTGATCATTGAAGATGAAAAACGTCTGGCAGAGACCATTGCCGATGTTGTGGAGAGTGCAGGAGACGGCGCCGATATCCAGAATAACGGCAGGGACGGCTACCTGGACGCTTCCTCCGGCATGTACGATGCCATCATACTTGACGTCATGCTGCCCGGCATGGACGGCTTTTCCGTTCTGGAAAAGCTGCGCGGCGAGGGAATCATGACGCCTGTTCTTATGCTCACTGCCCGTACCGGACTGAGCGACCGGGTAAACGGGCTCAATCTCGGTGCGGATTATTACCTGACCAAGCCCTTTGAAAACGAGGAGCTGATCGCCGCCCTTCACGCCATCATGCGGCGAAAGAAAGAGATCATCACCGACAGGCTCACCTTCGGCGACCTTACTCTGGACACTGCTTCATGCGAGCTTTCCTGCGGAAAAAAGAGCATCAAGCTGAACGCCAAGGAATTCGATATCATGCGGTACCTGATGCTCAGCGGTACTGCCATTCTCTCCAAGGAAACCCTCATCATTAAGGTCTGGGGGTATGACTCCGACGCCGGAGATAACAATGTGGAGGCCTATATGTCCTTTCTCCGCCGTAAGCTCGGGGCACTCAAATCCCGGGTTTCCATCCGGGTTGTCCGGAAGATCGGCTACCATCTGGAGGAAGCATGAAAAACCCTTATCTTAAACGTCTGCGCATACAATTCATTCTGGTCATGATGGGAATCTGTCTTGTTTTCCTCCTGGCCATTTTTGGCGTGCAGTACTTCTCCTCCCGCCGCTCCATGCAGGAGGACAGCAGGGAAGCCTTGCAGACTGCCCTCGACATGAACGACCGGAAGGAAGGCTTCTTTTCTCCGGATGGAAATGGGGCCCCGGATGGCAGCATGCCCCCGGAAGGTAATAATTCACCAAATGGAAGCATGCCGCCGGAAGGTAATTCTTCACCGGAAGGCAGCATACCCCCGGAAGGTAATGATTCAAATAATGATCCTGTCCGCGCAGACGGAACCACAGAGACAGAAACAGGAAAACGGATCCGGGATGACAATGACAAGATCAACCGGATGACCATTCTGATCGTCCGGGTTGCCCCTGACGGAACCGCGTCACCCGAACGCAACAATTTCTTTTTTATCGATGATACCGATATTCAGACGCTGACCGATGCCGCTCTGGAAAAGGGCACGGAAAGCGGCACTCTCCGGGAACAGAGCATGCGCTTTATGATCCGGTCTGCCGGAGAAGAAAAGCGGATTGCCTTCGTGGATATTTCCACCGAACTCGCCGAGCTGAAAAAGGATATCCGGAATGCCCTGCTCATCGGCACGGGCGTTCTGATCGTCATGTTTCTGCTTTCCCTCTGGCTTTCCCGGATTACGCTCCGCCCTGTTGCCCGGGCATGGGATGATCAGAAACGGTTTGTGGCAGATGCGTCTCATGAGCTGAAAACTCCCCTTTCCGTCATCCTCTCCAATGCAGAGATGATGCGAAAGTCGAAGGATCAGCCCACTGAAAAGAATTCCCGGCGGCTGGAGCATATTGAAACTGAAGCCGTACGGATGAAGGAGCTGGTGCAGGAGCTTCTGGAGGTTGCACGGGGAGACACCGGAGAAAGGGAACTCATCCGGGAAGACCTCTGTCTCAGCGAGCTGATGGATGAGTGCAGCATGACCTGGGAGCCGATCATCTTTGAGGCCGGGCGGACACTGGTAACGGATATTGCTGAAGATATTCATATAAAGGGTAATGCAGACAGCCTTCGCCGCCTGACGGAGATTCTTCTGGATAACGCCCTGAAATACAGCAGTGAAAAAGGAAAGATCACCCTGCGGCTCTCCTCCGGCGGAAAAAAGGAGCAGAAGGATACCGACCGGAGCAGGCCGGAAAAGGGAACGAATGCGAAGGAAGGGAACGAAAGGGGAAGCAGAGGACATATCCTTCTCTCTGTGGAAAACGATGGCACACCCATGAACCGGGAGGTCCTGGAAAAGGTATTTGACCGCTTCTACCGCGCGGATTCCTCACGCGAGGAAACCGCAGGCTACGGACTTGGTCTTTCAATCGCAGAAGCGATCGTAAAGCAGCATGGCGGCAGCATCAAAGCCACCGCCACAGATCATTCCAACATTTTTACTGTTCAGTTTCCCTGATCCCTGTTACAGAAAAACGGCAGCACTAGACTGCATTTGGGATGTAGTGATTTAAGAAACACTTTACCGGCGCACTGCTTCCTTCATGCTTCTTACGTACTCTGCAAGCTTCTCCGGTGCCTCGCTTCCATACTGTGCAACTATCTTAACCATAGCAGATCCGACTATTACGCCATCGGCGATCCCGGACATTTTTTCAGCCTGCTCAGGAGTGCTGATTCCAAAACCGATTGCAGCCGGAGTATCTGTTACATCCTTGATATGACCGATGATTGCGCCGAGGTCTGTAGTGATCTCGCTTCTCACGCCCGTTACCCCCAGTGACGAAACCACATAGATAAAGCCCTTAGCCTGCTCTGCGATAGTTTTGATCCTGTCCTTGCTTGTGGGAGCGATCATGGATATGAAATCGATTCCGTACTTTGCAGCAGTTTCATCAAACTCATGACGCTCTTCAAAAGGACAATCCGGAATGATTATTCCGTCCGCACCCGCAGCACTCGCCTTTTCAAAGAATTTATCCGCGCCGTAATGATATACCGGATTGGCGTAAGTCATGAAAACGATCGGCGTATCAACAGTCTTTCTGAGTTCCGTCACAAGCCCAAATACCTTGTCTGTTGTCATTCCCGATGAAAGTGCTCTTATATCAGCCTCCTGAATAACCGGGCCCTCTGCGATCGGATCCGAGAACGGGATACCAACCTCGATAAGATCCGCACCTGCCTCTGCAACTGCTTTAAAATTCTTCAGAGATGTTTCATAATCCGGATCTCCTGCCGTAAGAAATGTAATAAATGCCTTTTTATTTTCAAATGCTTTTTTAATTCTGCTCATTTTCTTCCTCTCATTTTCCCCAACGGGTATATCCCTTTGTTTTTCCGGGTAATTACTCATATATCTCCACACCGCGGTAACGAGCGATTGCAGCTACATCCTTATCGCCCCGGCCTGAGATCGTACAGATGATGATGCTGTCCTTCGGCATTGCAGGAGCTATCTTCATGACATGTGCAACTGCATGTGAACTCTCGATAGCGGGGATTATTCCTTCTTCTCTTGAAAGAAACTCAAATGCTTTTACCGCCTCTTCGTCCGTGATCGGAACATACTCTGCTCTTCCTATTGAAGCAAGATAAGCATGCTCCGGTCCTATTCCCGGATAATCAAGCCCTGCCGAAATAGAATATACAGGAGCGATCTGTCCGTATTCATCCTGACAGAAAAGTGACTTCATTCCGTGGAAGATTCCCATAGAACCGTTCGCCATGGTAGCTGCATTTTTCGGATTATCTACTCCGAGACCTGCCGCCTCACATCCGATAAGGCGTACGCCTTCATCCTTGATATATTCATAGAAAGAACCGATTGCGTTGCTTCCGCCTCCTACGCAGGCTATAACAACGTCCGGAAGCTTTCCCTCTGCTTCAAGTATCTGTGCACGGCTCTCCTTGCTGATCACCGACTGGAAATCTCTTACGATTGTCGGAAAAGGATGAGGTCCCATTACAGAGCCGAGAACATAGAGTGTATCATCCACTCTGTTTGTCCATTCACGCATTGCCTCATTTACGGCGTCCTTCAGAACTCTTGTTCCGGTTTTCACTGCATGTACCTTTGCTCCGAGAAGCTCCATACGGTAAACATTGAGCGCCTGTCTCTTTGTATCCTCTTCACCCATGAAGATTTCACATTCCATATCCATAAGCGCCGCTGCTGTTGCTGTTGCAACTCCATGCTGTCCGGCTCCCGTTTCGGCAATGACTCTTGTCTTACCCATTTTCTTTGCAAGAAGTACCTGGCCGAGAACGTTGTTGATCTTATGAGAACCTGTATGGTTTAAGTCCTCGCGCTTCAGATAGATTTTGGCTCCGCCGAGGTCTCTTGTCATCTTCTCCGCATAGTAAAGAAGTGACGGACGTCCTGCATATTCACGGTTCAGCTTATCCAGCTCCGCAACAAATTCAGGATCATTCTTATAATGCTCATATGCTGCTTCCAGCTTATGGATTTCGTTCATCAGTGTTTCCGGGATGTACTGTCCTCCGAACTCTCCGAAACGTCCGACTGCTTTGTCTGAATAATTAGCATTTTCGCTCATATCTTTTTGCCTTTCTTTTCCATATATACAAACTCCAGCTCATCACTGATCACTTTGCTGTCATATATTTCATATCCGCATTTTTTATACAGGGAAATGTTATCAATACTCCTTGTACTTGTTATGCCAGATACTGAAGTTTCAATATCTGCTCGAGGTCCTCTCTCTCTGCCTTGGAAATGCAGCACATTTCTTCATCCGTCTCTCTTACGATACCGACAAACCTCTTCATCTTCTCGATGTCTTTAAGCTTATCTGTTTCCACTCCGGAGCTGACATCCAATCCATAGGGATGTATATTTTCAATTGCCGACTTAGCATTATCCGGTCCCAGTCCGCCTGCCAGAATATACGGACGTTTTATCTCTTTCAATCTGCTCCAGTCAAAGGTTTCACCCGAACCTGTTCCCGAATCGACCAGTACAATATCCGCCGCCGAAGCATCTATTTCCGAAATATCCCGAATCTTATTTATATTGAAAGCCTTGATGATGTGAATTCTGTCTGCCGAAGCATTATCTACTCCGGGCTCTTCTGCTCCAGACTCTTCTGCTCCAGACTGTTCTGCTCCAGACTGTTCTTCTCCAGGCTCTTCTGCTCCGGACTGTTCTGCTTCATGCCTCTCTGCGCCAGCATTGTCATGCGAGGCTTTCTCCGCATCACAAATCAGCCGCCTCAATCCTTCTATATAATTGTTATCTTCATCGCCGTGAAGCTGCGCTATGTCGATGATACCTTCGTTAAGAAGCTCCGCTACAACGGAAACCTCTTCATTTACGAAGACACCCACCGCTTTGATCTTTGGACTGAGCTTCCGTTTCAGCATAGCCGCAGTTTTCTTATTCACATAACGATGGCTGAAATCCGCAAATACAAATCCTATATAATCGGGACGAAGTGCATTTGCAGCTTCAATATCTTCTATTCTTTTTAAACCGCAAATTTTAATCTTCGTCATCACACCGCTATCCTCAATCACCAAGCTTCTTTCTTCAGCTCCCGGATGAGTCCCGTCTTATCCGGGCTCCGCATGAGCATTTCTCCGATCAACACCGCA
>DFHD01000074.1 GCA_002372545.1 Lachnospiraceae bacterium UBA3732 | reverse complement strand
TACTTCCAGATTGCCAAGTGCTTCCGCGATGAGGATCTCCGCGCTGACCGTCAGCCGGAGTTCACGCAGATCGACATGGAGCTTTCCTTCGTGGATATTGATGATGTGATCGACGTTAACGAGCGCCTTCTGAAACGCATGTTCAAGGATGCCATCGGTGTGGATGTGCAGCTTCCGATCCAGCGCATGACCTGGCAGGAAGCCATGGACCGTTTCGGCTCCGACAAGCCGGATCTCCGGTTCGATATGGAGCTTACGGATATTGCGGATGCGGTAAAGAATACAGAATTCGTTGTATTTAAATCCGCTCTGGATGCCGGCGGTGCTGTCCGCTGCATCAACGCCAAGGGGCTTGGCGGTATGCCCAGAAAGAAGCTGGATGCCCTGACAGAGTTTGTGAAGGGCTACGGCATGAAGGGCCTGGCTTATATTTCCATCAGCCCGGAGGGCGAAGAGAAGTGTTCCTTTGCCAAGTTCATGAAGCCGGAGGAGCTTAAGGCCATTAAGGAAAAGGCCGGAGCAGCTGCCGGAGACCTTGTACTCATTCTGGCGGATGCCAAAAAGAAGCTGGTGCTGGAGACGCTGGGCGCTCTCCGCTGCCATATTGCAGAGGAACAGGGGCTGACAAGGAAGGATGATTACCGTTTTGTATGGATCACCGAGTTCCCCCTGCTGGAATGGAGCGAGGAGGAGAACCGTTTCGTGGCTATGCATCATCCCTTCACCATGCCCATGGAGGAGGATATTGATAAGATCGAAACCGATCCGGGTGCTGTCCGGGCGAAGGCATATGATATTGTACTGAACGGCGTCGAAATCGGCGGCGGCTCCGTCCGTATCCATCAGGATGATGTGCAGGAGCTGATGTTTAAGACCATCGGCATGTCTTCCGAGGAGGCAAACGACAAGTTCGGCTTCCTGCTGACGGCGTTTAAATACGGCGTGCCGCCTCACGCAGGTCTGGCCTACGGACTGGATCGTCTGCTGATGCTGATGTGCCAGGCGGATACCATCCGTGATGTTATGGCCTTCCCGAAGGTGAAGGATGCCAGCGACCTTATGTGCGAGGCACCGAACATCGTTGACGAGAGCCAGCTGGAAGAGCTGGGGATCCGGCTTGCCCCGGCTAAGGATGAAGCAGAATAGCTGCGGAACGAAAACATAACCACAGGAATCGGGTTTCGGAAAGAGAAAGGAGGGCGGCATGATCTTATTTGCTTATCGCATACTGACCTTTTTCAGCCATCTTTCCCGAAAGCTGATCGGTGCGCATAAAGTAAAGAATGAAGAAGTCTGGAAGGCACAGTCCGGCCGGTATCTGGAAAGGCTTCCGGATAAAAAAAGCTACGTCGAGCACCAGGGGAGGATGAAAACCCTCCTGCTGGGAAAATGGTTCGGCAAAGAGCTTCCGGCATCCTATAACAGCTGCGAAGTGATCTCAATCTATAACGCCATGGTTTCCGAGGGAGTTATCGGAAACGTATTAGCAGAGGAACAGGGCGGAGGAGCGCATCCGGATTTTCCGGCGCTGCTTGCGGCCTTTGAAAAAAAGGGACTTGCGCTGAACGGCTTTTTTGGAGCATCGCCTGCATCGGTGGAGAAGTATCTGAAGAAAAACGGGTATGCCACGCGGCGTCTGAACGGTGAAAAACGTGTGCTGGAAAGCCTGCCGGAAATGGAAGAAGGCTGCAGGACATGGATCGTGACCTTCCAGAATAACCGGGACAGACTGCGGGACCAGGTGCATACCATGTGCATCAACAGGCAGGGCAGAGAGTTTATCCTGCATAATGATTATTCCGGCGGGAAAAACTTCAGCAGGTACCGGTCACTGGGAGATGTCATGCTGGGCTATAACGAGGGAAAGGCCAAAGTAATCTCTCTTATCGGTGTGAAGAAAGGCTGAGTGAGACCCGGCAGCGAACGGTCGGGAATGTATGCAGAAACGGCTGTTGAGATGTCAAGTAAGAGACCTGAGGGAGCCGAAAGGAACGAAATATGAAAGCAGTATTTGCAGCGGCGCTGGCCGTCTGCGGACTAATTCTTTTTGCCATGATAAATGTGGTGGTCCGCAGGTGGGACGCCCATATCCGTGCACGCGAGGACTACGACGAGGATGTGGACGGAAAAATGAATAAAAAGCAGCGGAAGGAATGGGAAGCCCGGAAGGCCCGGGAGGCTGAACTGCTGAAAATGCCGGCAAGGGATGTCTACAGAGAAAAACCGGTCCGCTTCTGGGTGATCACCATCATGGGCGGCATCTTTGGCGCAGCCATCGGCCTTTTGTACGGTGTGTCGGCAAAGGGTGTGCTCCTGTTTATCTACTTTGCCCTTCTTACCGTGCTGGCCTTTATTGATATGGACACCATGGAGCTTCCCTTTGAGCTGAATGTTATTGTTCTCCTCCTGGGTATTGCCTCTATCTTCCTCTGGACGGAGATTCCGCTGAAGGAGCGGCTGATCGGTATGGCAGCTGTCAGCGTGCCCATGATCCTGATCGACCTCATCATCCCCAATGCTTTCGGGCACGGGGATATCCGGCTGCTGGTTGCCTCCGGGCTGTTGCTGGGATGGAAGCTGACCCTCGTGGGCTTTTTCGCCGGCGCGATCATCGGCGCCCTCGCGGGTGTGATCCTGATCGCCAGCGGAAAGAAATCGCGGAGAGACCATATCCCCTTCGGGCCGTCACTCTGTGCGGGACTTGCTATGGCGGCCGTCTTCGGAAGCCCGCTTGTGGAGTGGTATTCCAATATCATTAAGACTGCATTGTCCAATGCAGCGTAGGCAGTCCGGAGAACCGTACTAAGGAAAAAAGGAGAACAGAACAATATGAACAGCTTTCGTATACCGTACCATCTGATCGTAGAGGAGGGAATCTTTTCCCGGATTCCCGATGTTATGGGAGACTGCATCCGGGATGTTGCGAATCTTCCTACGATCATTGTGACAGAGGAAAATCTGAAGGGGCTTTTTGGGAAAACGCTGGACGATATCGCTAAGGATTTTCCGAAGAGCGAGCTTTATCTTATTCAGAAAGCGGACTATGACAGCTCTGCGGCTCTTGCCAAGTATATCACCATGAACGATATCCGTCTGGTGATCGGCTTTGGCGGCGGTACGGTACTGGATCTTGCCAAATTTGCGGCATTTGTCAGCAAGGCCTATTTGATCTCGCTGCCCACCACCCTTTCCAATGACAGTCTGGCGTCGCCGGTTGCCGTGCTGGGAACGGAGGGCAAGGCCAGAAAGAGCTTCCGGTGCACGATCCCGGATGCCATTCTGGTGGATACCGCTGTGATCGAGTCCGCACCGGAAAGGCAGCTGCTTTCCGGTATCGGCGATACAATAAGCAAGTACACGGCGCTGAACGACTGGAAGATTGCGCATACGAGGGGCAATTCCGTTGTGGATGACTTTGCGTACATGATCTCCAAGATGGCCTTCAATTCCATCCTGGTGCGCCGGCATGAAAATCTGAAGGATAAGGATTTCATCAAGCTTCTGGCCCAGGCGCTTGTTATGGGCGGGCTTGCCATGGAGATTGCCGGCGACTCGCGGCCCAGCAGCGGAAGCGAGCATCTCTTCTGCCATGCGCTGGAGGAAAATTTCAGTGAAGAGGTGAATGTGCCACACGGTATTGCCGTGGCCATGGGCAGCTACTGCGCCGTGCAGTTCCAGAACCGGAACCTGACCAAGATCCGTAAAGTGATCAAAACCTACGGCATTCCGGTAAAGCCTTCCGACTGGAAGATCACGAAGGAAATCTTTACAAAAGCCTGGCAGCAGGCGGCGGCAACCAGAGCGGACCGCTATACCATATTAAACGAAACCGACCTTTCCGATGAAAGGCTGGGAAGTCTGTACGACGAAATGGAAGAGGTTTTTGCGTAGGAAGGAGCTATTACTTTGGCGGTAATCAGAGGACTTACAACTGAACAGGTTAGAGAGCAGATCCGGCAGGGAAACTACAATGAGCAGGTGGACAGCAGCGCCAAGAGCGTGAAGGAGATCATCCATGAAAACGTATTTACGTATTTCAACCTGATCTTTCTCATCCTGTCCATTCTGGTCATCATTGCGGGAAATTTCAGAAGCCTGACCTTTCTGCCGGTCATCATCATCAATACGCTGAT
>DFHD01000002.1:879-5681 GCA_002372545.1 Lachnospiraceae bacterium UBA3732 | reverse complement strand
CTGCTGGCCGTACTGCTGCGCCTGGTCGAACTGCTGCTGGCCAAACTGCTGCGCCTGGTCGAACTGCTGGCCACCCCGGCCCTGCGGTTCGAAGGGGTTGAATTGATCGTCCATGGTTACACCTTCCTTTTCCCTTTCTTTTATTCTTTCTTTTATCTCTTTCCTTCATCATTCTCCCGCGTATTTCACCAGCCGGAGAACATTTTTTCCATCCCGGTACTCGTAGCTGTATTCATCCACAAGCTGAAAGGTCAGAAAACGTCCGACTCCTCCAACCTGCGTCATGATATCATACTCCTCCATATCCGGGATATCCTTTGTAGGATCAAAGGGTCTGCCGCTGTCCCGGAACACCATCGTCACCCTGTCTCCTGCATCAAAGGAAACATCCACCATTCCGCCGCCCTCCGGATAGCTGTATGAGCAGATGTTGATGAATATCTCTTCCACAACAAGATGAAGCGTCATTTTCAGTTCGTCCGTTATTCCGGGAATGGCGGAGATGATCTCCCTGAGCACTGAAAGCTGATCCTCCTCCGCCGGAAGACAAAGCTCCCGGTGAAAGACCATCTCCTCCGGACCGCCCGGTTCACGACGGAAAATGGTATCTTCCATAAGCGTCAGTCTTCCTCAATATTCAGCTTCTGATCAAATCCGGTAAGCCTTAAAATATCCTTTACATTCAGATTCAAGCTTCTGAGTGTGAGGCCATCCTTCTGTGACATCACTCTGTTCGCTGCCAGGATCGCACGAATTCCAGCAGAAGAAATATATTCTACTCTGGAAAAATCAAGGATCATGCTGTCGCAGTCATCAGACTCGCCGTTTACAGCCTCTTCCAGTTCATGTGCATTTGTGGAATCGATCCAGCCCTGCGGCCAGAGGATTGTTGTGTTTCCTTCTCTGGTTACCAGTATTTTCATATTGGGCTCCTCCTGAAATCAGTATTGCAAGTCCTTCAGTTTTTCACTGCTTCCTGCATGTGACAAGTATATCATCATAAAAGAAAAAAATCTACCATTATTCTTCAATCCTGCGGATCACCCGGCAGGGATTTCCCACCGCCAGGGAATTGGGCGGAATATCCCGGACAACCACACTGCCCGCTCCGATCACACAGCCTTCTCCGATCGTCACGCCGGCGCAGACCGTAACATTTCCGCCCAGCCAGCAGTTGTCCCCAATGGTTATCGGTTTTCCGTACTCGCGGTCAGTCCAGACGCCATCCTCCCGCTGATAAACATTCCTCTCCTGCCAGCGCATGGGGTGCATAGGGGTCAGAAGGGAAACATTGGGACCCATAAATACATTCGCCCCGATCCGGACCGGGCATACATCCAGCACGGTCAGATTAAAATTGGCATAGCTGTTTTTCCCGATGGTCGTATTGCAGCCGTAATCAAACTGCAGCGGTCCCTGAAGATATACACCCTCTCCTGCATCCGGGATCAGCTCCTTCAGAACCTCAGCCCGCTCCACCGCTTCCGTTTCCGGTATCCGATTATAACGCTGGGAAAGCAGATGGGCCTTCGTCCGCAGGGCAAGAAGCTCCTGATCGTTAGGGTCGTAATACTCTCCCGCCAGCATTTTTTCCATTTCCGTCATTATTATTCTCCATAAATCTCAGACACAATCCTGTTTCAGATCTGTTCCGGAGCATCACTATCCTTCTTCAGATCTGATCTCAAAACATCACAATCCTTCTTCAGATCTGTTCCCGGAGCATCACTATCCTGCTTCAGATCTGATCTCAGAACATCACAATCCTGCTTCAGATCAGCCCGCGGATCATCACAATGAGAGTCAGCACCGGCAAAACATATTTGAAATAGGGGATCAGATGCCGGGATATCCGGGCTCCCTTTCCCGTATTGGCTTCCTCGAGATACTTTTCGGCACCCCAGCCGAACTTCCAGGTGCAGAAGAGCATGAATACCAGCGAGCCCACCGGAAGAAGGATATTGCTGACAATAAAGTCCTCCGTATCCAGTACGCCGCGTTTTCCGATCAGCTGAAGATCACTCCACTTATTGAAGCCGAGAACGCATGGGATACTGCTGATCATGATCAGAACGCAGTTAAAAAGTACAGATCTCAGTCTGCTCCATTCCAGATTATCCATCAGCGTAGCTACAAGGTTTTCAAAAACAGCCGTTACTGTCGAGAAGCTGGCGAATACCATGAACACGAAGAACAGCGTTCCCCAGATCCTTCCTCCGTTCATATTGATGAATATCCTGGGCAGCGTAACAAAAAGCAGCGACGGTCCCTGATCCGGCTCCACACCGAAGGAAAAACAGGCAGGGAAAATGATCAGACCCGCCATAATGGCTACGAAGGTATCCAGCGAAACGATCTGCAGTGATTCGCTGAGGAGCGTCCTTTCCCTTGACATGTAACTGCCGAAGATTTCCATGGAACCAATTCCCACGCTGATGGTAAAGAAGGCCTGGGTCATAGCTCCCGAAATCACATTCTGCCAGCCCGCTGCGCTTGCCTTCGATGCATCCGGCAGCAGATAGAAACGGATCCCCTCACCCGCTCCGGAGAGGCATATACTGTTTACCGCCAGAATAACGATCAGCAGCAAAAGGCCGATCATCATGACCTTTGTCACCCTCTCAAGTCCCTTCTGCACGCCAAAGCAAAGCACAAAGAAGCCCAGAGCTACGATCAGTCCGGTAAAGAGCATCATGGTCTTGGGACTTGCCAGCAGATTGTTAAAGACCGTACCGGTCTCCTCTTCCTTTACATCTTCGAACTCTCCCGTCAGAAACTTCCAGAAATAAGCCAGCATCCAGCCCGCTACGGTTGTATAGTACATCATCAGGATCACACAGCCGACGTAGCTTACCCAGCCGTGAACATGCCAGATGTGTCCCGGCTTCTCCAGTTTTTTCATGGCCTTCATGGTCGTTTTTCCGCTGGCTCTTCCGACAGCCAGCTCCATGGAGAGCACCGGAATACCCATCAGAAGAAGAAAACCCAGATAAAACAGTACAAATATCGCGCCTCCGTTTTCTCCCACCATAAAGGGAAACCGCCAGACATTGCCTATGCCGATCGCACAGCCGGCACTGACCAGGATAAAACCCAGCCGGCTCTTAAATCCTTCTCTTTCCTTTTCCATTTTTTCATCCTTACTACTGCTTTGCTTATTCTTGTCATTCATTACTCTTTGGCAGGCAGATATTCAGCAGGCCGCTATGCTGAGTATGTTCGGCAGGCCGCTATGCTGAGTATGTTCGGCAGGCCGCTATGCTAAAATTCCCCACAGAATGCTCTCTGCGGGGAATTCTCATTAACCGTACCACATCGTCCCGATTATTTCTTTTCTCTGTTCAGGCGGAATGCCACAGACCGTCTGAGATAATCCAGGAATGCCTCATCCCTGCACATGGATTTTCCGGCATCATCAGAAAGCTTGGCCACCGGCCTGCCGTTCACATACTGCAGCTTGATCACAATATTCAGCGCCTCTTCCTCTGTATCATTGGATACAAAGGTTCCGATGCCGAAGCTTACCTTTGTCTTCTCCCTGAAGTATTCATAAAGCTTCTGGGCCTTGTCAAAATCCAGACTGTCGCTGAAGAGAAGAAGCTTTGTCCGGGGATCCACGCCATATTTTTTATAATGAGCAATGATCTTCTCTCCCCATTCGTATGGGTCGCCGCTGTCATGACGTACACCGTTGTAGTTATTCACCATGGAACGGTCAAAGTCCAGGAGGAACAGATCCGTTGTAATGGTATCCGTAAGGGCGGTACCATTATCTCCCTTATACTCATCATACCAGTCGTTCATAGCGTGGTGGTTCGTATAAGCCAGCGGAATCGAATCGATTCCCTGGTACATCTGCACAAACTCATGCGCATAGGTGCCGATGGGCGTCAGATCATATTTCATGGCAAGATACACATTGGATGTACCTACACAGTTCTTTGTTTCGGAGGCAAGGCGTCTCACCACCACGTCCTCCCATTCCCGGGAAAGACGTCTCCGGCAGCCGAACTCGGCAAAGCTGAAGGAATAGGTACCGTCATTAAACGCCTTAATCTTGGCATCCAGCCTTTCTCCGGCAGACTTCCGGAGCGCCTCATAATCATAAGCCATCCGGAAATACACCTCATTTACGATCTCCAGAAGGTAGATTTCAAACTGCATGGCGGAGAAAAGAGGGCCATCCACGATAATGCTGAGCTCACCCTTCTTGGAAAGATCAATGGATACATAATCCCGGATTGGATGCCATAGCCGCAGGAATTCCACATAGTCATTTTTGATAAACCGGATGCTGCGCAGATAATCCAGCTCATCCTTCTTAAACCGGAGAGAACAAAGATGATCCACCTGTGCGGAGATTTCCTCCGCCATTTCCGGTGTAAAACGGATATCCTTATTTCTGCACTTGAAATAATACTGCCCGCAAAGATCCGTATGCTTATGGAAAATGACCTGATCCATATTAAACTTATACAGGTCGGTATCCAGAAGCGATACAACGATCGGCTCGAGTTTCATCATGATTAACCTCTTTTCTGAAATCACACTGTTTATACAGCTTTTTACGCATTTTCAATAACTATACACCATAAACGCGCCGGTAACAAGCTGTTTTTTACTGTATATCGTAAAACATTTCCAGATTCCGAACAGCTGTGATCTGTTATACTAAGAAAGCCGCACCCGTCAGGATGCGGCCTTCTCATACTTATTCAGATGTCATGAACTGACCCGATTACAGCTGGGGGCCGGCAGCTACCAGTGCCTTTCCGGCTTCGTTGGTCTCATACTTCTTGAAG
>DFHD01000002.1:507-792 GCA_002372545.1 Lachnospiraceae bacterium UBA3732 | reverse complement strand
TCCTTTGCCTTCTCTTCCCACTCGGAAGCGTCAGCGTAGGTATCTCTGGGATCCAGGATTTCTGTGGATACACCCGGAAGCTCTGTGGGAACCTCGAAATCGAAGAAGGGGATCTTCTTTGTAGGCACATTCTTGATGTCACCGTTCAGGATAGCATCAATGATACCACGGGTATCCGGAATGGAAATACGCTTTCCTGTTCCGTTCCAGCCTGTGTTGACCAGATAAGCCTTAGCGCCGCTCTTCTCCATCTTCTTCACAAGCTCTTCTGCATACTTTGTGGGA
>DFHD01000002.1:0-426 GCA_002372545.1 Lachnospiraceae bacterium UBA3732 | reverse complement strand
CTGGCCGAAGCAAGCGGAGAATGTGGGAGTAGGCTCGGTAATGCCGCGCTCTGTTCCTGCAAGCTTAGCGGTGAAGCCGGACAGGAAGTAATACTTTGTCTGCTCCGGTGTAAGGATGGAAACCGGAGGAAGAACGCCGAAGGCATCCGCGGAAAGGAAGATCACGTTCTGTGCATCCGGACCGGAGGAAATCTTATTTACCTTCTGCGCAATATTCTCGATATGATCGATCGGATAAGAAACTCTGGTATTCTCGGTAACGGACTTGTCATGGAAATCAATCTTTCCTTCAGCATCAACCGTTACGTTCTCCAGCAGAGCATCTCTGCGGATCGCATTGTAGATGTCGGGCTCGTTCTCCTTGGAGAGGTCGATAACCTTTGCATAGCAGCCGCCCTCGAAGTTGAATACGCCGTTGTCATCCCA
>DFHD01000062.1:6054-10609 GCA_002372545.1 Lachnospiraceae bacterium UBA3732 | reverse complement strand
CTGAAGCTCTATCTTTTCAGCTTCCGCAACCATGGCGATTTTCATGAGGACTGCGTAAATATCATCATGGAGGATCTGATCCGTCTGATGGATCCCCGGTACATCGAAGTCTGGGGAAAGTTTACACCCAGGGGAGGCATTTCCATTGATCCCTATTGCAACTACGGTAAGCCGGGAACGAAGTGGGAGGAGATTGCCATGGACCGGCTGGCGCATCATGATCTCTATCCGGAGAAGGTGGATAACCGGTAGGGTACCGCCTCCACTATGTTGACCGATGCATTATCACGTTCGTCGCAGGGCATTTGGCCTCTAAGGCGTTCGGGGGGGCTGCTCCAGTTAAGACTTATGCAGAAGGACCGGGAAAGCGGACTAAATGGATAATACAGAAAAAAAGGAAAAAGAAACGAGAATCGAAGACGTCACCAGGCATATTCTTTCCATTCCAAGGTTTACCAGGGAAAAGCATGACTTTTCTACTCTTCAGACGTATCTCCGGGAGCTGGGGAATCCGGAAAAGGGGATGCGGATCTATCATGTGGCCGGCACGAACGGAAAGGGCTCAGTGACCCGCATGCTATCCGGCTTTCTGCAGGAGGATGGCAGAAGGACCGGCAGCTTTTATTCGCCGCATCTTGTCAGAATGAATGAAAGGATCCGTGTGAACGGGGAGGAAATCCCGGACGGTGATCTGGTCGATGTTTTTGACATGACGGAAAGAGTCAGGAAGGGGAAGAACCTGCCGCAGCTCACGTTTTTTGAGATTCTTTTTGTAATGGCGCTTCTTTACTTCCGGAAGGCCGGGGTCACGGATGCGGTTCTCGAAACCGGTCTGGGCGGACGGCTGGATGCCACAACGGCAGTTCAGGCGGATCTTTATATCATCACCAGACTGGGCATGGATCACGAAGCGCAGCTGGGAAACAGCCTGGCGGAGATCGCAGGGGAAAAGGCAGGTATCATTACAGGAAAGTCGCCTCTGGTGCTGCATTCCCGGTCGTCCGCACCGGTATTTGATCCCATGCAGGATATACCGGATGAATTAATCAGTGATGAGACGAATGGTGCTGGGATGAATTGTGACGGACCGCATGCTGATGGGACGAAAACCGGAATGAATGAGGATAGTAAAGCGGAGGAAGAGATAAGAGCCGGGGAAGTGATCCTGCGAAAGGCCGGGGAAATGGGCTGCCGCGAGGTGGCGGACTGTTCAGGTATTTTCGTAAAAATTCATGGAATCGGCCGTGATGGCATTGATTTTTCGTTTTCGAATGAGTATGATAGTTACAATCGGCTTTTTCTTCCGACGAAGGCTGTTTACCAGACGGAAAATGCGGTGACGGCCATTACGGCTGCCCGGTATATTTTCCCGGAGAAAAGCCGGGAGGAGCTGCAGAAGCTTATACGGCGGACCTTGAGCCGTTTCTGTATGCCCGGAAGGCTGGAGGAGATTGCCCCGGGCATTTATGTGGATGGCGCGCATAATCCATCTGCTGCAGGTGAACTGCGAAAATGTCTGGATGAAGTTCTCGGTGTGGCTGATGTTCTGCAGAACATGCCTCCCGTTTCTCGGAAAAACCAGGATATGCCGCAGAAAATGCCGGCTGAGCTGCGGAAAACGGCTCTCATCTTTGCAGCATCATCGGATAAATCTTATCCGGAGGTGCTCCGGATTTTGCAAAGTTACCCATGGGAGCGTGTGATCCTGACGAAATACCAGAGCAGAAGGGCGGAAAGCCCGGAAGTGTTAAGGACTGCATGGGAAGAGCTTATGTCCGGAAATGGCCGCGGCATGAACAATCTTTCGCCGGAAATAGAGAATGGCAGGAAGCCCGAAACGGCTGAGGTTTTAACGGCGGAGAGTCTCAGGGAGGCTATAAGGCTGGCCGGAGACCGCAGGATACTGATCACCGGTTCCCTTTATCTTGTCGGAGAAGCTGAGGAATTGATAAAATGAAACATAAAACTCGATGAGGAATACATATGATCGATTTTGAAGAAGAGCTGAAAAGATTTACCCCCAGTCTGGAAGTCAGCCAGACAGAGGAGGATATTTATAAGAACGATCTGAAGGATATTACGGATATCGTGCTGCAGATGACAGAGGATCTGAGGAAATAAAGATGGCGAGACAGAAGTGTCTTTACTGCGGCGGGGAGGTTAAGGAGAACGGATACTGCAGAGCCTGCGGTCTGAGCCGGAGCTTCCTCAAAAAAGCAAAGAATACATCATTATATTATTATAATACCGCCCTTGACCGTGCCAGGTTTCATGATATGACCGGTGCCGTCGAGGCTCTTCGTATGTCCTTAAGATATGATAAGAAACAGATCGAGGCCAGAAATCTGCTGGGACTCTGCTATTATGCTACAGGCGAGGCGGTTTCCGCCATGGCGCAGTGGATCATCAGCGCTAACTATCAGCCGAAGGATAATCCGGCGGTGCGGTATCTGAAGGAGCTTCGGGATAATCCGAAAACCCTGCAGAAGGTGAACCGGATCTCGCGTCAGTTCAATCAGGCGCTGGAGCTTGCAGGAAAGCATGAGTTTGACCAGGCCATGCTCCAGCTGAAAAAATGCATCCAGGATGACAAAAATCTTGTAAAGGCCTACCTTCTGATGGCGCTGATCTCTCTGGAACAGAACCGGAAGGGACCGGCAAGAAAATATATTTCCCGCGTGGTCGCCATTGACAGGACCAATCCCGTTGCCCTGCATTACCTGCGGGAAATGGGTGAGTCGGAGGAGAATATCTCCCGGCTGGCCGAGGAGGGAGCGGAAAACGCCGAGGAGCTTTTTGATTATTATGGAATGGAAGCCGACGAGGATGCACGACCTGCCAGGAAGATTCATCCGGAGCGGAAGACCGGAAGAAGAACCACCGGAGTAAGAAATCTGCGGGAACAGAATCTGGCCCGATTCTCCAATATCTATATGCTGACGGGAATATTGATCGGTGCATGTGTGTTTTATTTCCTGATCGTACCCGGCATAAGGCGGGAGGCGGCTGCGGAAAGGGCAAAATCGGCTGCCGGCTACAGCCGGACGATCGCCACTCAGGAGTCGGAGATCAGCTATCTGGAACAGTCGGTTGATGCCGTACAGACGCAGCTGACAGACAGCGAAAATGAAAAGGCGGAGCAGAGCAAGGAAATCGAGGCCCTTCAGGGCGAGGTAAAGCAGCTTCGGGAATCGCTGATGCAGGCGCAGGTTTCGACAGAGGGGGACGCTCCCGTAATGCCGGAGGGTGCTTCGACGGAGGAACCGCAAACGACGGAGGCTGCAGGGGATAATGCGACCACCGAGGAGCCGGGGACCTATAAGCCGACCGAGAAAAATGCAGCGGCAGAGCGGAACAATGCGAATATGAACGGTGCCTCCGGTGAGGATATCGAAGGGATGATCGCAAATGAATAAATGGATCCGCGGCATGGTAAAAAAAGGAATGAGCCGTGTGATCCTTCCCCGGTCATATAAAAGAGAAGCAAAGAAAAGGAACGTGGACGGCAGGAAGGCGCTGTTTGTTTCAGCTCATGGAGGAAGGCTTTCCGCGAACCTTTTGATCATGCGGCGGGAAATGCAAAAAGCCGGGTTTAAAACGAAAACCTTTGACCGGGAAGTGGATTCCATGACGCCGCAGGAGCTCTGGCGGTATCTGAAACGGTTTACCGGAGAGTATGCATCCTGCGGGATACTGTTTCTTGACAGCTATTTTCTTCCTGTTTCCGCCTGCCGGAAAAGGCCGGAAACGAAGGTGATCCAGCTCTGGCACAGCGGAGGTCTTCTGAAAAAAATGGGCTATGATACCGGGGAGGATCTTGCGGGTTTTCCCCGCGGTTTTACCCGGAATTATGATCTGGTAACGGTCAGTGCTCCCTGCCTCGCGGGAGTCTGGGAGCATGCATTGGGGCTGGAATCCGGAAAAGCAGAGGCTCTCGGGCTTCCGCGGACAGATAGATATTTCTCCGCCGGATGGAAAAATAAGCAAAAAAAAAGATTTGCGGAGCTGCATAAGGAGGCTTCCGGGAAAAAGGTGGCGGTTTATGCTCCCTCCTTTTCCGGCGCTCCGGGAAGTCCGGAGACACCCGGCCGGGAGGGAATCCGGAAGGTCAGGGAAAGGCTCAGGGATGAATGGGAAATCGTGATTTCGCCGCATCCGCTGACCAAAAGTCTCTTTCCGGAGAGGGAAAGAAACATGGAGACGGAGGAGCTGGCTGCGGCTGCGGATCTTTTGATCACAGATTATTCCTCCGTGGCATATGATGCGATGCTCATGGATGTTCCGGTGGCTTTTTACTGTCCGGATATTGAGACATACAGAAAAAAAAGAGGGTTCTATCTGGACCCGGAATGTATTCCGGGCGGATTTGCCAAAACGCCGGAGGAACTGATCCGGATCCTGGAATCGGGAGAGTGGAACACGCCCCGGGAGAAGCTCAGGGAAATGACAGCAAAATATATGTCAAGCTGCGACGGCCGATCGGCCGCCCGGATCCTGGAGCGCGTTACGGGAATCCGAAGCAAATAATAGAGGAAACACGTGGAAGCAGAAGAAC
>DFHD01000062.1:0-5918 GCA_002372545.1 Lachnospiraceae bacterium UBA3732 | reverse complement strand
TGAAGAGGAACAGACAGGAATCAGAAGGAGGAACTTATCATGAAGGAAAAAATCCGGACTTTTTTTCAGAAGGAAGGGAAAGCTCTGGTCATGCCGGTGGTCATGGTCGTGATCGGACTTTTGTTTGTGCTTTTCCCCGGCAGTGCCATATCGGCAACAGGTAAGCTTGTGGGAATTGTGCTTGTGGTGGTAGGCGCCTTTATCGGCTGTTCGCTGATGGCTACATTTACTCCGATCATGGCGGGGCTGGCGGTCTGCCTTGTGGTTCTGGGTATTATTTCCATTGCCGCGCCGGGCATGGTAGCCGGCATGATCCTGAAAGTCATTGGCGTACTGATCCTGATCCACGCTGTTATCCGTTTGATGGATGCATATAAGGTAAAGAGTGAAGTGAAGAGCTTCAAATTCTACCTCAGTATCGATATGTTCTCTCTGGCGGTAGGTATCCTGCTGGTATTCGTTCCCCATCTTGTGGCAAACTGGGTTGTGATCGTTGTCGGAATCGTACTTCTGGTTTCCGGTCTTTCCAATATTGTTTCCAGCTTTAAGCTCTACGGAGAGGGCCGCTATCTGGAGAATGATAAGGACGGCGCTGTATGGGAGGAAAAGGTATGAGGATCGGAATGGGTTATGATGTGCATAAGCTTGGACCGGACAGAGACCTGATCCTGGGAGGCGTGAAGATCCCCTATGAGCTGGGACTTATCGGTCATTCGGATGCGGACTGCCTGGTGCATGCCGTGATGGACAGCATCCTGGGTGCGGCGGCCATGGGTGATATCGGACAGCATTTTCCGGATACTGACCCTGCCTATAAAGGGGCAGACAGCCTTGCGCTTATGGCACATGTGAAGGAAATGGTCCGGGCTGCCGGCTGGCGGATCGGCAATATCGACGCCACCATTATTGCCCAGAGACCGAAGATGGCACCGTACATTCCCGAAATGCGCAGATTGATGGCAGAGGTGCTGGAGATTGATGTGGACCGGATCAATGTGAAGGCCACAACTGAGGAAGGGCTGGGCTTTACCGGTGAAGGACTGGGTATAGCCTGCCAGTCCATTGCACTTCTGGAATCGCAGGAGGTATAGACTTGTTAGAAGATCAGTATACAGAACAGCTGGTAAAAGGAAAACCCGGCAGCGGCGAGATCGGCAAGGTGGTCATTGCGGCCCTTGTGATCACGGCGGGGCTTGTAACGACGATGATCACCGGATGGGGTCTTTTCCTTCTGGCCGGTGGGATCACGCTTCTGGTATTTGCTGTCCGGGGCATGAAGTTTGAGTATGAATATATCATCGTGAACGGAGATATCGACCTCACGAAGATCATTGCCATGACGAAGAGAAAGCCTCTCCGGAGTATCTCGTCCGAGGTGATCACGGCCATGGATTCCGCTGACTCTCCGAAGGCAAAGAACGATATGGAGGTGGGGGAGTACACGGTATATGATTATACTGACGGAACAGAGAGTTCCCCGGTATATGCCATTTACACGACAGATAAGGGAAAGAAGGAAATGCATCTGCTGCAGCTTTCGGAAAAGTCACTGAGGCTGATGAAGCAGGTATTGAAGAAGAGGTCGCTGATCTGACCAGATAGCGCATAGTTCCCAAAGCCTCAGCGCAGCATGGGCAGATGTGGCGCGCCGGTAAATGAGCCGAATAGCGGACGAACGAAGAACGAGCGGATACATTCCTGTATCCGCTCGTCCCAAGAAAGGAGTCCGCATATGAAAAATAATCTGTTTAATATGGAACGATCAAGTGTCAAGCGGTATCATCTGGAGACCCTTGAACAGCTTGGTATAGATGCTTTTTTCGTCCTTATAAAGCATAGTCCCGCGCCCACCGTCACGGATGATATAGGCATACTTATTCTTCTGAACGTTCATGTAAAGGACTTCTTCAACATTCAGCTCCTTGGCCTTGACCTTGGCAGTATATTCATTTACCGGCTCAAGCTTGTATTTTTTTATCGCTTGCTCTACTGTCATGTCAAACCCTCCTTCCCATGTATCTTTACGTCAATTATATTGTAAAAATGTAACAAAGTCAACTGTAAAAAATGATAGTTTTTTGTTTTTATGCTGAAAAGAATGCAGGCAGGCGGAGAAAGGGATAGGGCATGGTGAACGACAGAAATTATTATGGACGGATGGAACAGGAGCTAAGGCGTATCGCAGAAAAAAGGAACGGGGAACATGCAGAAAGTAAGCCTTCGCTCCTTCTGCATGCCTGCTGCTGCCCATGCAGCTCGCGGGTGATCGAACTGCTGCATGAGGTCTTTGATATTACGGTTTTCTATTATAATCCGAACATAACGGAGGAAGAGGAATTTGAGAAGCGTTTTCTCGAATTTCTGAAGCTGAAGGAGCTTGCGCCCTTTGCACATGAGATCAAACTGGTAAAAGGAAAATATGAACCGGAGAAGTTTCTGGAGATGGCGAAGGGGAGGGAAATGCTTCCCGAACGGGGAGCAAGGTGCTACGACTGCTATGAGCTCCGGCTCAGGGAGTCCATCAGCTATGCCGCGCAGCATGGATTCGACTATTATACCACTACGCTTTCCATCAGCCCCTATAAGAATGCGGACTGGATCAATGAGATCGGCGTGAGACTGATGGAAGAGCTCCGGGCGGAGGGGCAGCAAGGGGTTCCGGCCTTTCTGCTCAGTGATTTTAAGAAAAAAGACGGTTATAAGCGGTCTATTCAGCTGTCCCGGGAATATGGTCTGTACCGTCAGGATTACTGTGGATGTCAGTATTCAAAACGGGAAGGGGGATATACCGCCTCTGGCGCATCAGAAAGCGGAGTGTGAGCCGGTTGAACAGCTCGGACTTTTCGATGCTGACCACATGGCCGCAGTTCCGCAGGATATTAAACTGAAAGCTTTTTGCCCTGCGGCAGAGGTCCTTGATGCCGTTCAGGAACATGTAATCTTCCTTTCCGGAAATAAAAAGGGTGGGAATTCTCTTTTTCCGGATGGTCTTCAGCGTACGTTTCATTCTCCGGTTGGCCATGCCGATGCTGGTAACCCATTTGTTGAACATCGGCGCATTCAGCTTCCGGGCTTCGCGGATAAAGATGTTCCGGGATGTTTCATGATGCTTTTTCGGCATGATGATGTGGGCAAAGACCTTATAGGAAAAGCCGGCGGGAAAATGCTTCGTCATGAATTCCGCAGCCTTCAGGATGAACTGGCGGCTGATGGTCAGGTTGACAATGCCGCCGCCCAGAACAAGGGATTCCACCATCTCCGGATACATTCTGGCAAATTCCAGCGCGATGAGTGTGCCAAGAGAAAGAGAGACGATATGCACTCGGTCGATCTTCTCGTACGCAAGGATCTGTCTGATCGAGCGAACGGTCGAGGTGGGTTTGTAAAGGGAGGAAAGCTTCTTATCGGCTGACTTTCCATGACCGTCCAGATCCACCATAAGAAGATTGTAATCCATAGAGAATTTTTCCGTCTGATATTTCCAGGTTTTCATGCTTCCCCCGAGTCCGTGGATCAGGAGCATCCATTCATAGGTATTGGGGTTCAGAAGCTTTTCGTAGTATAACATGGCAGGTACCTCGTATTTTCTCGGCCGTACGGGTATTTTTGTAACATTGAAGTGATCATCTGCATCTGCAGGCGCATTTCCGCAATCGTAAGGGCATTCTTGTAACATTGAAGTGATCATCTGCAGATTCAGGTGCGTTTCTTAGCCGTACGGGTATTCTAACAGAATAAGCGGATTGTAGCAAGGAGAATGTAGCTGAAGAATTATTCTTGTGGAATCCTTCGCAATCCTGTATGATAGTAGGAGCCGGCTGAAGGAGCCGCATCCTGCTGAACAGTTATAGCAATAAGCACAATAAGTATTAAGAGGAGATAAGACCAATGAAGGATCACATCATAAGAGGCATCACGGAGAACAGGGAGGTTCGGTTCTTTGCGGCATATACCAGGGAAATCTGCGAGACAGCAAGGACTACCCATGGACTGAGTCCGGTTTGTACAGCTGCGCTGGGCAGACTGCTCACCGCCGGTGCCATTATGGGAGCAATGTGCAAAAATGAATCGGATGTTCTGACGCTCCGAATCGAGGGCGACGGACCCCTCAGCAAGGTGACGGTGACGGCGGATGCCCACTGCCATGTAAAGGGTCTCGTGTCGGCTACAGATGTCTGGAATGCCCCGAAGGCCAACGGCCATCTGGATGTGGGCGGCGCCATCGGAAAGGGTACGTTATTTGTTATCCGGGATACCGGCCTGGCAGAGCCCTATGTAGGACAGACAAAGCTGGTTTCCGGCGAGATCGCAGAGGATCTGACCTATTATTTCGCTTCCAGTGAGCAGATTCCTACATCTGTAGGACTTGGCGTACTGATCGACAGAAACCTTACGGTTCAGCATGCAGGAGGCTTCCTGATCCAGCTTATGCCTTTTGCTTCGGATGAAACGGTGAGCAGACTGGAAAAGAGCCTGACCGGTATGGAATCGGTTACGGAATTCTTCAGAAAAGGAAAGACGCCGGAGGACATGATGCGGGAAATCCTTGGCTCCATCATCATTGAGGAGGAAAAGGATACCGAGTATCACTGCAGCTGTTCCCGGGAAAGAGTGGAACGCGTTCTGATCAGTCTGGGAAAGGAAAACCTGGAAGAAATGATCGAAGACGGAGATCCGGTTACCATGCATTGCGACTTCTGCAATACCGATTATACCTTCTCCGTGGACGAGTTGAAGGAGATTCTGGCCAAGGCGTGACGAGGCGCAGTGCCGGCGGCCTTTAATAGGCGCAGCGCTACATGGCGGAAAGGATCGTAAACAGAATACAGAGCACTGCAAAGGTGCACATGCCTGGATTCAGGTACATGGCCGGGGTTGTTGCCTTCCGGGGCAGATCTCCGGCCTCATCCTTTGGCCGGATCGTGTCGTCGTAAAAGATAATGAGAAGGACCAGGCCAAGGGCGCATACAAAAAGGTAAAGCGTATAATAAATGTTGGAAAAACGGCCGGGCAGGATGTAGGGAAATACGCCCCCGAAAAAGTTGGCGATGCCGTGCAATGCCCAGGGAAAGATCAGGTTGCCCGTGTTCTGGTAGAGCCCGGCCAGTACGATACCGATGCCGAAAGCATAGAAAAACTGATGTATGTTGGTATGGAAAAAGGCAAAGGTAACGGCGGAGAGGATAATGGCATTCCGGCTGGAGTATGCCATAAGCCTGTCCATCAGAAGCTTGCGGAAGCAAAGCTCCTCGAAAAAGGGGCCGATAACGACGGCCAGAATAAACTGTGTGACAATCGGCGCCCGTCCGACGGCATCTACAGATGTGTTTTCCACCTTTGCGGAGGTAATGCTGGCTATAAAATCGCTTACGCCTTCGCCGATGATCCCCCCGACGACCATGAAAAACAGGGTGATGGGAATCAAAATCAGAAACCAGAGCGGATCGGGAGTCCGGTGGTTGGGAGTGGATTTCGGTAATTTCCGGATGCTCGCCCAGAAGATCGGGAGGGCGACCAGATAGATGGGCAAGGTGCCCCGGAGCAGCCTTGCCGTGGGTCCATCGGGATAGGAAAAATGCAGCCATTCAGCCAAAGTCTGCATCAGAACGGGAATGAAAAGCTCGAAGGTGATCATGAAGATGACCAGAGCAAAGCCCACCCGGGAGGTATTTTTTTTTGCATCGACGGGAATGATGGTATTGTCTATCTGCATAGGTTCTCCTTTGTTTTACCTGCCTTTGAAAATAGGCTTAAACCACGGGTATATGATACCACCGGAAGGAAAACATTGCAATCTTTCCTGTTTTGTTGTATGATGGTTTTAGCACTCACAAGCCGGAAGTGCTAACAAATACCGGCGGCATCGCGAAATTGCGATGAAGAAGATATGAGAAGATAAGATAACAGATGGTAAAAAC
>DFHD01000083.1 GCA_002372545.1 Lachnospiraceae bacterium UBA3732 | reverse complement strand
GGAATTGCGGTTTCTTTCTGTGATACCATCTTTTTATCGAAAACGCATTCCTATCATACCACAATTTACAGGAAAAACGAAACAGAAAGGAACAAAAAATGGAAATGGAAATATTCTGGGGCGATCTGCTCCGTTCTCTGAGGCGTGCACATAATCTGACACAGGACGAAGTGGCCTCCATCCTGCATACCACAAGGCAGAACATCAGCAATATGGAAACAGGCAGATGCCAGCCCTCCGCAGAGGTGATCGCTGTTCTGTCCAACATTTATGATATGGACCTCATCGATTATGCCACCCACTGCATGCCGGTGGAATATGTTGCCGAGCAGCAGGCCTTCAAGTATCAGATGCCGCGGACGCACATCCGGAAAAAACAGAAATCACTTCTTTCTGAGGCAGAGCGCCGGGACCGGAAAAAGCAGAAGAAAAAGCTCCAGCTCCGGAACACTACCGGAGTGGAGCCTATCGATCTGATCTCATAGCCGGATACAGAAACGCTTTTAAAGCATGGCAGATAAGATTGCACTTGCTCTTTCCAGCCGGCCATTACCGATCTCCTCCCGGGCAACAAAGAGCTTGTGACGGGTAATATCCTTCA
Organism: Lachnospiraceae bacterium UBA3732; assembly: GCA_002372545.1. Taxonomy (GTDB): domain Bacteria; phylum Bacillota; class Clostridia; order Lachnospirales; family Lachnospiraceae; genus Eubacterium_Q. The sequence goes on along the minus strand of DFHD01000083.1, from coordinate 72,235 downwards.
ATACATAATTCAGAGTCTTGGTGATCCGCTCACCGGCAATGACAACCTCGGTTTCCTTCAGCGAATCCAGGATCATCTCGATCCGTTCGAGAACGTCCTTATTGGAAAGACGGATCCCGTTTGTCTTTGCATGAAAGATCTCATCTATCCTGCTCTCCGGCTTCGGGATATCCAGCCATTCCGCAAAGCGTCCGACTACCGCCTCCCATTCCTCCATGACTTTATGCAGATGGAGCTCGGCAATTTCCAGTTCACCATCCTTTGCCATATTCACGTGATCGTCAAAGGCATCCGAAAGCCGGCTCACGCCCAGCTCGCGGCAGGCCTCTCTTTCCTCTCTGACGAGATCCATATACTCTCTTTCTTCAGCCGCAAAGAGACTGGATGCCGCGGCCAGAGAACGCTCGCGGTAGTTCTCGGTAAAGGTTTTTGCCGCCTCGCGGTAAAGGTTCATATCCCCTCCGCAGCTGGCAAGTCCCGAAGAAAGAAAGATCCCGGCGCCCTCCAGTTTTCGGGCATCCTCTGCACGTGTTTTGATTTCCTCCAGAAACTCCTCATCATCCGGAAGCATCTTTTGGGGCGCATTCCGGACAATAATATCCAGAATGGCAGCCTCTTGAACCGGTTTTCTCACTACTCCGCTGAAGCCGTCAGCCAGAAGCTCTGCCTCATCCCGCTTTTCATCCGTTTCCAGCATGCAGTAGACCCGGGAATCACGGCAGCGGCTTCCGCCTACACTGCGAAGGTTATGCAGTGTCTGCAGACCGTCCATTCTCGCCATGCTGAGTGTCAGAAGAATAACATCATACCGGTCCTTCATTGCCTTTTCCATGCAGGCAATACCATTTTCCGCCACCGTTACCTCGCAGCCCGTCTTTTCGGCCGTCTCCCGGATCAGGCGGACATTTTCCTCACCGGAATCCACGATCAGAATATAAAACTTGCCCTCACGGGTGTAGAGCTGCAGCTCCTTTACTACCTCTTCTTCCACCTCCGCCTGCTGGCTGCCGTGCAGCTTTTCGCGAACAGTCGTAGCAAACTTTCCCAGTATCATTTTACCCCCCAAGTATCTCCCTTACCAAATAGCAGTATTTCCCATTTCCATCGATCAGACTGTGATCAAGCCCTGCCCAGCCCTTGATCAGCTTTGCTCAGCCCCTGATCAGCCTTTTTCAGCCCTTGATCAGCTTATGATCAGTCTTCCTTCAGCACGATCTTCCGGTAATTTTTCTTTCCCCTGCGAAGGACAAATTCCTCTGCAAAGGCATCCTTTGTATAGGCTGCCTTCACATCCATAACCTTCTCTCCGTTTACCTGAACGCCGCCCTGCTCTATGGCCCGGCGTCCCTCTGTTCTGGTCTTGACCAGTCCCGCCTTCACCAGAAGCGCCTGGCAATCAACCGTACCATCCTCACGGAAGTCGGAGGAATCGATCTCTGTTTCCGGCATATTCTCAGTGGTACCCGCCATAAAGATAGCCTTAGCTGCCACATCAGCCTTCTCTGCCTCATCCTTGCCATGAACCAGTTCTGTCAACTCTTTAGCCAGGATCACCTTCGCCTGATTCAGCTCCTGACCCTCCCATTTTTCCATTTCCTGAATCTGCTCAAGAGGAAGGAAGGTCAGCATCTTCAGGCACTTCAGTACATCCTGATCACCCACATTTCTCCAATACTGGTAGAAATCGTAGGGTGTAGTTTTATCCGGATCGAGCCACACGGCGCCCTTTGCTGTTTTTCCCATCTTCTTGCCCTCGGAATTAAGCAGCAGCGTTATGGTCATGGCATAGGCATCCTTGCCCAGCTTCTTGCGGATAAGCTCTGTGCCGGCCAGCATATTGGACCACTGGTCGTCGCCGCCGAATTCCATGTTGCAGCCATACTTCTGATAGAGCATGTAGAAATCATAGCCCTGCATCAGCATGTAATTGAATTCCAGGAAGTTGAGTCCCCTCTCCAGACGCTGCTTGTAGCACTCGGCCGCCAGCATCTTATTTACGCTGAACTGGGAACCGATATCCCGGATAAATTCGATATAGTTCAGATCTCTGAGCCAGTCTGCATTATTGACCATCAACGCCTTATCCTCACCGAATTCAATAAAACGGCTCATCTGCTTCTTAAAGCATTCGCAGTTGTGATCGATGGTTTCCGTAGTCATCATCTTCCGCATATCGGTACGGCCGGAGGGGTCTCCGATCATGCCTGTACCGCCGCCAACCAGGGCGATGGGACGATTTCCTGCCATCTGCAGTCTCTTCATCAGGCAAAGAGCCATAAAATGGCCTACATGAAGGCTGTCGGCAGTCGGATCAAAGCCGATATAAAAGGTGGCCTTCCCGTTATTCACCAGCTCCCGGATCTCCGGTTCATCTGTGGTCTGGGCGATCAGCCCCCTTGCAGTCAGTTCTTCAAAAATCTTCATCAATCTGTCTCCTTATCATCATAATGCCGCTCCAACGGCAGAAATCAGCAGCCTTCCCGTTTTGTCGGGAGCAGCCTGCGAGCTATTATAACACAGAACCAGGATTTGTACAATCTCTGTAACTGTTCATTTACCATTCACTCTTCCAAATCCATCTCCACATTTTCCCGTCCCCGGATGATACCAATTCCCAGGGCCGCCGCGAAGAAGAAATACGGTGTTGTGATCGGCTGATTCAGATTCACCAGTCCCTGGGCAAAATATCCGGCACATGCAGCAGCAAGAGCAAGGCACACCGCTCCCGCATCTTTCTGCGGCGTTTTCTTTGCGCCTTTTTGCAGCGGTTTCTTCGCATCATTTGCCGGCTTTTTCCCTGCGTCCCTACGCTGAATTTCCGCCTCATCATCTGCCGGACTCTGCAGCATGACAGCGCCCTTCCTTACCAGCATCCGCATCGCGGTAATAAACCACCCAAGATATGCGATCATGCCGAAAAGCCCCGTTGTCACCAGATATTGCAGCAGCTCATTATGCAGATTATCATAAACCTGCTTTGTGATCCTTGTCATTTCCTCATAATACCGGTCATGCATAAGTCCGCGAACCGTTTCGTTTCCATAACCGAAAAGCTCCTGCATGGGTCCGGCATCCCGGAAGAGAGAAAAGCCCCTTCTCCAGATATATCCGCGGTAGGTGCCCCATTTATCATTCCACCTTACGAGATCACTGCCGGTATGGCGAAGATAGAGAAATCCTCCAGTGAAAAGAAGCACCAGCAGAAGAGCTGCCGCCATGACCGTTTTCTTTCCGGAAAGCGCATCATAAACGCCCTTCCTCCTTTTTTTCAGGAGATAAAACAGAACAGTGAGAACAGCCAGCAAAAGAAACAGCGCAGCCATCCCCTTCCGGTTTTCCAGAAGCTTAGCCGCTCCGTTGAGATGCTTCCTGCTTCCCTTCAGTTTCCGGTTCAGAACCGCCATAAGGAAGAGTCCGGCAGATAGAAGAAACGCCCCTCCGGTCCATTCCAGGATTCTTCCCCTTCTGATGGAAATAAAAAGAAGAAAGATGCCAGCCGCAGCAAGGCCGATATAGATATTATCACTCTTCGCCGGAAGAACGCCAAGCGCCAGAGCCGTGAGACAAAAGCCCGCAGGGATCCGCAGAGCTTTCCTGTCCGATAAAGCAAATACGCCCCAGAAGAAGGGGATGACCATGGCCAGATACGAAGCATAGGTATTCAGATTGCCGAAAAAAGAGATAAACCTTTCCTGCTGCCCCTCCTTAATATCCCTCCGCAGATGAAACACATCATGCCCGAAATGCTGGAGCACCGCCATCACAACCGCAGCCACCGCCACCAGACAGGCGATATAGAAAATCCAGACAGAAACACGCACTCCGCGCGTAAGGGCAAGCACCATGAAAAAGAGCATAAGGATCATATAGAGGCCGAACTGCCTTCCCTCCTGCCCTGTCCATGCCGCCTTTTTCCCGGGAGCCATGAAAAAAGCCGCCAGATTTGCGATCGTGAAAAGGCCCATCCATAAAACAGGCGATGCAAAAAGCGGTTCATCCCTGTGCAGGACGGGAAGCTTAACATCATAATAAGCAGCCAGGGATTTTTCAAAAAAGAATGCCATGACAAAAATGATGAAAAAGAATCCCGCTCCCTCCCGGAACACTTCCGCCCTCGTACCGGTAATATCAAAATATTTATTATGCATCCAGCAGGCAAATACTGTAAGCATGTAAATCACAAATACGGCCGCCGTAATATCCGACGGCCTTCCGGATCTGCTTACGTCATATCCGGTCTTTTTCTTTTTTACAGACATCTTCCCTTTCCCATCCAAGCTTCAATCCGCATCTGCAATTATATTTCGCTTATTCGTTTTATTTCCTATCTACACCTTTTCATCTGCGTTTCTTATCTGCGTTTTTTTCTGTCTACGCCTCATTCCCGGCCGGCAGAGATTTCAGATAACCCTTGCACTCATACATCTTTCGGTCGGCCCGCTTGAATATCTCTTGATAATCCCTGTCTCTGCCCGGCATATATTCGCCAAGTCCGCTGGATACCACAACAGCGCCCTTTTTCAGGTTGTCGATGATCCTGGCATTAAAATCATGCAGCAGGGTTTCCCGGTTTTCGTAATCCGCACCCTCCAGGAATGCAATAAATTCATCGCCGCCCACGCGGAACACGGGACTATGCTTAAACTGGTGGCAGATCAGCCGGCAGCCATCCTGAATATATACATCGCCGGCGTCATGTCCAAGCGTATCATTGATCCTCTTCAGACCGTTGAGATCGAATACCACAACGCCAAACTCCTCGATCTCGCCCTTCTGGATCCGTTCATCGATCCCGCTTACCGATTCCAGATAAGAAAGCTTATTCTTTACGCCGGTAAGGGGATCCCGGTAAGCCATCTTCCTTGCCGTTGCCATTTCCGTACGCTGTTCATGTCTCTCGTTGCTGATGACAAAGGAATGAATGATGCAGGTGGCCAGAAGACAGCCAATGGCATAAAAGGGAAGCAGCGGATATACGGACTGCAGAAGGATAAATATTGTCATCACCAGACCGGACACTCCTATTGTCCTGTGCTGAAAGCTTTCCGACCCCTCCGCCCTGACGGCCACAAGCAGCGCATAGACCGATGTCATCATAAACAGGCCCATTTGTATGATCAGGGTAATGTATCTTGCCTGACCGGGCTGATATTCCTTATCCTTACTGAAGGAAAAAACGATCGGGTAAAAGAAATTGATGATCAGGACGATCACCTCATAGCTCATGATCACCCAGCCGCCAATGATCAGGATTGAATTATACAGACTCTTCTTCCCCAGATAGCTGACAACAAACCGTGTCCAGAGCAGTACGGAAAGCACCATAGCGGCAAAATAGAGTACCGTATCCGCATAGGCGAGCGGAATGAGCTTCCGGCTGTAAAGAATGCCCCAGAGGATATCCGAAAGATAATAGAGCATAACAATATAGAGGAATTGACGATATCTCTCCCTCACCGTTCTGTTCGCTGTTCCCTTCGGTTTTCTTAAGGCATCCAGATTGATGATCACATGGATCACAATGGCCAGCATGCCAAAGCTTGCATAATACATCAGAAATCTCCAGACAATACCACCCGGACCGAATAATCCGTTCAAATACACAACCAAACAGTTATACTACTATACTATGCTCTTAATTCCGAAAATATGCAAGCATTGTTTATCAAGTATTCCCTATTCATTTCCAATCCATCCGGTTCCAATGCGAATCTCATCATATCATTTTTCTGCGAAATATGGTAAAATACGCTTGAAGAGCCTGCTGACCAATTACAAATATACAGCTGCAGACAGACCATTTCCTGAATCGCAGGCCCATAAACCCCAAAATGAAACAAGGGAGCAGAATAATGTCAAATTCTTTAGGTGAACTCATTAAACAATTACGGATTGAAAGAAAGCTCTCCCAGCAGCAATTCGCCGATATGCTCTTTATCGACCGTTCGACCTGCGCCAACTGGGAATCCGGCAGACGTATGCCTGACGCCCCTACCATTTCGCGGATATCCGTCTGTCTGAATGTCGATCCTTCTGTTCTGATCTATGCGGCCAATAACCAGACCGAAGAAGCGAATGTGATCATCGTGGATGATGAACCCATTGTCCTCAGCGGCGGTATTCCGATTCTGCAGAAGACCCTTCCCGAGGCCAGGATCACCGGTTTCTCCAGACCCTCCGAGGCTCTTAGGTATGCCGCGGAAAACCATGTCCATATAGCATTTCTGGATATTGAGATGGGCAAGACCAGCGGCATTGAGCTATGCCAGAAGCTTCTTACCATTAATCCCCGGACCAATGTGATCTTTCTTACGGCCTACCCGGATTATTCCCTGAATGCCTGGGATACCGGCGCCAGCGGTTTCCTGCTGAAGCCCCTTACACAGGACGCTTTAAAAAAACAGCTCTTAAAGCTCCGTTATCCGATTCATGGAGGCGTGCAATGACCTGGATAGATTTAACCAATATCATCATGTCTGCCGGCGGCGTCACCATTTCCTTTTTGGGGTCCTTTCTGACCTGGACCACTTCCTACATGAAAAAGGATATCCAGAGATTTTTTCGTGTGTTATTTCTGATTCTTTCTCTGTATATCATATCCGACCTGGTCTGCCAGTGCCTTATGTTCAGCCAGGATTCCGATTATGCCACCTTGTCGAGGATCTTTATGTTTCTGGAATCCTTACTGTCTTCACTCCTTTTGCCCATGCTTACCTATCTATTATTCCGCAGTGCCGGTATGGAACCCGGGAAGGCCAGGTCATACCACATAGCTCTGGTTTTGCTGCTGATCTACGTGATCTTGCTGATCAGTACGCAGTTTAGCGGAAAAATGTATTACATATCCGATCAAAATGTTTACCACAGAGGAGAGCTCTATCCCCTGCTCCTTGTCCCTCCTGTCCTGATCATGCTGCTGAACATGATCATCCTGTTCCATCTGAAAAAGAAACTGACCCGAAAGGAAATTCTTGCGTTTACCGCTTATCTGGCCATCCCTTTCGTCTGCATGCTGGTTCAGATGTGGTTTTACGGGCTGATCCTCACTGCCATCAGTACAACAATATCCGCCATGTGTATGTTTCTTTTCATCCTGTCTGACCAGATCGAGCATACCATAAGACAGCAAAGGGAAAACCTCGAAGCGCAGGCAAATATCCGGATCCTGCAGATGCGTCCGCATTTCATTTACAATACTATGACCAGTATTTACTACCTCTGTGAACAGGATCCGAAAAAGGCCATGCAGACCATCAGCGATTTTACGGATTATCTGCGAAACAATTTTTCGGCCATGGCTAAAAAGGACACCATTCCCTTCCGTGAGGAGCTTTCTCACGTCCGCGCCTATCTTTCCATTGAGCAGACCCGTTTTGCCGACCGTCTGTTTGTGGAATACGATACGCCGCACATCAGCTTCCGCATTCCCCCGCTGACGCTTCAGCCCATTGTGGAAAATTCCGTGAAGCACGGCGTGGATCCCGAGCTTTCTCCGCTGACGATCAGGATAAGCACGAGAGAAACGCCGGAGGGAAGCGAGATTGTGATCACAGACGATGGAATGGGTATGGAGTGCAAGCAGCCCGGTGACATCCAAGATGAGAAGGATCCGCACATAGCCCTGAATAATATCCGGGCAAGGCTGGACATGATGTGCGGAGGGACCATTTCCGTCAGCCCGGGAGAAACCTGCGGAACCGTTGTCCGCATATTCATTCCCTACCCTCCAAAAAAACACATGACCAATATCATGGATGATGCCAAAGTGAACTAAATGTCCGCCCCTGAATATAAAAAAGAGCTCTGCATTCTTCGCAGAACTCTTTTTTTCATGCGGGAGATGGGACTTGAACCCACACGACGTTGCCATCACTAGATCCTTAGTCTAGCCTGTCTGCCAATTCCAGCACTCCCGCTTTTTTATTGCACCTCTCGGCACGACGATTATCTTACCATATCCAAATATCTTTGTCAACTTTTTTCGCCTATATCTCCTGCAAGTTTTTCAGTTTTTTCATCAGTCAGGTTCTAAACCTTCCTTCTTATCCGCATAAGACAGCATGTACGCATCCAGCTTGTCCATGTTTCATTCTTCGGCGGTATATTTCTGTCATTGATGCCGCCGGGGATAATGAAAAAAGAACCACTCCGGAGAGCGGTTCCTTTTTCATCGGATCAAAATCCCGTGCAGACTTACGCAATAGCTGCCTTTGCCGTCTTAACGAGTTCGGTGAATGCAGCAGGATCGCTGACAGCGATCTCAGCCAGCATCTTACGGTTGATATCCACATTAGCCACCTTCAGACCATGCATCAGCTGGCTGTAGGAGATATCGTTCTGGCGAGCTGCAGCATTGATTCTTGCGATCCACAGCTTGCGGAAATCTCTCTTCTTCTCTCTGCGGCCTGCGAATGCAGAAGCCTCAGCTCTTACAACGGACTGCTTGGCTACACGATACTGCTTGCTTCTTGCGCCTACGTATCCCTTTGCAGCCTTTAATGTCTTATTATGCTTTTTCTTGGCGTTTGCGCCACCCTTAATTCTTGCCACTGTCTTATCCTCCTTACCAGATTACATATACGGTAAAATCTTCTTCATGTTCTTCTCGTTTGTCTTGTCAGTCATAGTCGCTTTACGTAAATTTCTCTTACGCTTTGTTGTCTTCTTGGTAAGGATATGACTCTTGTATGCTTTATTTCTCTTCAGCTTTCCTGTTCCAGTCGCCTTAAAACGCTTTGCGGCTGCCCTTTTTGTCTTTAACTTCGGCATTGTTTTATCCTCCTTAAATTTATGCACATAGTATTATTCCGGAGAAGCGGCAGCATTAATTCTTTTCCTGCTTTTCCTGCTTCTTTCCGGGTTCCTGCTTCTTTGCCGCCAGGAACATGATCATGCTCCTGCCTTCAAACTTGGCGGGCTTGTCGATGGATGAAATATCCGACAGTTTTTCCGCAAAGCCATCAAGAACTTTCTTGCTCTGGTTTACATAAGCAAGTTCACGGCCACGGAAGCGGAGTGTCACCTTAACACGGTTTCCCTTCTCAAGGAACTTTCTTGCCATCCCCACCTTGGTATTCAGGTCGTTTTCCTCAATATTGGGGGAGAGGCGAACCTCCTTGATCTCCACGATCTTCTGCTTCTTCTTGGCGTCCTTTTCTTTTCTGGACATTTCATAACGGAACTTTCCGTAATCCACAATACGGCACACCGGTGGTTTTGCATTCGGTGATACCAGAACCAGGTCAAGGCCTGCCTCCTCAGCCACATTTCTGGCCTCACGGATAGGCATAACACCAAGCTGGTTTCCTTCCGCACCGATCACACGCACTTCTCTATCTCTGATCTGTTCATTTACAATGTAGTCGATGGTTTTACCCTCCCGTTAAATAAGAAAAAGCGGACACTGAGAGTACCCGCCTTTTCATAAAAAACCGTCCGTCTGCTCCTTAGTCGAGCAGAACAAACCAATCGAACGGAAATACAGGATTTCCATTCGTGACCTTCTTTATGAACCCGGCCGCCCGATCGCAGCTCAAGGTGAGAGCGGTAACTCTGCTTGATTCAACAAACGTCATCTTACCACATACCGTACTCTTCTGTCAAGTGTTAATTATTCGCATCCCCGACAGTGTTAATTATCCGTATCCCTGACAGTGCTACTTCTTCTTCACATAGAAGCAGCAGGTATTGGATGATGCAGGTGCAGGACTTCCCTTCGGCACAAGCACGATGCGGATGCCCTCCAGACGCTTTGCACAGCCCTCGCTGCCGCAGCTTTCTCCGTTCTTTGCCCATCCGGACCATCCATAGGTCTGAATATGCGTCTGATAATAAATATCATAGTTGTTCGCCATTTCACCGGTCAGGCGGATCTGGATGGCCTCCAGACGCTTAGCTTTTCCCGTTGTTCCGGAAACCTCGCCGTTTTTCTTCCAGCCCTTTTCCCAGCCGTAGGTCTGGACATGGGTTCTGTATTCCACAGAACCGCTGCAGGTCTGATTCCGCAGGTTGATCTTAATTCCCTCCAGACGCTTATACTGCCCCTCTGTACCTGCCATATCACCGTTTCCGACAGGCGTCTGCCAGCCGAAGCTCTGTACATGTGTGGTATAGGAAAGCAGATTCTCCTTATACGCCATGACCTCGCTTCCCAGCTTGGCAGGGGCAGAGCTTCCCTTGGGCTGGAGAACAACCCGGAGTGCCTGCATCTTATAGGCATAACCGCTGGTTCCGGCCTTCTCTCCATTCTTTGCCCAGTTCATCCAGCCGAAGTTGTCGGTATATACGCAATAATAAACATCATATTTATCCGAAGCAGCACCTGTAAGCTCAATGATGATTGCCTCCAGACGCTTTGCCTTGCCGGAGGTACCGGAAACCTCTCCATCCTTTCTCCAGATAGTCTCCCAGCCGTAGGTCTGTACATGTGTCTTGTATCTGACGCCCAGCTCATCCGACAGGTTTGTCTTCAGCATGACCGCTTCCAAACGCTTATTCTGATCGATCGTACCGGAAACCGCGCCATTCTGACGAACAGAGGTCTCCCAGCCGTAGGTCTGTACATGGCTGACATACTGCAGCGTATATCTCAGCTCGGATCCGGCGTAATTCGACATAGACGCGGGTGCACTTTCGGTCTTCGGCACAATGGTCACCTGAAGTGCCTCCACAGCAAGACCGAAGTTTTCGCTTCCTGCCGTCTCTCCATTCTTTGCCCAGCCGAGCCAGCCCTGGCCGGAAAGGAATACACAATAATATACATCATACTGATCGGAAAAATCTCCCGTCAGATCGATCTGCACTGCCTGAACAGCCTTTGAAACACCGGTTTTTCCGCCGTCGGCTCCGTTCTTCACCCAGCTTGTCCAGTCATTATTCTGATAAACCCTGTAATTTACGTTCAGCCCGGGAAGATTAACGCCCTGCACACGGATGGACTCAATCTGCCTTCCGCTTCCCACGCTTCCGGAAATCTGTTTGTTGGACTTCCAGGTAGTCTCCCATCCCGACTTGGCCAAATGGGTCTGATAAGCTACGGTCCTTGTTCTGCCGTAAGCATTATACGCACCGTTATTGTATTTTTCTCCTCTGTCATACCACACATTTCCGTCCACCGCACCGGACATACCTGCCACGGTGGCCCTGTCTGTATGCTGCCAGAAGTTGTACTGTCCCTTGTAATCCGTACAGGTGGTATAATGCGCAAGCCATACCGGGTACTGGGCAGCCAGTTCATAATCATACAGCTGATCCTCCAGGAAGGTTTCGCTGGCGTAGATCATAGGCGTATAACCGGAAGCTTCCACCACCTTGGCAAAGGCCTCCATACAGTCTGTTGCCTGTCTCTGGGACAGATTTGCGCCTCTGAGACGTCCGGGACTGCCGGCATACTCATAGTCCATAACAACGGGAAGATCCAGTGCATAACCGGAGATCATGCTCAGGGTAAATCTTGCCTCAACCTCTGCCTCGCTGGGCGTAATGGCCTGCGAGAAGAAATATACACCGATCTTTACGCCTGCCGCCTTGGCATTGGCCATATTTACGATCGCCATATCATCGGAGCCGATGCTTCCGCTGGAACCGTAACCACGGTAGCCCACACGGATAAAGGCAAACTCCACACCGTTAGCCCTGGCTGTCTTCCAGTCGATCGTACCATTCCACTGGGAAATATCCACACCGTAACGCAGAGTGGATTTCCCATAGAGCGAATTCGTATGGATCAGTCCGTTGCCGTGGATATCCGCAAGACCGATCAGATGCAAATCCGTTTCGTCCGGTATCGTGACGATGGGCGCATCTCCATCTGTAGCCACAGGAGACTCCGGATCGTCACGCTCCACGCCGGGAGCCTCGGGATCCTCCGGATCCTCCGAATCCGGCATATCCGCCTGCCTGGCAAGCTCTTCCTCATAGGCGGCTCTGGCCGCTTCATCCTCTTCATACTTTTCCTGGGCTTCCTCATACCGGAAATACCCCGGATCATCCTCCGGGATACGGTCATCCGCAGACGCCCCTCCCATAGAGGCAAGTCCGAGTGTTGACAGCATCATCGCCGCTGCCATCAGAACAGACAGTCTCTTTTTTCCGTTTCTCTTTCTCATGATCAAACACCTCGAATATAAAAATCCTTTTCATTATAACACAAATCAGTCAAATATGTTATGTAAATTTAATGAAGTCGTTCAACAGGCTGTATACTTCTTAAATGGTTCCCAGAACAAAGAGGGAATCCGCCTCATCCCGGATGGCCCCCAGAGCCTTTCTGACTCTTCTGTCCGTAAGCCTTCCTTCGAAGCTGACATAGAAGGAATACTCCCACTTTTTCCGTTTTGAAGGACGGGATTCAATACTGGTCATATTAAGGCCGTACCGGTTGATGATCCCCATGATCTCATACAGAGAACCAACCCGGTGGGAGGCATGGAAGCTGATCCATACCTTATCCGCATCGGCCAGATATTCCTTCTTCCCGGAGATCACAAAAAATCTTGTGGCATTGTCATGAGAGAAATTTATATGCCGCTCAAGGACCGTAAGACCGTAAATCTCCGCCGCCCGGATACTGGCAATGGCGCCGCAGGTCCGGTCGCCCGATTCCTTAACCATTTCCGCCGCCAGGGCCGTGTTGGATACCTGCTCCCCGGTAAGGCCATGCTGCCGGATAAAATCCCTGCACTGCATCAGCCCCTGCTGATGGGAAAATACCTTCCGGATATCCTGAACCGCTGCACCCGGAACCCCCAGAAGTGCATGGTCGATATCCAGGATCACCTCGTTTACGATCGTCACGCCCGTTTCCAGTATCAGATCGAGATTTCCGCTGACAAAGCCGGCAGAACTGTTTTCTATGGGCAGTACGCCGTAATCCGCCCTTCCGTCCCTGACTGCCTCGGCCACCTCATCAAAGGTGGGCAGATTGATCAGTTTCGCCGAATAGCCGAAGCGCCTTTCCGCTGCCTCCTGGGCATAAGCCCCCGGAACGCCGGCGTAGGCTACCAGAACACCCTCTGTTTTCAGCTCATCCTCTGCTGCAAATGCAGAAATATCATAAAGCTTCGGCTCCCTCGCCCGCTTTTCCAGCGAGCCCAGAAGCTGTGACATATTTCGTTTATAAACCGGATGCATGACCAGCGGAGCGATCTCGCACATCGGCAGAAGCACAAAGCTCCGGTTTGTCATTTCCGGATGCGGAATAGTCAGGTCCGGCCGGGAAATGATCCTGTCACCGAAAAGCAGAATATCCAGATCCAGCGTCCTGGGGCCCCAGTGCACCGTACGCCTACGGTCTGCCTCGTTTTCGATCCCGTGGAGAGCATCCAGCAGCTCCTCCGGAGAGTAGATCGTGGTAAGCTCCACTGCCGCATTCAGAAAATCCGGCTGTTCTACCGGCCCGACAGGTTCGGTTTCCAAAAAGGCGGAAACCTTTGTGACTTCGATCTTTGGATCCTCAGAAAGCCGCGAAACCGCCATATTCAGATACTCCTGCCGGTCGCCCATATTCGAACCGATGCTGAGATATGCGATCTCTCTCGTTTTCTCCACAGTAACGCTTACACAGCCGAATTTTACGGGGATGGGCGCCTCTGGCTTACTTACCGTAACCGACACCCTTTTCAGCATGGAAAAATGGAGAAGAAGACCATCTGCCAGATCATCCGCCACCGCCTCAATAAGGTCACGGCAGGTTTCCCTCACCCTTTTTTCCATAAAAACAGCTGCATCCGCATAGGATACCGTTTCCGAAAGCTCATCCTCACGGGAAGCCCGGCTAAGGTCAAGATACAGCCTTGCGGAGATGAGAAAACGCTGTCCCTCTTCCTTTTCCGCTTCGTATACGCCATGGTAGGCATATACCTCGAGATTGTCTATTGATAAATAATCCATATTTCTCCTGTTATCGTTTATTAAAAATGACCGCTGTCGATATTCCACCGGGCCGTCCTGCCGTTTACACAATTATCGTTTTATTCTTTCTTTCCTCTTCCCAGTAGCACTCATCGTAAACCGAACAGGCAAAGCAGTCACGGGAAAGCTTGTCCGCGCGGTATAACACATCCGAAAGCACAGCCCTCATACCCCTGCCTTCTTCGTCCTCCCGATCATCCTCCGCAGGCTTCGAAGCTCCGCCATGGGAAAGGATTGCCTCGCGGATAGCCATTCTTTCTTCATCTGTATAGCCGGCACGAAATAGGATATCTTCCGCCATCGCCGCGCTTTCCACCCTGTGCGGCTGTCCGGCGCTGTCCGGCCTGCATCGGCCGATATCATGAAGAAGGGCGGCTCCGTAAACCACATCCTTTTTCAGACCTTTTTTTTCCTCCAGCGTCAGGATCCAGGCAATCCTAGCCACACTCTCCAGATGATCCATGCCATGGCAGCAGAAGCGCCGGTCCTTTTCCAGCTCTCCGATCCGTTTCAGGCTTTCCTGAAATATGCTATCATTCAGTATTTTACTTACTCTCTCCATATCCGCTCAGCCTCAGTATTTCTCCCAGAAAGGAAAGGGATCCTGAAACAAGGATCACATCCTCTGCCCCCGCCTTTCTTTCCAGTGCATGCAGTGCATCTTTATACTCCCGGAAGGAAGCGGCCGGAACGCCCTTTTCCCGGAAGCATTCCGCCAGCTGCTCTGCCGGCAGCCCCCTTGGACCCGGAGTCGTGATCACCGCAGCCTCGCAGATCAGCGGGGAAAGGATTTCCGTCATTTTATTATATTCCTTATCCCGGAACACGCCCGTCAGAAAATAGATTTTTTTTTCAGGGAACAATCTCCGGATATTGTCGGCCAGTACAAGCCAGGCCTTTTCGTTATGCGCACCGTCCAGTATCAGATAAGGATTTCTTTTGAGCACTGTCCACCTTCCCGGCCAGCGTGTATTTGCCAGACCATCCGCCAGGTTTTTCTCTGTCGGAATATCGAGTCCGATGCTGTCCAGATGAAGACAGATTTCTATGGCCGTAATGGCATTCAGGATCTGATGTCTTCCCGGCAGCTGCAGCGTGTATGGATTGCCGAGATAAAGAAAGCAGCTTTCCTCCGCCGTTTCCCGGATTATCCGTAAATAAACCGGATCGGGGGTGATAAGGGTAAGATTGTTTTTCCGGACCCATTTACGAATCACCTCCGTAACCGCATCCTCCTGTTCAGGAAAAACGATCAGCGTCTCGCCCGGTCTCGTAATACCAAGCTTGGTATCCGCGATCTCCGCTTCCGTATTTCCCAGGATGCCCAGATGATCCAGACTGACACTGGCCAGCACGCTTAGCTTATTCTCATCAAATACGTTGGTGGCATCAAGCGCGCCTCCCATGCCGCATTCCACAAGAAGAACCCTGCAGTCCGCCATCCGGAAGATCAAAAATGCCGCTGCCGTCTCCGTTTCAAAGGCTGTGGGTTCCGGAAGGCCGTCCCTTACCATTTCATCCGAAACGGTAAGCGCTCTCCCCAGCGCATCAGCCACGCACTCCACGGATACCGGCGTTCCGCCTACAAGAAACTTTTCTCTATAATCAAAAACAGCCGGCGATACATACCGGCCGGTCTTTACTCCGGCTTCCGTCAGGATGCTTTCCGTATAGGCCAAAATGCTTCCCTTACCATTGGTACCGGCAATCTGCACAGCCGGGATCCCCCTTTCGGGATTTCCCAGCCGCTTCAGCATTTCCCTGATCGTGGAAAGCCCGGGGCGGCTGCCCAGAGCGTTTTTCTCTTCTATTCTATGAATACATTCAAGGTAAGTCATATCATTCTCTATCTATTCTCCCATCTGAGAGATCTCATGCTGGTGGAACGTAGGCGTCTTGTCATCTATGGGCGCAATGGTATAGCCTTCTGCCAGCAGAATATCCAGAAGCTCGGGCAACGCCTGCACGGTTGCATAATGCGCTCCCAGATCATGCATCAGCACCATGGAGTCTCCCTCTGTGGCGCGAACATAATACAGTACGTTATCTCTCAGCTGTTCGGGTGTATAGTCCACATCCGTGGCGTCCCCGTTCATGGCATTCCAGTCAAAATAGGTGTAGCCTGCGCCATCCAGCCAGGCAATACATTCATCGATGGGCACCTTGGAAACTTCGTTGGAGCTTCCGCCCGGGAAACGGTAATAATGGGTATCCACGCCGGTGATCTGCCGGATCAGATCGTGTGTTCCCTTTACATCCGCCTTAAAGCTGTCCAGTGTAGCGTAGACCTTGCTGTAAACATGGCTCATGGAATGTACGCCGATCGTATGCCCCTCGTCCGCGATCCTTTTCATCTGGGCAGACCATGTATCATCGGGAAGAACAACAAAGAAGGTTGCCTTCACCTTCTTTTCCTTCAGGATATCCAGAATCTCATCTGTATAAACCGATGGACCGTCATCAAAGGTCAGATATACGGTTTTTCCGTTTTTTTTCACGCCTGCGCTGTTTAAGTCGGATTCCTGCTGCTGTTCTGAAGCCTTATCCTCCGCTGCACTCTGCTCTTTAGCCGGAGCATCCGCAGCAGCTGCATCTGTGGCCGTTCCCTCTATACTCTTCTGTCCCAGGGTCAGACGGTTCTTTTCATTCATTTCCTTTTCCAGCGCCTCGCCCGGTTCCTCCGGAAGCAGCGCCTCATCCTCCCCCTCAGCGGGAGCAGCCTCTGAAGAAGTTCCGGTCCGGTCCGATGCCAACCGGTCGACCTTCTTTTCCAATCGTGCCAGCCGGATAAAAAGGAATACGCAAAGAAGCATCGGAACGATCATAAAGAACAGGGCTGTGCCGACGATCATGCGTTTGATCCGATTCACATTTTTACGGTTTACTTCTTCCATAAAGTAATGGATTTCCTCCGTTTTTTCAGGGTAAGTACGATTATAGAACCACGCCCCGCCTTTGTCAAGTTTTTGTAACAATTTCGTAACACAATCAGCGTCCCCTTCTCGAATAAACTGATCTCCACATTCTTGCGGAAAAGCAAAACCTCCCCTTAACTCCTATTTTTCCGAAATAAACTGATGATACCGCATCATAACCGAAGCGATCTCCTGTCGTGTTGCGCTCTCTTTTGGCGCAAGACAGAGCCTTCCCCCTACATTCTTACCGGAAATGATACCGATATTTACAGCCCAGGCCATAGCATCCCTTGCGTATCCGGATATACGGCCTGCATCCGTGAATCTGCTGAGATCCGCCTTTTCCGACACATCCTGTTCCTTGTATTTCGAAAATCTGCGCAGCATCACCGCAATATCCTGACGGCTGATCTGCTGTTTTCCTCCATAGGCGGTTTCCGATATTCCCGATACGATCCCCCGGGAATATGCCCAGAGAACAGCGTCGTAATAGTAAGGCTTGCTCCCGTTATCCTTGATCGCCACATCCGTAAACGGAGATTCCATCTCCTCTACCTTGGGCGAACCGGCCAGCCTGTACAGCATGACAGCAAACTCATTTCTGGATACCTGATCCTTTGGCCGGAAGATGGTAAATCCATCTCCATTGGAATCCGGATTACCGCTCATGATCTCATGATCAAATACATATTTCACGCCATCATATACCCAGTTACCCGGCTTTTTCACCACATCGGTAAAGGGCCAGTCCACGTATCCCACGAAGATCAGATTATTCTTTATGCTGTAGGTGGAATCCTTCAGTCTGTCCGGCGGTACGATCCTTTCCCTGTCCGATGTGCCTTTAACAGAGCAGTTTTCCACTCCGTCCATGACCGATACCTGCAGGCCTTTCTCAAAGCTTCCGGTATTGTTGATGCAGATCACAACCAGATTTTTTTTCGGATCATGCTGATAATATGTATCAAACGGAATCTCCTGCCATCCTCTATCCCCAAACGGCGCATCTCCTTCAAATACCTTCGTCGCATTCAGAATGATCACGGGAGGATGCTCGTCAGAAAAGGATGTATAATCCACATCCGCCAGATACAGCTCGATTTTTCTGTTTTCAACCGGTTTCTTTACATAGAAGCGGATACTGGAAAGTCCGGTCAGATTTCCCACCTCTTCCGCCGTGTAGATCTGCTCGGTAAAGCCGTACTTGTAATAGCTGTCCATGGGAAAAATATCGCTTGCCATTGAAACATCTGCATCACAGGCCTTTCCATAAATCCAATGGGCATATAAAACTGTATCCTCCTCAAAGGAAAAAGCCGCTTCATCTTCATAAACCGTTCCCGAGCCATCCGCTTCCGTGTTCCAGCCGCCAAAGAAAAATCCATCCCGGGTAAAGGAATTCGGTTTCACCTGTACAGCAGCTCCGGCATAAAAAACCTGCTCCTGTTTTTCGTTCGAACCATCGTTTTTCATCAGCGTCAGGGTATGCTTTTCCAGCCCGTCCTCTTCCGGCTGGTATAGGCGGATCACATTCCTGTCTCCAATGCAGGTGTACGCTGTATTGCTGTCCGGCATATATTCAGTGTGGTCATCATAAATATAGATTGACGACAGTTTATCGCCCGTCATTTTTCCACAGGAAAGTCCGGATACATAGGGCGTGCTGTTCTTCACGATCACAGCCAGATTTCTGGATGGATCATGCTGATATATGCGGTCAAATGCGATCTCCCGCCAGCCCTTCCGGTCAAATGGCGCAGTCCCCTCATATACAAGGAGCGCATCATCCAGTTCGATTGCGCCCTCCGCTCCGTCATCGGAAGAAATAAACTCATACCGGTCTGTATCCCGCAGATAGATCTGGATGTTTCTTTCCTGAACCGGACTGATCACATAAAAGGCCATCCGGTCCATACAGCTCAGATCTCCGATCTCCTCTGCTGTATAGATCTGTTCGGAAAAGCCATAGGTATAATTAGAGATTAACGGAAGATACTCTGAACCGGAGCCGGGATCCGGTGTGCCGATCTCCACCATGCGTTTCCACCGGGCGTAAAGATGAAGCTCGCCGTCAACCTTCACGAACTCTTCATCCGAATATGATGTGCCGCTTCCATCCGGTTCCGTATTCCACTCCCGGAAATCATAACCCGGCCGTTCAAAGGAGAGCGGATCCAGCATATTCTTCAGTCCCATAAGGCAGGACTGGCTAACCGTTTCGTCGGTGCCGTCATTTTTATGAAATATGAGTTCCACTTCCTCCGGCGTCTCAGCCGCAGGATATAAGCGGATAAGACTCCTGAAGGTACGCGTATTGACCGAATAACCGGCTTCCGGATCCGGCTGCATAAGACCAAAACCGTCTGCATTGGCATATATGCCCTTACTATCCTCCGTCACATTAGCATAAGTCGTCAGACCATTTTCATACTCCCCTGTGGTATTGATGAAGATCACCACCAGATTTTTTTCAGAATCATGCACATAGCTCTCCGCAAAAACGATATCTCTCCATCCGGTCTCCGAAAAGGGAGCCTCTCCGCTGTAAACCAGCTGCGCCCTTGAAAGCTGGATCAGGCTGGATTTATCTGTAAACTCCGTCTGTTCGGTATCTGCCAGATAAACCTCGATCGTCTTATTTGAAGAAGGCGCTGCAACCTTAATGGCAAGACCGCTGATCACCCGGCAGTTTCCTACTTCCTCTGCCGTATAGATCTGTTCGGTATAGCCATATTTGTCGTTTGTATAAACAGGCAGTCCGTCTGTTCTCATGGCATCCTGTTCGCTTCCGATCTGAATGCCCGATAATCCTTCCGGCTCGCTTCCTGCCATGATGATGCTTTCTTCTACAGATTCTTCTGTCGGCATTTCTTCTTCTATCGCGGTTTCATCGGCACTCGCTGCGAAACCGGGTCCTTTTCCGTAACCTGCCGGAGTCAGAAGAAGGGCTGCCGCCATAGACAGCGCAAGAAACCTCCTGCCTACAGACTTTTTTCTGCCCGGCATTTTTCCTGCCTGCTTTCCCTTTTCCTGCTCTTTCCCTTCTCTTACACTCTTCTCTCTGACAAGCTTATCCCTCATCACCAATCCTCCCGTAAATTACCTTTACTCCCCGCGGAAGTGGATCTCCGGCGCACCCTTTCCGCGGATATAATCACCGGTGATGACCACACTTCCGATATGATCATCCTTCGGCACCTGATACATGATATCCAGCATAAACTCCTCCATGATGGACCGGAGCGCTCTTGCTCCCGTTTCCTCCTCTGCAGCCCTTTCCGCAATGGCCTCATAAGCAGAATCCTCAAAGATCAGATTCACCTCATCCAGCCGGAAAAGCTTCTGATACTGCTTGGCAATGGAATTCCGCGGCTCCTTCAGGATCCGTATATACATATCCCGATCGAGAGCCTGCAGGGCAACCACTACCGGAAGCCTGCCGAGAAACTCGGGGATCATGCCGAATTCCCGAAGATCCTCTGTTTTAACTCTGGTCAGGATGTTCTTATCGTCGTCAAAGGCATCCCGGAGAGCCGCGCCGAAGCCCATGGAGCTCTGCTTCGTCAGCCGAGTCCGGATGATCTCCTCCAGACGCGGAAAAGCGCCGCCGCAGATAAACAGGATATTGGTGGTATCCATCATTGTCGTCGGCGTCATGGCGTTCTTTGAGCCGGAACCGACCGGAACCTCCACCTCAGCTCCCTCCAGAAGCTTCAGCAGTCCCTGCTGAACAGCCTCGCCGCTGACATCCCGGCTGCGCTGCTCCTGTTTCTTCGCCAGCTTATCAATTTCGTCAATAAATACAATTCCATGCTCTGCCTTTTCCACATCATTTCCGGAAGCGGCAAGGAGCTTGGAAAGAACACTTTCCACATCATCGCCGATATAACCGGCCTCTGTCAGGGATGTAGCATCCGTGATCACAAGCGGCACATTCAGAAGCTTGGCGATTGTCTTAACGAGATAGGTTTTTCCGCTTCCCGTGGGACCCAGCATCAGCACATTTGACTTTTCAATCTCGACGCCGGGAAGGTCAGCATACTCCTGCGCATTTTCCTCCAGGCTGAGCACACGCTTGTAGTGGTTATACACCGCCACGGAAAGCACCTTCTTGGCATGCTCCTGTCCCACCACATCCCGGTCAAGGGCATGCTTCATCTCTCTGGGGGAAGGGATATCCCTGAGGGTCAGCTTTTTCTCCTCTTCGTCCTCCCTCTCAGCCTTTTCCTTCTTTTTCCGCTTCTTCAGCTTCTGGGATTCGGGAATATCGCCCATGGGCATAAACATATTAAAATTATCAATTCCCGGCATCCGGGAGAAGTCCATGATGGGACTGGTCTGAATCTGCTGGAAGGTTTTTTCCAGACAGTCCGGACAAATAAATACCGTATCCGTAAATGAGATCAGCTTTCCTGTCTGGGATTCCGGCCGGCGGCACATATAGCAGTACCGCTCGTAATCATCCTGATGATCATTGTTATTGTTTCTATTATTCTCTGCCATTTTTACTCCAAATTTTTTTATTCATCGCATCTGCTCAGCAGATGCCTTATACTCATACACTCATCGAAACTGCCCGGCAGGCGCCTTATACTCATACATTCATCATCACCGCCCGGCAGGCGCCTTATGCTCAAACAGTCTTCGTCAATGCTCAGCAGGCGCCTTATGCTTATACGATCAGCTTTGCTTCTCGGCATATATGTGCGAAGCACCCTCTCACCCGGCGAAAAACCGTCCCGTCAGCTCTGCCGCGTCCATCAGCTTCAGCCTGCAGTTCTTTACCAGCCGCATGGCTCTTTGGTAAGCTTCCGGCAGATACATGGTATTCACATGATGACAATCGACGCCGATCACCACATCATTTCCCACCTCTCCTGCTACCTTCCAGAAACGCTCTTCCGGATAGGTCCTCTCCAGATGGATCCCCAGCATATTGATCTCCAGCGGGATTTCCATTGAAAGAGCTTTCCTGCAGATCTCCCGGTAAGCCTCCAGCAGGATATTCTCATCTCCAACATAATATATGATATCCGGGTGTGCCAGGTAAAGAAATCTGCCGGTCTCCATTCCCGCAACAACCTGTTTCACATACTGGTCAAGAATACTCCGATCCTCTGTCGGATAACCGCTGACAGCCCCGTCATATTCATTCATCGTACAATGCTGTCCCAGAAGAAGATATTCGATGGGATATCCGTGCAGCAGCTCCAGCAGGGCGTCAAAGCATTTCGGATAGTACTCTGCCTCCAGCCCGATATGGATCTCAATATCCGCAGCATATTCCTTTTTCAGACCTTCTACAGTCCTGCAGTAATCCTCCAGCTGGTCAGGACGCATACGAAAGCCGGATACATGGTCATTGGGAAAGGGCATGGGGGAATGGTCGGAAAAGCCCAGCAGCTTTATTCCGCTTTCAATGGCTTTCTCAACAAATTCCTTCTCCGTTCCCGTAGCATGCATGCACCGCCAGGTATGGGTATGTAAATTGGTCCGCAGATACTCCGCACTATTCTGTTTCATCATTTTCCTCTCTGTTTTTATCCCTTTTTCTCTTCCTTTAATTCTTTATTCCTTCCGGCCGGCACTTCACTCCTCAGAAATAACCCGAGGAGATTCTTCTATAAATCCCTTCCGCCTCCGGGCCTTCTCAATCAATTGAAGGGCTTCCTCCATACAGGTTGTTTTCAGGCTTTCATGGGTCTGCGCCCTATCCCAGGGGCATCCATCCTCAGCCCGCAGCCTTTCCACTACCTGTTTTAGCCGTTCTGTTTCTTTCACCTTTTTATCCTCCGGTGGTATTATAACATATTCCCGTCATGCATCAACAGCGAAAAATGGATGAATCTGTTGAATTCCGGCTCTGCATCTGCTAACATTTATTTAAAGCTGCCAATTCCTTCGGGCAGCAGAAAGGAAGCAAAATGTCAAATCACAGAACCATGATCATTGCCCATAGAGGCGCATCTCATCTGGCATCCAGAGAAAACTCCATCGAGTCCTTTCTTCTGGCGATCCGCCTGCAGGCGGATATGGCGGAATTTGATGTCCGCCGAACAAAGGATGGCGCGCTTATTGTTTTTCATGATAAAGAATTTAACGGCCGCCCGCTTTCCGAGCTGACCTACGGGGAGATGGAGGCCTGCGCCCGCAGGGATGGCTACCACATTCCCACCTTTTTGGAGGTAGTAAAGCTCTG
The DNA here is from genome assembly GCA_002372545.1 of Lachnospiraceae bacterium UBA3732. Lineage (GTDB taxonomy): Bacteria > Bacillota > Clostridia > Lachnospirales > Lachnospiraceae > Eubacterium_Q. The sequence goes on along the minus strand of DFHD01000083.1, from coordinate 49,210 downwards.
CCGTGGAAAGATCCGCATGGATATCGAGCTGAAGGAAAGCGGATTCGAGGAAAGGATCATCCGCACTCTGCGGCATTTCTGTACGCCGGCGGATTTCACCATAAAATCCTTTTTCGATATCGTCCCTTACCGGATCAAAAAGCTTTGGCCCGAGGTGACTACCGGTCTTCTTCTGGGCCGGCGCGATTTCGGACCGCGGGGACACTTCAATGAATACTTCCCCCTTCGCCGTGTACGGGCCTGCAAGTGCGATTTTATTTCTCCCCACTACACGCTGGTGACACGCGAATTTCTCCACCGGATGCACCGGCATCATGTTCCGGTCATGCCCTGGACCGTCAATAAGCTGAGCCGGATCAGCAAATATATCCGCATGGGAGCGGATGCCATTATCACCGATCAGCCGGATGTGGCCCTTTACATCCGCTCAAAGATTGAGGGCAGCTGCCGCCCGGAGGGCTGTGATCTGCAACATAAGAAAGGCGTAAAAAGATGAAAAAAAGAATTCTTGCTTATACAAAATATATTGATACTCTCCTTTCCTCTGAAGAGGAACGGGACTGGGATGAGGAGATCCGCCGGCATAAGGATCAGATTTTTTTCTTTGCCCATGAGCGTCTGGTGCACCTCATCGTCTTCTTTCTGGTTGCCGTATGTACAGTGATCTCCATTCTGACACTGGTGGTTTCCGAAAAGATTGTGATCCTGCCGCTGATCGTCATGCTCTTCGTTCTGCTGATCCCTTACTGCATGCACTACTACCTTCTGGAAAACCAGGTGCAATACATGTACCGGCAGTATGACGCCATGGTAAAAAAAGCGCGGAAATCGGATTACTATTCTGCTCCGTAAAAAAATCCCATTATACCAAAAACGCCTGCACCGGGGCACCCAGCCTCTGCAGACAGCACAGTGCAGAGGCCGGGTGCCCCGGTGCAGGCGGTTCTGAGTTCAAATCTGTTTACTTCGGATAGGTGAAGAAGCCGTACTGCGGTTCCTCATTGTAAAGCCCGTATACCTTCAGCTTACCCCCATCATTTACATCCCCGACAGAACCATTGCTCCAGTTAAGAAATGCTTCGGAAAGCTCGGATATCGGCTTACCCGGCAGATACAGATAAAAAACCTTGCCTGTTTCTATTCCATAGGCATCTGCGCCGACCATATGAAAGCCCTCGTCGGTATCCCATTCCTTTCCAATGGGATCTTCCAGATCGTAATGATCCAGCTCCATCCGGTAGGTAAATTCATCCACCTTCGTGATATTTGTGAACTGCCCTTCAAATTCGGCCACACTGACCGAATCATAATCAGAATCATGAAAGCTTCCGGTAAAATGACCGTTAGACTCAAGCGTAAGGCCTGTTCCCCAGGCACCTGCTCCGCTGGCAAAAGCAAACTCCAGCGATCCGGTAAACGGAAGGGCTGCATTTCCGGCTTCATTTGTACCCTCCTTCTTTTCCGTCCCCTGATCTCCTGAACTGCCCCAGTCCTTGGTATGGAAGCCGTAAGCATCCGTCATCGTATACTTTTGGGCAGCCATGTCAAGCTCCATATCTACAAGTACGGTTCCGTTTGAGACATAACCCTTTTCGTCCAGCTGGATATTCCATTCTGCAAAATATTCCGAAGCAGCTTCCTGGAACAGAACACCAAACTGACTATCTTCCGCTTTACTTTGCAGAGAGGGATCTTCGCTTGCATCATGACGAATCTCTGAATTTACCGGGTTATCCGGATCCTTCCTGCCGTCGCTTACCGTGAGATAGTATCCATAACCGAGAGCCACCTTGAAAGAAAGTGAACACAGGGGTTTGATCCCGCCCTTTGTCTGGTAGATCGTATAATTGTTGTCGGAACTGGCATCTGTCTTGTATGAATCCTCTCTGGAGAAGCAGACCAGATAAAAACAGTCATTATGCCTGATCTTGGTCAGGATTCTTGGAAATCCACCGCCCTCATAGCCGTCATAGCCTGTGGTAATATCTCTTGCGCTATCCAGCACAACCTTTCCATCTGCCTCGTTATAAAGCTCTGCCTGGATAATATAGCTGACAGTCGTATAATTGTTTACGGCAGCACCGGTCTTTCCGCTGATGACCAGCATTTCCTCCTCTCCATCGCCGTCATAATCATCAAAATCCACAGTATAAATACCGGTTCCGTTAAACCACGGAGAACCGGACGGCCCCTCGCCATCATTTTGCCGTCCCCAACCGGTCTGATCCTGTTCTGCCGCATGTATTCCCCTCTCAGGAACGAGTGTATCCCTGAGATATGCCTCATACAGGGCATGTGCATCCACCTTGGCCGTTTCGGTTGTCACTTCCTCTGTTGTCGCCTCGGTCTCCGCCTCAGTGACTGCCTCTGTTACTGTTTCTTCGATTTCGATCACAGCGGAACTCTGCTCGGTAACAGCGGTTGTCGGTTCCTCCTTCTTTTCATTGATCTTCTTCGCCAAAACAAAACCGCCTACACCCAGTGCCGCTGCCGTTACAGCGATACCTACGCCAAGAACAACCTTACCGGCCACTGTGGAAAGGAAAGCTGTCTTTACACCCGCACCTGCAGCCGCTGTTGCCGTTTTCGCACCGGCAGCGCCTGCCACGCTTTTTCCGCCTGCTGAAGCTGCGCTCATCTGCTGAAGCCCTCTTCCCGCGCCGCTGGCATTCATATGCGCCGCATTGGGCGACACTCCTTCCACAGAAGCCGGGGATGCCGAATGCGCCGCATTGGGCGATGCCGCTCCTGAAGAAACAAGGGTCGGACTACCTGATGCCCCGCCTGATACCGCGCCTTCTCCCATTCCCGAAGGAGGAACAGGAACGCCGCCCTTTTCTCTCCGGAGCATACCTTCAGCTATCCCGTAAACCCATCCCGGAAATTCATCCGGATTTTCCAGATTGCCAAGCTTCGCCCACGCCTCATCATACACTCTTCCGATCATCTGATCCGCCTGCGGCTGATCCTTCAGCTCCCGGAGGAGCAGCTCATAGACCGGCTGTGCCGTACTTTCATAAAGGAACCGAAAGCCATCCTGTTCTCCCGCCAGTGCCATCCGGCAGGCTGTCCTGTAGTCCATCTTCACCATTCTCCTGTTCTGTTTTCTTTTATTATCTTTTGTTCTTTTTTTGTTCAACCTTTTATTCGGATTTCAGGGAGTAGATCGACCAATACTTCACACCGTCAATTTCCTTCAGCTCCATAACAGCCGTATAGTTCCCGTACTCTCCGTCTCCCTCTGGAGAAAGCATGCTGTATCTGATCGTATAATACCTTCCGTCGGTCTGTACTTCTTTGATCTGCGGCGTCGCATTTTCCCAGCCATATCCCTCAAATCGCCAATAATAATATCCATCCTTCAGATAAGCTTCATGTGTACGCAGATAGTCTTCCTTCATGTTTTCATAATCCCCATCGGAAACATGAAGGATATTCGACATGATCCATTTGACACCATTTTCATCTGCCGTCTGTGACTGCGCATATCTCCCCTCCGGATCATGAGAGCTTTCATATCCGCTATGATCCACCGGATATCTTTCCCAGTTGATACAGGAGCCCAATCCCAGAACACTGGAAAGGATATTCTCCGAAGCACCCGGATTTTTGCAGTCATAGCTGTTCCGGTAACTGTACACATCAAACCAGGTTAAAAACTCGGTTAAAAGATCACTGCTCGGCACACCCGATAGATCAACAGGATGCATTTCTCCGGGCTGGATCTCACCGGTTTCGTTCTGTTCCAGTCCCTTCCCTTCTGTTCCGTTTTTCTCTTCCGGTTTCTGCTCTTCAGAGGAAGGATCCTTCGTATCATACCCCGCAGTGCTGTCCGTTCCCAGAAGAATGTACTCCCGGGTTGCGGAATAACCGGTATTTACGTTACTTCCGTCATAGTCGGTTCCCGATCTCTGCCGGGTTTCCTCAACCGTCATTCCGGTATCACTGTAGGTAAAACGGATAGAGAATGTGTCGGTATACTGTCCACCATGATCCGAAACATTATAGATCGTCCCATCTGCTGACATGACTCTGCCGCCGGCCATATGCACATCAATATGTCCCGGAGCCGAACCCTTATCTGCCATATTCAGCGTTTTTTGATTCCCGTGGTAGTTCAGTGTATAGCTTTCGCCCCCGCTGCCAGCCGATTGTGTATATACATCTATGCCGTATCCATCACCTGTTTCCGTAAAAGCGTAGCGGAAACACTGATTCAGACCTCCGGCGGCGGAAATCTTTCCCCCCGCATCATATTGAAAGAACTCTAATACTGTCAGCCCCAGATCCCTTTCCTCTTCATCAAGGGTAACTAAACCGCTGAAAAGCGGCCTTCCTTCTTCATCATAGGTCTCGATAATGCCGTTCCCGCTAAAAAACTCCTGATCTGTGTAAAGATCATCATAGATGACCTCACCGGTATCCTGGTTATGGAAAGCAACAAACTGCGTCTGATCGGAAGGATGCTTCAACCCGCCGGAAAGGTACGTAAATGCCGCCGGATGATAGCCTGTATAATAGCCGGAATAATACGGCATAATAACCTCATTGGGGTTTACCGGTGCGGAATACATGAGATATGCCGGCGAATCTTCTGCCGTCATCTGCTTCTGTCCGGGATCGTATGAATAATATCGCTCAACTGTATTTCCATCCTGTGTCACTGTGGAATGAGAAAGCAGATACGCGCCGCTGCTCTTGCCAAAGGCCGCTTCATTGGAAATATCCGCTGATTCCGTACCGGGCGTTACGCCCGACGTCGTATCAGCTTCTTCCCCCGGCTCTGTTGTTGATGAAACGGTTGCGGTCTCCGTTCCCCCGGACGTGTTTTGATCATCCTTTTTTACTTTATTATAGGTGATCACGCCCGCCGTGGAGATCACCGCCGTGGTAACGACCGCAACAGCCGTCTTTCCGGCAGCCGTACTGAAAAACGACCGTTTTGCGGTTTTCTTTGCCGCCTGTTCGGCCAGCCGTTTCCCCGACTCATGGCCAGCACCGGATGGGCCGGAGCCGCTTCCGCCACCGGTCTTGGGTCCGGAGCCGCCGCTTCCTCCGGTTTGCGGTCCGGGACCTCTTCCGGCTCCGGTCTGCGGACCATTACCGGGGCTCACCGCTCCCTGCATTTCCTCGGAATGATGAGCCATATTGACCTGACCACCCTGATGCCCCACATTGGGTGATACACTCGATCTCGAAACCGGCCTCGGCGCAGCATTCATATTTCCCACCAATCCGGAGCCCGGTCCATTCAGATCAGCTCCGATGGGCGGAACCGGCATGGTTCTTCCTTCCTTCGCCATATTCTCCGCAATGTCACGGATCCATAATGGAAACTCAGCAGGGATATTCAGCTTCGGCAGCTGTTCCCATGCCCGTTCATAGACCTTCCGGATCAAGGAATCTGCTTTATCCCTGTCCCTTCCGGACTGCATATAAAGATAGTTATAGATATCCTGAGACGTATTTTCGTATAAATACCGGTAACCTTCCTCCACGCCTGCCAAGGCAAGCCGGACGGCTTCCTCCATGCTTTCGATCTTCATACAGCCTCCCATATCAGTCAGATCATCAACGCTGATAAAAATACCTTTCGTATTCTACCACTTTTTTCTGCAGTTTCCTACATAAAATTTCAACCGGATCAAAGCTCTTTCAGCCGGATCTGGAAGCCGATCTCTCTCGGCGTCTTCATTCCGTCAAACAGGATCAGACAGCAGCGTTCCTTTAAATGCAGCTCCAAAACGGTTCCCGGGCCGAATACGGGATGCTCCACCCGCTGTCCCGGCTCCGGAAGATTCCGTTCCTCTGCCGGCTTTAGAAAGATACTCTCATTCTCAATATATTTTCTGGTCACGCTCATATAAACCGGATCCGGCGTCTCCGTAAAGGTAAGCAGCTCCTCATCAATATCCATGATAAAACGGGAGGGATAACGGGGAATCCCGTCAAAACCATTTCCTCCTGCAGCGGAAAGAAATAACTGATCCTCCGCCCTGGTCATCGCCACAAAGGAAAGCCTTCTTTCCTCTTCCATCTCCTCCAGAGATTTGATCTTCCTGGACGGAAAGATCCCCTCATTCAGTCCGCAGAGAAAAACGTAAGGGAACTCCAGTCCCTTCGCCGCATGCACCGTCATCAGCCTGACCCTGTCCTCCTGCCCCGCATCCGCATCTGCATTGGAAAAGAGTGCCACAGAACGGAGATAATCCTCCAGCCTGGCCTCCTCTCCGCAGGTCGTTTCGAATTCCAGAATGGACTGCTTCAGCTCCGCAAGATTATCCAGACGGTCCTGCGCGCCCTCGGTGCGAAGCATTTTCTCGTAACCGCTTTCATCCAGAAGCCGGGAAAAGGTTTCGGAAACCGTCCGCTTTTCCGATTCCGCCGCAAAGCGTTCGATCAGGTCAACAAATTCTTTCCCCTTTGTACCGCGGAACAGCTCATGCTCCAGATTTTCATAGAGCGCCATATACAGGCTGCAGCCATTCTCCCCCGCATAACGCTCCAGGAATTCCATCCGCCTCTTTCCCAGATTCCGCTTCGGCACGTTGGCGATCCGCCGGAAGGAAAGGTCGTCCCGGAAAATGATCATCCTGAGATAACTGAGAGCATCCTTGATCTCCATCCTCCCGTAAAAAGGAACGCCGGAGTAGATCATGTAGGGAATGGGAAGTCCAGTGGCCGGATCATGCATCAGCGCCTGCTCCAGAGTCCGGGTTACATAATGGGCACGATAAAGGACAGCCATATCGCTGTAAGGCACCCCCATTCCATGAAGCGCCAGGATCTCACCCGTGATCCAGTCTGCTTCCTCCGCCGCATTTTTCGCCAGATGACAGACCACCGGCTTTCCGGACTTTCTTACCGGGAGCAGCTCCTTCTTTATTCTGTGACCGTTTTTATCGATCAGAGAATTTACCGCCCGGAGGATCTCCGGCGTTGAACGGTAATTCTTCATCATATAAATCGTTTTCGTCCCCGGAAAGACCTGGTCAAAATCCATCAGGTAGTCCCCGTCTGCCCCTCGCCAGGAATAGATGGTCTGGTCCGGGTCTCCCACCACAAAAAGATTATGATGATAATCCTGCAGGACCTCCATCAGCTCCTGCTGGGGCGGGTCGATATCCTGATATTCATCCACCATAATATATTCCAGCCTCTTCTGCCATTTCAGCCGGATCTCCGGATTTTCCCGGAAAATATGCAGCGTAAACAGAATGAGATCATTGTAATCCAGCCCAAAGCACTTCTTTTCCTGATAGAGGTAACCATAAAACAGAATATCCTTTACCGTATCTGCCTGCTCGTATTTTTCCTTCAGATTATCCAGTGAAAGATCGATCAGATCCCGGTAATAATCCGGCCGCTCGCGAAGCTTGATCATCTCAAACATATCTCTAGCGTTCTGAAAGGTCATATCCCGGAGAGTCAGATTTCTTTCCTCGTAGATGATCTTCAGCATATCATCGATATCCGCATTATCCAGCACCAGAAAGCTTTTGGGGTACTGAACAGCAAAGCCATCCTCCTGCAGAACAGAAACGCAGAAGCCGTGAAAGGTATTCACATAGCCGGTATCCCTGTCCCCCGTCAGCCCATGGATCCTATGCCGCATCTCATTAGCCGCTTTATTGGTAAAGGTCACGCAAAGAATATGCCCGGGCATAATGCCAAGCTCCTGCACAAGATAGGCAAACCGGTGGGATAATGCCCTCGTCTTTCCGCTGCCCGCCCCGGCCAAAACACGGACATATCCCTCTGTGGAGGTTACCGCCTCTCTTTGCTCTTCATTCAGTTCCAATAACAGATCAGACATGTTTTATTCCTCATTCAGTTCCAATAACAGATCAGACTTGTTTTATTCCTCAAAATGGATTTGATTCCATCATTCAGCCGCATAAATGCATTATATCAAACATTTGTTCGTGTGGCAAATTTTTTTTCCCCGGACAGAGACGGATATTGTATTTTCGAAGCAGCCTTCCTCCGCAAGGCATGTGAGAGTTACTTTTTTCAAAAAGAAAAAGGGGCTGTCGCACTAATCATTTAGTGCGACAGCCCCTCCGCTGCTTTTGGTTTACTATTATTTTGGCATATACCCCTTTTCTTAAGGATCGCACCGTTTGCATGGAACGTAGCCCATGCTGATGACCTCATCTCTCGTTCCGGTATATTCCCTCTTATTCTTTTCCTTCATATCCGACACGCTTCCGCAGGTCGGCCTATGAAATTTATGGGTGTTGGTATTCAGAATATACGTTTTCTCACTTTCCGGTTCATTTGGATCAGCAGGATCATCTTCCGTCTCCATCGCATCAACGGAAACGTTCTGTTCATTCTGATCCGCCGTATTCACGTTGGCCGGCCAGCTTTCTCCGGTAGCATACTCGATCACCACACCGGGCTGCACATTAAAGCAATATACAGCAAATTTCAGCCCCTTTCCCCCATCTTCAAGAGAAAGCGCCTCCATCAAAACACCGTCAGCCACAAGGTTCTCTCCAAGATAAACCGGTGTGACCCGGTATAAGATGTGATGGCCCGTCCGATTTACATAGTCAGCGACCTGACTTTCATACGGCTCCATCCCCTGAACATTCAGATACCTGGTGCCCGTAATCAGATTTCTCTCCTCCGCATTCAGCCCCGTCAGCTGATAGCTCAGAAGGTGACACCGGTTATAAAGATAAAGATCCTCCAGAAAATCATATTTCACTGTATGCCAGCCGCTTGGCCGGATATCTCCGATCTGTCCCCGCTCTTCCTTTGGCATGAGCTCCGGTCCGAGCACCGCAGCCGCAGGGCCACATCTTCCCAGCCGGTCCAGCTCCGAAAGAACATAGCCTGCCTGGATCTCACCGGCATCTGAAAAAGCTGAACCGAAGCCTGTGAAATCTTCCCATTCAGCGCAGAATAACGGCTCACCGCCATTTACCTGTACAGACGGTTCTCCGGCATAGGCAGTCCCATTTATCAGTTCCTCCGGAGTAAAACCCGAAGCACGCTGAAGCAGATTCCGGAGCGCATCCCCGTCCACCGTCTTACGGGTTTCCTCTTGATCTGATGCCGCATCCGTTTTTTTCTCTTCCGTCTCCTTTGTTGTATAGCCCTGCGTTTTCTCCTGCGTTTCACTTTGTTCCGCATCCTGTTCAGTCTTCTGCCCCGTTTCCCGGCCCGAACTCTGACCATCCTCCGGCGCCTTACTCTGTACAGGGTTTTGCTCTTCCTCCTGTCCGGCTTCCCGGCCTGTATCCGGCTCCGCCTCGTTGGACACCCGGACAGTATCCCGGTCCCGCTGCTCCTTACGCACTTTCACATACGCCCTGGCAAAGGCCACATAAAAGAGCGCCGCAAAGGTGACGATAGCCAGCCGGATGAACATTGGGATCTTATTCTTATCCCTCAGCCAAAGAGACAGGGGTATGGGAAAGACCACGATCCAGCCGATCACCCAAAGCCAAGTATATTTTCGATTTTTCCGTTCATCCACCCTGTCGCAGCCTCCTCCCTGTCTGCATTTTCCATCAATAAACGTAAAGCATAGCGGGAAACGATTCATCGGAGCATCAGGCTCATACCCATAGCTTTGTCAGCTTCTTCCTCCTTTACTTCTTCCATACTGACTCAACAGAAGCAACAATGGTCACAAGAAGAATAAACACAGCCAGATCGATCAGCAGGATCTGCAGGATCCGCTTTTCCTTTGAGCTGTCTCGAAGCATCGGATATATATTCCAGATATTTCTGTAATTACAATCAAACAGTACACCAATGACGATCGTAATGGAAAGGCCGATCCTGTTCAGCCAAAGATCCATGTTCTGATATTTTACCGGCATCTCCTTCATATTCGGCTCATAATGGATCACGGCATAGATCAGGAGATAATAGACAAAAAACGCAAAGAACATACGCCATAGCGATCCTCTCCTGAAACCCGGCGGAAGAAAGGAATAATACCTGTTGCCATACATTCCGCCGCCGTTACATCCCACAAAAAGCCCCTTATCCGGCCAGATCTCCGGCTTTGTTTCATCCTCGGGAACCGGTGCGGAAACCCTTCGACCAAGTGCCTTACGGAGCTCTGCCACGCTTTGATATCTTTCCGCCGGATTAAACTGCCTGCACTTCTCCGCCACAGAATAAAGCTCTGTGCTTTCTATTCCGGTCTGATCCAAAATATATTTGAGAGTCGCCCCCAGACTGTATATATCCGACCTGGCGTCGCTTTCCATGAAGCCATACTGTTCCGGCGCGGCATACCCGGCCGTGCCCATGATCCACGTATCCCGGTTGGTGCGATCACCGGCCGCCTTATTTTCATAGAACCGGGAAATATTAAAGTCCAGCAGCCAAACCTCACCGTGCTCACCGATCATGATATTCTCCGGCTTGATGTCTCTATGGATCAGCGGCGGTGAGGCTGTATGAAGGACAGTCAGGATTGACGTCACATGATTCAAAAAATGATACACCCATGCCTCATTCAGCTCGTTCCGGTGTTTAACAATATACCTGTCCAACCGATCGCCATCTACTTCATCCTCGATGACATACAGAAGACCTTTTGTTCCGTTTTTCTGATCCGCATACTCTGTAATGATCTTCCGGATCACCGGAACACCAGCCGGGGAAAGGCGCCGCAGCTCGTTCAACAGTTTTCCCATCTCACCGGGAAACATCTTTAAGATAAAGCATTTTTCACTATCCTTCTTTTTTAGACAGATCACGTTTTCTCTATCTTCCATCGGGCCGATCACGTCGTATTCAGTTTTTATCCGGTCCGGTATTTCGATCAACCCTTCATCCCGCCTCTCGAACTATATATTTAAACAGCATATCTGAATACAAAAAAGCAATTTAATCCGCAGTATAGCTGATATACTCATTCTATCATAAAAACACAGATATGTTCTATAAAAATAAACGAAAGAGGAAAGGAAACGATATTGTAAATTGAAAATAATAGCAGAGACCGGCTTTATTTTGTTTGAAATTTGATCGTCTCAGAATCCGTAATGGATTCATACGAATCATTATCATAAATGTGGAATTTCAGCTCTACATCATCCACGGAAGTGATATTGTTTTTCTCCAGTTCACTGGAGAGAAGCGTCAAGTCATCGATGGCCTTTTTCCCATCATATACTGTGGACGAAAAATAAGGCGTCATCATAAACCCGTTGATCGATAATTCATCTGCTGTAACCCCGATATTTCTGCCTGAATTATTTTCTATATAAAAAACAATCGCTTTGCCAAAAATACTGTCTTCATCTACCGCTTTGCCTATGATACGAATACCACCCTCATTGTAAAGCTCGGTTCCACCTGTATAGCTTCCGGAATCCATGGAAGAATACGCCGATGTATGAATTTCTACAACTTCGCTGTCATACAGCTTTTTCCAATCACCATCATAAACATGGAAATACAGTTCAACCTTTCCAACTGTTTCTATCCCCGCCGCCTCGAGTCCATTGTCAAACAAATGAATAGTATCATTTGCCTTCTTTCCTGCAGCTACCTCACAGGAGAAGAGATCAAATACCATATAATCATTTACGATCAACGCATTCAGCCCAATGGTCACTGTCTGATCTGAATCATTCTCTACAAGAACATCGATCCCATCCCCCCAGATTTTATCCTTACTGTATCCCGTTGCTGTAACCTTTACTCCGTTCCAATCCAGTAAAACCTGTTCATCAATGGAGACAGCCTGCGCATTCACGGCCTTTTCCGTCTGCTTCTCGGTGCTTGATTCCGTTACTGTTCCGTGAGCTGAGTTTCCTTCCGTCACAATCTGTTTTGTTGTTTCCTCATCCTTATCCTTTCCCTTCCCCAGGGCGGCACCAACTATACCGATACCAAGAACACTGATGATCACCCATTTCAATCCTTTTTTCATCTGTAGTACATCTCCTTTTTCTTTATTCTACCCCCATCCTGTCTGTTATGATCACACGGGATTTTGTACCGGAGGACATTTCCCGACATGAAAACAGCTGGTAGGTCAGGCGGAAACCTTTCGAAAATCCGGGATATTTAGTCCTGGACACCGCTGGTGCGGAGAGGATCGAACCCCTTTCCCTTCAGCAGTTCATTGATCTCCAGAATATTGCGCGTATGCTCACGAAATATGATCATCAGAAGAGCATCCCGGGGAATCTTCGCGTAAAGCTCCGGGAGTTCATACATCCGAAGAAACTTCTGGGTCTCATCCAGAGTAAAATCGGCCGCATAAAGAAGCCGAAGGATAACATCCCGCTGCCGTGTGCGCTTTTCTCCGGAAAGAAGCTTATAACCATAGCGTTCCGGCACGTCCGCCCGGATGAATACAGTCTGCTGGGTCAGATGCTTTTCCTGCAGGACCTCCCGAAAATAAACCACAAAGGAATCTCCCGACTCGATCATTTCACTCCGGTAAGTCTTTTGAAAGTCTTCAAACTGATCCGTTTTTACATTCTCCAGTATTTTTTCCAGATCCGTTGTCTTCTTTTGATCCATAAATCTACGCCTCGTAAATGAAATGCACTTCAACTGATTCTGATTATAACATACTTACCACAAAAAAATTCCCACCGATACAGTGGGAATTTCACTGCGGGACAGGCTATTCCTGTCCCGATCATCTTATTGCTACTTTTTCGGCTGAGACACGAGTTTATTTCTGTATTCTCGTTCATTCTGCTGATGCTTCATATGCTCCTTATGCAGATTTTCCCGTATCTTCTGCTCAGCTGTTTTATGGTTCATCGTACTCTTAAGCGTCTTGTCATAGACCTTCTTGATCTCTTCCACCGTCAGACGCTTATGTCCGGGCTGGCCGAAATTCTTTTCCTCACTCCGCATTACCCTTTCGATGCCGTATACGGAACCGACAGCCTTCAGTTCTTTATCGGAGTACTTCATTTTGGCAATACCTTCAACGGTATTCTTATACTCATCCAGGTTTTTACTACTATCAAATATTTTCTCAAAGAAGGAAGGCTTGGACGTCTGGTACAAAGCAAGGCATGTGCAGATCGAGCGAAGATAATCCGACTTACTGATCTTCGGGTCAGCCAGCTTCTTTTCCTCTTCTGCCAGTCTGCCATCAATGATCTTCCGGACATCCTTCATGATCTCTTTTGCACGATTCTTACCTTCGATTGTCCTCGGATCGAGAGAAATCTCCTGATTGACGATCTCTCCCGCCTTCGTTTCCATGAAGCTGAGTGCGCTGTGCATCTTCAGCGCCATCCGGATACGCGGCTGCTCACGCTTCTGTTTTCTGGATGAATCACGTCTGCCGGCATCCTTTTCAAACTGCTCTCCCTTATAATTCAGATAAGCCTCATTGTACTTTCTTACTTCAGCAAGCCTTTTCTCAAACTCCCTCATGGACACTTCATGTTCCTGCAGCGGATCATCATGCATCAGACCGAAATACGGGTTCCGCGTATACTTCTGCAGATCAAGAAGAGCTGTTTTCATATCTCGGAATTTCTCTGACGATCTCATCCAGCTGGGATCGACCGCTTCCAGATCTTCAACCATCTGATCGACTGCATTTCTGATCGTATTCCAATCAAAGCCGTACGCCTTCGGTGCACCATTCTCCATCTCCAGAGCGACCGGGCTGTTTCCTACTTCGAAATCATTTAATTCCCTTGCAAATGCATGGTCAAAGAGTTCTGAAATACTGTCCTTTCCAAGCACCTTGATCTCATCCGTCGGCAGATTCTTTCTCCGTTCGATTTCATTCTCATATTTCAGATCAACAAACGCCATTACCGGTTCGCGAAGACCTTCCAGCAATTCTTTTCTGACCTCAGGGGAGTGAGCATAGGACGCCTCCGCCTTACTAAAGGCTTCATTTGCCTTTATTTCCAGCTCTGCGATCCTGGCTCTTTCCTCCTCAGAGAAAAAGGTATTATTCTTCGCCTGCTCCATATTTTTCATGACGCGCTTAACATCATACAGAAGATTCACATCACTTACCGGCCAGCCCTTGGATATCATTGTCCGGAAAAACGCATTTCTTTCCAGGACCGCATCGGCAAACCTTGCCTCCTGCCAGTTTCCAACAAATCCCTGTTTAACAGTATTCTTGACAAATACACTGTTTTCCACAATATCCTTATCTTTATCGGAAATGGACTTGATGGTATCAAAATACTTCTTTTCCTGTGCCAGATATGCCTGATACTTCCGGTTAAAGCTTTCCACATCCTGTTCGCTGACACTGCCGCCCGCTCTATTCTTCTCAAAGGGAAGAAGCGTGTTGACGGCAAAATTCGAACGTGCTTCGAGCTGATCCAGGAAGGGGATCCGCTTCAACATTGCTTCATACCGCTTCATATCTTCCTTGAATTTCGGAAGATTACCCTTATCCTTCTTTCCTGTAGCAAAGGTAGGCAGCGGGAATGTCAAAAACGTAGAAGTAAAGCCATCTGTGAAATAGGAATCGCTTTTTAACAGCAATTCATGATCCTCAGAGCAGTACAGCTTAAGCTGTCTGTCGAATTCCTTCAGGATCCTGTCCGGAACTGAGTTTTCCTCATATCCCTTTAAGCTTTTCATGAGCTTATCCGTCTCTACGATAAGCCCCACGATATCTCTCTTATCCTTCTCATCAATGATAAAATCAACGTTTTCAGTTGAACCAAAAGCATTTTTCACCGTCTTCTTATTTGGGTTTGACTGAAGCTCAACCATTTTGTCGGCCATCCTGCCGGCGAGGTCATCTATTACATCCGCCTTTTCCGGATAGAAATCCTTAATATTCTGGAGGAAAGTAACAAAATTGTAGAAATTCTGGAGATTAAACGGCGACTTATGATTTTCCAAAATATCGTTCACACGATAATTAAAATCATCATTCTCCATCTTTCTTCTTCGTCTCTCAACATTGATCATCCGGAGGATCTTCTTCTCCGCCTTGGTGGATGGGTTCTTAATGCCGGAATTAAGGGGGCCTTCCTTTACTTCTTTAACAAAAGCCTTCAAACTATCCGCGCCGGGAATATCCTTTAATGTCTCCTCGATATCACTGATGGCCTTGCTCGAATTCATGCTGTCAATGCCCTTAGTGATCATATCCAGTCCTATATCCTTGTTGATGTACCGATAGTCCTTCCCCAGATGCGTATATGCTTCAAGCGCTACCAGAACATCATCATAGTCCGTTTCCAGATCTTCATCTGCAAGCTTCGTATATTCAGCCAGAAGGGTCTTTGCCTTCTCGACACTGTCCGTCATCTCCTTCAGGAACTTTTCTTTTTTCTTTACCGTATCCTCGACACTCTTTTCATAAGCGACCAGATCCTCCTCTGTTTTACAGTTCCGGATCCTCATGATCTCAGCCGGGAGCTGTCCAAAGAGCATCTCACCGGGCTTCAGCTCGCCGCTCTTCACCTTAAAATCAATACTGTTCTCCTTGGTATTCAGATCACCTGCTTCGTTCTGGTAATCCATATATTCAGCGCTGTTCATTCCGTTCTGCGCAGCAAATTCGTTTATGATCCCATGGACCATGGACTCCAGATACTCCTGAACAGACTGGCCTCCGATCTTCACATTCATGGTCTCTCTTTTGATCAGACCGGTGAAGTTGAAAGCAGCATTGATCATATCGCCTTCTCGAACGATCACGATGTCATGGGCAACCTGTCTTCTCAGCTTGGGATCCTCAACGATCAGCTCTGCTCCCTCTACTTCGCCGCGGATGATCTTCTGTTCCCACTCATCAATACTTCGGCCCTTTTCGAGAATGATCTGGCAGTTCATCTTATTCATCTCTTTCCAGATGCCTACAAGATCCTCCAGATCCATGTTTGACAGCCGCTTTACCCCATTCACATCTACAGGACGTGTCAGGTCGCGGATAAATCCGTCGACCGCCTCGGCATCCTTCGTATTATACATCAGGTCAACAACTGCCTTGTAATCCTTTCTTAACTTCAGTGTTCTTAAGTCCTCTGTCACACCCATTTCCTGTTTACTTCCTTTCTGTTTATTTGATCATGTCCGGATCATTTAACTCTTCCCGTATGATAAGCACCTGCTTATCAAGATCATTATATCATATGATAGCAACAAAAGAGCAACAAACCCTCTATTAACGGACAGAGACGGATATTGTATTTTCGAAACAGCCTTCCTCCGCAAGGCATGTGAGAGTTACTTTTTTCAAAAAGAAAAAGGATGTATCTTAGCTGGATACATCCTTTCTTTCTGCGGATCGGTCCTTCCCCCGAAGCCTCTCCGCAGGTAACACACATTATAATACACACACTATTATATGATACAGGGTCAAAGGGGCATTTAAAATGCAAACGTTCACGAAACATATTCTGCATATATCCAGACTACAGAATAGCTACAGTTCGTTCATAACCTCTCCGTAAGCACGGATGGCGTTTCTGACGCAGTCATCGCATGGACAGAGTATTTCGCCCGTATCCACACCCTTTAAGTCCCTGCAGGTCGTCGCTCCGCTCTTTTCCTTAAAGCCTTCGATCAGCTGGCGGGTATACCGGAGAGTACCCTGACCTTTTGTCCTAAGACCGGCAACCAAGCCCGCTCCGACAAGCGCGCCGCAGGTCGCCTCCATATTTCCCATGCCGACACAAAAGCCCGCCGCAAGCTGCTTCAGTGTTTCCTCCGGAAGTCCGGCCTCTTCAGCCAGAGCTGCCGTTACCGCCTGGCAGCAGTTATAACCGCTATGCTTCAGTTCCACCGCACGCTCTGCGGTCTTTTCATAATCCATATTCTTTATGTGGGCAAGGCCATGAGGTTATCCCTCAAATGATAGCCTTTCCCTCTCCCTTCCACTTAATTTAATCAGCCGATGTTGACGACTTACGACTTTCATCCGTCAGCCGGTGCTGACGACTTACGACTTTCATCCATTCGCCGGCGTAAGGGCATTCACGAAGGCATGGAACTCTGCATCCGAACCATCGTCCAGCATATCCTTACCCTGCGCAAGAGTCACAGCATAGATCACGCTGCTCATATTCAGCTTTTTTTTCAGATATGTCCTGGTAAGTTCCCAAAGACCCATTGTACTCCTTGCGCTGTTCGTCCCGGTCTGTTCCGGCACCTTGCCGTTCATGGTAATGTAGCCAAAGCGGATTTCCGGATTCAGCTCATGTGCCGCATTCGCCGCCATGGCAATGCTGCTGCTGTCCTTTTCCGGATCATCCATGCCATTCGCCTTACATTCGATCACGGCCGCAACATCCTCAGGTCTGTAGGTTTTACCAAAGGAAGGAACAGCGTCCTTTCTCACCACCAGAAGATCATACTCATAGTCCGATCCCTCAATGCGTGACCTGACAGAAGAAATCGTATATTCCATATCCACCAGATTGCCGACCTCCTCCCGGATAAGATCCGTGGCGATCGCCCGCTTTCCCTTCTGGCTCTTTAAAAACATGTTGTTTGGATTTCTTCTTACCGCATTCCTGTAGACTTCCAGGTATCTTCTGTATGTAGAATTCAACGAATTACCCTCCCCCGTTTATCTGATACAGTGAATTCCAAATCACTACTCAAAAAATTTCGACACAGTTTGTTTCTCAGTTAGATGAATAACCTGCCTCACTCCGCAGATTTCAGACTTCCATGTTTTCGATCAGGTGTCTGTTTCTGAAATAAATAGCATTGGCTCTGCCGGAATTCTGCAATGCCGGCAAAAGCGCTTCCGACCTGGTATTGGTGATCAGTTCCTTAAACACGTCGAAGTTCTTAATCTCCCGGATATCATCCAGCAGGAACCATGCTCTTTCCGGAACAGTCTTAAATGGTTCGGGAGAATAGCTTTCCGCATTCTCCGGTATCCACTTCTCCCTTTTCACCTCTGCCGACACAACATGGCAGCTGTAAAAGAAGTCCTCCTCGATATTAAAGAGAAGCAGCTCCTCAATCATGGGAGCCATCTTCTCATTAATCCGGATGCTTGTGGAATAATATACCCTCTTCTTCTCTTTTAGCTTTTTCCGATGGAGGCTCACAATATCGTTTCCTCTGTAGAAGCCCCTTCCCAGTACCTTAAGCGCAATTCCTTTGTTCAATTTTGCATACCCTCCTGATTCGCTACCCCCGGCTTTTCACAAAGAAATTGCTGTTTTGTCTGCCTTTAACGAATTCTTTTCCATTTATGCATTTATATATATGCATATGTAATAATATGTACATGTCTATATTATATTATTATCACATATTTGTCAAGTAATTTACATGCAATTATGTATATTTATACAAATTGCACTAAAATTTATTGTAATCTGATATTATTGTTTATATTATAATACTATCTTATATATTATTCTACCATTATATATATCTTAATATTATTCTATGCAATTCAATACTTTATCTGTAATATATATAATTTCCTATATGTATTATAATTGCATATATTTTAATATAATTATCTATTTATATCTGTACTATTTTAGATTATCATATATCTTACTGTATGTCAATATATGAACATAGAAAAACTCTACTATCCTGTTCAGCAGAAATATAAAAAAAGAGCAGAGGAAAACTCCCCTGCTCCTGATTCGAACAGCACTAAACGGAATTCCATCCGCTTTATAGAAGATCGACTATCCTCTCCGCCGCCGGTTTTCCGGCAGCAAGACGTTCCTGCACCATTTTTTTACGTTCTTTTTTCGGCAGTCCAGGAACAAGAAGCAGTCCATCCACACCGCAGGAAGCGGCGATCTGCATATCGCTCCTCTCCTCATTGCCCACCATGACCGTCTCCGCCTTTGCCAGTCCCTCCTCCCGGATCAGCGTCTCGAGAAAATCCGGATCCGGCTTCATCATGCCGAAATCAGAGGAAAGATACATCCTGTCAAAACACGGCTCCAGACCGAGCTGGGCAATCTCCGGCCGTGTAAATACCGCCTGGCAATTGGAAAGCAGAAACACCTTACAGCCCGCCTCTCTCAGCTCGTTCAGCTTTTTTATCGTTCCCGGAAAGAGCTCCATTTTTTTCCGGGACAGCACTCGGAAGCTGTTAGCCATAAACTCTGCCCAGGCAGCCTTTCCTTCCTTTCCGGGCAGACGAACCCTGCCTTCCGGCGCCTCCTTCAGCAGCCGGTAAAACACGATTTCCAATCTGTTTTCCGGGTATGGAGTACCTGTACGTTCCCGGATCTTATCCCTTTCCTCACGGTCCAGACGAATAAAGGCCTTTCTCAGTTTCTTGGGCTTATAGACAGCTCCGTAACAGGCATACAGCTTTGCCAGCTTCTTCCAGAGCGGGAGACCATATTCATCCGTTTCTATATCCACCAGTGTTCCATATAGATCAAAAATATAATTCTTATACAGCATACCTCTGTATCCTTTCTGATGTCGCGCACCATCTTACCTGTTTTCCGGGTCATGTCAGTTCTCTCAGGCGCTGCGTCGGTTTTCTTCCATACTCCCCCGGTCTTCTGCCAGTTCTCACAAGCGCTTCACAGGATCCGATGCCTCAGCCTCATCTGCGGTGAGCCGCTCTTGTACAAGGCGCCCGTCCTGTCATTTAGTTATTATGATAAGTGTCCCTGGGATGAATTACTGTTTTTTCACCTTTAAATCTGCGATTGATACATAATGCTTCACCATAAAACTTTCCGGTGCATTTTCCATCATCATCTGCATATGCTCCTTATCCCAGGCCGCAAGTTCTGCTTCTGACAGGGAAGCTCCTACGCCTCTGCACGCACGTATCCTGCCATGCCATGACTCTCTCGTGAATGGAACATCAACCCTGAACTCCTTCTGTGATACAAGCTCAAATGCAGACAAATATTCATCCGGTACCAATACAGGATGAACTGTATCTCCACAGCCATTCCAGGTCGGATTATATTTCAAAACAATTTCTTCACTCCTCCCTGCTATCTCATCCTCAAAAGGAAGCCATCCCATATATAGAATCAGAAAATGTCCGCCCGGTTTTAGCATCTTCGCAAACTGAGGTGCAGTCACTTCATGTTTCAGATACCAGATACACTGACATGCAGTAATCACATCAAATGTTCCCTCTGGAAATGATACATCTTCCGCTTTGGATGCAAAGAACTCAATATTCATTCCCGCTTCCCCGGCAAGCACTTTTGCCTGCTCAATCTGATTCTCAGCTATATCAGTTCCAACCCAATCCGCTCCGTACTTATACATATTTCTTGGAAGTACGCCGGTTCCTGTTCCAATATCCAGGACCTTCTGACCATCCTTACAAAGTCCGAGATTTAGAATGTAATCGTAGAACTCCTGTGGGTATATATCTCTATACTTTGCATAATCCCTTGAGGTTTTTCCCCAGTCAAAAGCTTTTCCTTTATCTATATCTCTAATAATCATATTTTTTCCTCCTCTATAAAACCAAAAACCACCTATCCGCGTTCTTTGTCATCTATACCTTTTACCATATCAATGTAGTTTAAAAATAGCATATAAATCATAACTCCTCATCTACTCATAAATCAATCACCTTCGTCGCAAGTTTCTCTCTGAAACGCGCATCATGTTCAACAACTATCATGGTTGGTTTAAAGCTTTCTATCAATGCCTCTATCTGCATTCTGGAGAATACATCTATATAATTCATTGGCTCATCCCATATATAGATATGAGCCGACCTGAGCAGACTTGCTGCTATAAGAACTTTCTTCTTCTGCCCCTCTGAATATTCCTCCATATTCTTCTCAAATTGAACTCTGCTCATATCAAGCTTACGAAGAAGAGTCAGGAAGATACTATAATCCAGATCATGCTTCTTAGCATATTCCTTAAGACTTCCTCTTAGCTGCGATGTATTCTGATTAATGTATGAGACAACCAGACCACTGGCAGTCTCCAGCTTCCCTGCAGTCACCATATTGGATATATCACTACTTAGTAATAAATCGCTGCTATCTCCACCTTCTATATTCCTGCCACTGACATCATTTAATATAGCTTTGATAAGACTCGACTTTCCACATCCATTTTCACCATTCAGGAAAAGAATGTCTCCTTGCAAAAGCTGAAATGTTATTCCCTCCAGTATATTTTTTGTTTCATTATTAACATTATACCCGAGTGAAAAGTCTCTGCATTCCACAAGACATTTCTTATGATGCGTAAGAGGAATCAGTTTAAGATCATCCACCTTTTCGATATCATTTAGAAGGCCTTCCTTATCTTCTATTTCCCGTCCAATCCTTTTCTCAAAGTTCTTGACGCGAGACTGCATCTTTTTCGTCTTAGCTCCAATATAGGCTCTTGTAGAAATATTTCTATCATGCTCTTTTATTGGATCAAATCCTATCTTGGTATTCTCGTTTTTGTCAGCCCATCTGCCCGCTCTGTCCGCGGCGAGTTTAAGCTTGCTAATTTCCTTCATATGCTTTTCATTTTCAGCTATAGCATTTATATCAGCCCTCTGCTTATTCTCCCACCAACTGGAAAAGTTGCCCGACATAGCCTCAACTGACTCACGATTAAGAACTAACATATGGTCACATACTGCATCCAGGAGATCACGGTCATGAGATACTAAGATAAATCCTTTTTTAGTATTTAGATACTTCTTAACTATCTCCCTGCCATCCTTATCCAGATGATTTGTAGGTTCATCCACAAGAAGAAATTCATTCTCGCCGGAGAAGAGAACCGCCAGCATTGCTTTCGTTCTTTCTCCGTGACTCAAAGTCCTTATGGGGCGATACAAAATCTCAGGATCTACCCCAAGACTATTTATCTCACATATAATTCTCCAATTCTCGACTCCCGGCTTCCAGCTTTCAGACAGATCATCAACCGTCATATCCAGCTCTGACTCAGATACTTGATATGGAAAATAATCAAATACCTTGTCCGCTATTATACTACCTTCATAATTATACTTACCAAGTAAGAGATTCAGGAGTGTTGTCTTACCTTTTCCATTTCTACCTATAAATCCAAGTTTCCAGTCTGTATCAACTGAAAATGACATATCTTCAAATATATTATCGAAACTGCCTTCATAACAGAATGTAAGTTCAGAAACCTGTAATAATGACATAGCATCACCTCCGAAAAAAATATCACCGCAAGGAATAATCCTGCGGTGATAATACACTTCGAAGATGTGCCCAGAAACCTGATATAGAGATTTCTAATTAACCGGACAAATCTATATCTTATATCGGAAACCACTTTTGAATTATTTCTTGCATCACGCAGTCAAAGCATCATAAAAACATTAAAACAACCGGTATTATTACCACGGTAAATGCCTATGCTGAAACTGCACATTAGTAAAATTATCTGCAAGAAATCTTTCTCATTGGTCTCCTCCTTACTTCTTGATTCTTATGTATAATAACAAATCAACTTGCAAAAAGCAACAAAAAAATGTACTCCTGCCCGACGGCTTTTCGGGGAAACCGGCAGACAAAAGTACATTCTCCAAGTTCTGTCTTACATATTAAGCTCGATCTTACAAATAAAATATAACAAAGCCTTCAGTCTGTGTCAACGCATTCTCTATATATGCCGAGTTTCATTCTGAAACAGACACACCCTTCCGGTCATCATTCCTGGATCAGTTCATATGCCGAAACTCTTTTCATTCTGCCGGACATCAGATACGTCATCAGGAAAATGACCGCCGCTACAATAAGGATCGTAAACAGGATCAATACCGGCTTCACAATAAAATCCGCACTGGCTATACCAAATCCGCTAAGAACAAGGGAAATCAGTGGATTCACCAGGAAGAAGCCGAGAACCGCTCCCAGCGCCGCTGCCAGAAGGCAGACAGGAAAAAGGGAGAGAGCCAGCTGAAGCCTGAGCTGGCGGCTGGTGAAGCCCACCGCCTTTTTTATTCCAAACTCCTTTTCTCTCCTGATGAATACCGTTTTCAGAAGAAGCTTGATCACAAGATAGATGATCGCCGCATTCACCAGGATCAGCATAAGAATCAGCATGAGCGCTGCGAACATCGTCAGGTTTTCACTGCTTCTCTGATATCGGTATTCATTATTTACACCCGTGCAGACTTCTCCGAGCGCTGCCCTTGCCTCTTCTAACGCCCGGTCCACCTTCTTACCGCTTGCATCCGCCACACGGATCCTGATCTCGCTGAATTCCGGCTGAATTCCGAGCCTCTTTGCCCCCTCCGTGCTGATAAACAGCCGGTTTCCCATATTCACTACAGCCTGCTGGAGCCCCGTGATGATAAACCTGGCCTTTTGCCCTGCGCATTCAACCTCAACCTCATCTCCGATCTTCACGCCAAGCTTCTCTGCCATAAGGCGTCCGATCACCGCCTCATTCTCCTCCCGGAACATCTGCCCTTCATAGACGCCGCAATCGAGATATTCCGGCGAATCCGTAAAAAACACAAAGGTTTCCCGGCCTTCAACATTGATATTGTGAGAGCTGTATCCATAAGCCTCCGTGATCCCCGGAATTTCAGAAACCCTGTCCCTGCTCGCCTTCCACTCCTCTTCGTCCGTTACGCTGAGCATCAGAATACCATCCGGTACATCTCCGCTGATGAGCCGCTGGAACCGGGTGATATCCACCCGCGTATTGTAGAAGAGAATTCCGGAAAAGATTGTCATGATGGAAACCACGATCACCACACCGAGGACGATCAGGTTCTGGCTCATGCTCTGCAGCATGCTCTTCGCAGCAAGAAGAATATTCAGCCTGCCTCTTGTTTTGGCAAGAGGAAGATAATTCTTTTTGAAGCTGTTCGCCTTCAGGCCGAACCGTAGAGCCGTTGCCGGATGCAGATCCCGCAGTTTGCGCGTGGAAAAAAGCACTACAAGAGTCATGGCAAGCATCAGCCCGCTGATCACAGACAGGCTGCTCCCTAAATACAGGTTCTCCTCCCAGAACATGCCGGTAACGGGACGAAAGAGCGACTGATCGATCACAGGCATGACCACATAGGAAAGGATCGTCCCAAGAAGTCCGCCGATGAAGCCGATCACCAGATATTCAAGGAGCATCCCCGTTCTGACCTGACGGTTTGTAAAGCCTACCGCCCTGAGTGCGCCGATATTCCGGACGTCCCGGTCTATATTATTGTTGATGGTAAAGACGATCATAACAAAGGTGACCACTATGGCGATCAGCGCAAACACCGTCATGAATGCCGCCAGGATGTTAGTGATGCTGACATATCCGGACTTGGCCAGATCCATTGTATATCCAAAAACAGGGATTCCCGCTTTTTCCATCGCCTCCATCGCGTAATGGAGACCGTCATCCCCGCTGATCTCATCTCCGAAGGAAGCAACGACCTCCACCTGATTGAGCCGGTTCATGAAGGATCCGGACATCTTTTCAGAAGCTGCCTTTTCCCAAAGCTCACGGAAGGACGCGTCATCCAGGCAGAGCGAGCACCAGGCATAGGGATTGCCCTGCTGTATATCCTCATAGATTCCCGCCACCGTATAGGTTTCTTTTGACAGGGATTCCACATCAACCGTGATCCGGTCACCCAGCTCCAGATCACAGGCGGATGCCAGATACAGATTCAGATAGATCCTGCGGCCGGAAAGAGAATCATCCCTCTGCATGAATCTCACAGTCCCTGCGTGCGTTCCGTCCGCCGAATGCAGCACCACATCCGACCGGGTGTCTTCCCAGCCCTTTTCCTCGCACGAAAGGACGGTTGCCTTATACGGACGCAGAATGATATCACTATAATAGCCTGACACTAAGGAAAGGCCATCCATTACGCTTCTGATCTCATCCTCCTCGCCGCAGGCATACATCTCCGCATCCCCGATGCCCCTCGAGTTTTTCTTTTTATCATACATTTCGTCATACCGGTTCACCAGAAGCCCAGTATGCAGAAGCATGGTGGAAAGGACAAGGATCAGCAGGAATACTGTGAACACTGCCCTGTCTTTCCGGATATTCGCCTTGACTAGTTTTCTCATCGCTCTCTCCTTACCAGCCCATCTCCTCGAGGAAGCTCCGGATCTTTTCATGACGCGCCTTGTCGCCGCTGATATACTCTCCCGGCTCGCATTCGCCCACTATGCCGCCATCCTGCAGATAAATGATGCGGTTGGCTCTCCTGGCCGATTTGATATCGTGGGTGACCATCACCACGGACTGCCCGCCGCGGTTCAGCTCAGTCAATACGTCCAGAACCGCCTTTACGCCGCTGGAGTTAAGGGCGCCGGTAGGCTCATCCGCAAAGACCACATCTGGATCATTGATCACCGCCCGCACCATTGCGCTCCGTTGTGCCTCGCCGCCGGAGAGCTGGGAGGGAAACTTACCGGTCATATCCTTCGTGATCCCCACCCGTTCAAACAGCTCCTCCGCTTTTTTCTTCAAATGCTTCTGCTTCTGTCCGGTGAGCATTCCGGTGGATATGGCATTATCCATAACGCTCATGCTGTCTACCAGGTGAATCTGCTGGAAGATGAAACCGCAGTGCTTTCTGCGGAACACCGCAAGCTGGTCATCGTTCATCTTCGTGATCTCCTTCCCGGCGTATTCTATTTTTCCCAGAGAAGGCCTGTCCATTCCGGAAAGCGCGTAGAGCAGCGTGGATTTGCCTGCTCCGGAGGAGCCCATGATCACCGTAAAATCGCCCTTATAGATTTCCATATCCAGATTCTTGATCACATGCTGCTGCTTTCCTCCAACCGAAAAGCTTTTGGACAGCTTTTCTGTTTTAATGATCACTTCTTTTTCCGCCATGATCTTTTCCTTTCGCTTCTGTTCCTGCTCTTATTCCTGCTTCTGTTTCTTTTTTATCATCAAAAAGCCATGCCGGTTTCCCTGCATGGCTTAACTATAACGTTTATTCTGTTTTAAATCTTTGTCAATTCTTTAATTGTTTTTTAATTGGGTGCAGCGGTTCAGCACAGCTTCAGCTTCAACCGGACGAGGAAGCCGCCATCCCGGTTCATGACCTCCAGGGAGCCGCCCATCTTTTCCATGAAATAGCCGGAAATATAGAGTCCAAGTCCGGAGCCGTCCTTCCCCTCAGCGTTTGAGCCGCGCTTAAACTTCCGGGTGATCAGCTCAAGCTCATGCCCGGGAACGCCCCCGCCCCTGTCACTGATCTCCAGGATAAAGCGCTCTTCCGGACTTTCCCCGCAGCCCTCTTCAAAGCGGCTGACGATCCGGATCTCCGTTCCGGCATATTTATAGGAATTAGAGATCACGTTTCCGATCACCTGGTTCAGCCTGAGCGGATCAGCCAGGACCACAGCATCCGCAATATCCGTCTCCTCTACCTTCTTCAGGTAATCCGCCTCCTTCACCATCCGCAGGATATCCCTGCTGCTCAGCTCCTCCGGCTTTACCTCCAGCTGTTCCAGCTCCTCCAGCGTTGCATGAAACAGATTGGAAACCAACCGGTCGATCTGGTCTGCCTTGGCGCTCACGGCTGCAATGGTCTCCCGTTCGCCGTCATCCCTTGCCGTGAGGGACATGACATCCGTCATGGCCTTAATCGAAGCGACAGGCGTTTTAATATCATGTGAAAGCTCTGCAACCAGCTCTTTTCTGCTCTTCACCGCTTCCGCTTCTCTCTCCCGAGAGGCCTTCAGCTCCTCGCGCATGATATCAAAGCTCTCCGTAAACGCGCCGAAAACGTGCCCCCTGTCCATTTCCAGCGGGGCATCCAGGTCCCCTGCGGCCACACGGCCGGCAAATGCCTTCATCCTGTCAAAGGGCTTTACCACCCTGCGCCGGAGATACAAAAAGTAAGCCAGAGACAGGATAAGCATGACAAGGAGCATCATCCCCACCATCATGGCCCTGCGACCGTTCCTTTCTTTCTGCAGCTCAGAATAGGGGTTATGCACAAGAAGCCAACCGACAAGCTCGCCATCCTGACCGATATCCCGGATCACATCAAAATGTGTTGTCGCCGCGGATACGGATGTGGATATCCCTTCCTTCGTATAGATCAGCAGATTCCCTGCGCGGCCGATCACGGCATAGTCGAAGGGTTCATCCGTCTGAATCTTCTGCCCGGACTTCCGGGAAACACTGTCCCACTCCTCTCCAAGGCGGATCACCAGACGGTTGATCTCTGTGGGATAAGCCGGCATTTCATCATCCGAGCTCCGGGCGATCCGCAGGGAGAGAAAAGCTCCCGCACCGAGAAACAGGATAATGTATATCAGTAAAAACCGTATCTTCAAGTCTTATCCTCCAAAATGAAGCCCGTCCCCCACACTGTCTTTATGTAAACCGGATTGCCCGGGTCGTCTTCAATCTTCTCGCGGAGATGGCGGATATGCACATTCAGCGTTACATCTCCCACATATGCTGTCTCCCAGATTTTTTCAAAGAACTCATCCTTTTTGATGATCCGGTTCTTATTCTTCAGCATGTAAACCAGCAGCCGGAATTCCATGGCCTTCAGACCGGTTTCCTTTCCGTCACGGATCACCACCGCCCTGGCAAGGTCGATGGTTGCATGGCCAAGTGGCACGAGATGCGACGCTCCAGCCGCGGCCCCGGCAGGCGATGCCTCATACCGCTTCAGCACTGCCTTCACCTTCGCCAGAAGCACCGAAAGCGAATAGGGCTTCGTGATGTAATCATCCCCGCCGATCGTAAGCGCGAGAAGCATATCATCCTCAGAGGACCTGGCGCTGATAAAAAAGATGGGGATATTCATTGTACTCCGGACCATCTGACAAAGCTCAAAGCCGGAATCCTCTCCCAGATTGATATCCAGAAGGATCAGCGAGCAGGTATTCTCCGACAGAAACCGGAGAGCATCCTCCTTTGTCAGCACGTAGGCCGCCGTAACGCCGGACATATTAAAATAGCGGGCGGTATATTCCGACAGCTCCTTTTCATCATCAATAATGAGCACACTATAGTGCATGGCACTTTTCCTCCCGGTAAACCATCTTCTTTTTTAGTATATACCAAATCCACATCAGATGGAAATACCCTTTTAACACTATGCCACGCTGAGACTTTGCATATGTTTTGCAAGAATTTCTTGTATTGACCGAAAATAGGCGCCATACCTTTCGGTATGACGCCATTCTCATAAATCCTCATTGAATTTCTTTAATCCACACAGTCTTATATGTTTAACAAACAGTATAGACCATGCCGTCTTTCTACTCTCCCGACCTTACTTTAGCCAGGAATTTTTCCGTTTTCCGCTTCCGCCGCCAGAAGTAGAACATGCCGGCGAGGCAGGCAGCGCCAAGGGCGCCGAGCGCCTTGAAGGACAACCAGACACCGGTGGGAATAATGCCGTCCCGCGTGTTGGTAACGGAGAGAGTTACATCGTCCGTGACAGTAAAGGTCAAAGCTGAATCATCCACCGGATTTTCCGTTCCCAGCTTGAAGGAAGGCTTATAGTCTTCGGGGGATTCGGAGATGGTGACTTCCGCATCAGACGGAACAGAAATCACTACGCTTTCACCATGGCTCAAAGTAAATGTTCCATGCGATTTTAACGCCGTTGTCTGTTCAACGTCATTCTTCTTCCAAGAATACTCCTCCGAACCTGTTCCATCATCCCCTGTTACCTCAAACGTGAATGTGAAATCTTTTGCCTTGTTGCCCTGATTACCAACGACCGTCTTGGTAATGGTCAGTTCTTTTGCAGTATCCCTTTTATTGGGAATCCTTAGTGTATAAATATAAACACCTGTATTTCCTTCTCCGCTTTCCAGAACCACTCCGGAATTTACCGGGCTGCTGATAACCTCTATTCCGCCAAGCGGGGAAATCACAAATTCAATAAAGCCTGTAATCCCACTATAACCTGTCGGCGGCTGAGTTTCCTCGATAAAATAGGTTCCGGCCGGAAGGTTATTATCAATCGCGGTGATCAGACCGTTTGTATCGGTTATCAGATCCTCGTATCCGCTCATCGGATAATAATCCCTTATCACATTGCCCTGGCCACCGGTTTTTCCTCTGTAAAGCGCAAAATGAGCTTCGGGAATATCTTCAGAAGTATCTCTGTCAGACTTATAGACCTTCAGCGTATATGGTTTATTGTAGATATTAACGTAAGCAACCAATTTTTCCACATTTTCCGAAAGCTTGCCTCCATCCTGCCACTCATCATCATTTAAAGTTGTCACTGTAACCTCATTGCTGTCATTTATTTGGAATGATACAGTATTGGGTGCGCCAATATAGCCTTTTGGAGATGCCGTTTCCGTAAGCCTGTACTCTGTATCATACTCAAAATCGTAAAGGATATTGATTCTTCCGTCCGAATCTGAGGTAAATGTTCCAAGATTCTTATAGGACTCTGATACACTATCGTACTTTTGGAGCGTAAACACACCGCCGGCCAAGGGCTTTGTATGGTCTGACATATCAAACAGACTCATTACCACGCCGCCCGTACGGGTGTTATTGATACTATCAATTCGGATATTATCATGATCCAGGCTGTCTAAACTCTTATAAGGCGTCCCCTTCTTATAGGTAACCGCATAATTATACTCATCTGTAATACCTGTACTTTTGGAAGTTGCCAAAAGCTTTGTCTCATCCCCTTCATTAAGCCTTGTAATTGATGTATACCCGGTTACTACGCCATCATCATCTACTTTAAGATCATTCCCCTCTAACAAAACCTCGTATATGGAATAATCCGCAAGTGTTTTACCCGGTTTCATTTCTTCAAAGAAATACCTTACATATGTATCCGGATACTTTAGTTCTCTTACTGTTCCGTCGAGAAGCCCAAGGCCATCCACATATACCGCTGTATATACGGTTTCATGAAAATTAGTATATGATTTATCACTCCAGATTTTGTCGGCCTCAAGTCCGAAACCGCGTTTGTTTTTTACATTCATCTGCGGTGACTCATTGGCCCGGATGCGGCCGGAATTCAGCGTATCCCCGTCTTCAACGATATAGGATCCACCTTCTGCCCGTTCATACTCCACGCGTCCATAACCAACCGGTGTTTCAGAGAATCTCTCTTCCACTTTAAATCTGGTTCCTACCGGAAGATTGGGAACCTCAACGGTGTACCATGGCGGAATCTGGGAAATAGACCCGTTCATGGATGTATCAAACATATATTTCTTCTTCAGTGCCTCCTTCGCTGCCACTTCCTCATCACTGTCTCCGGGAGCTTTGGTAAACGCTGAATAATCCCGATATCTCTGATGCGTATCCGGATCCTCGGATGAATCAAACTTCTCATTAACCGCATCCCATCTGCAAAGATATCCTTCGGCATCCTTCACACTGTACTTAACCATATTGGCCGGCATCAACTTATCATCTACGCCGTTGGACAGATACAAACGAAAATCAAACACCGTCGGATCATCATCAGCATCAAGACGAATTCCATTTTCATCTTCAATCTTTTTCTGGAATGAAAGGGTTCTGAGGCCATCCGGGTCAACATGATTATTAAATGTAACCTTCGGTCTCTCTTTTACCGAAATCCAACCGGAATCAAAAGAACTCCGCTTACTGTCTTCGCCTGTCGTCGTAGGAAGATTAGTACCAACTATTTCAGTATCATTCACATAAACATGATCGTATACTTCATTGTTCAAACCGCACTCTACAATTCTGTATTCAATCGTATCTGCCGGGAAATGTATTTCCGCTGCTTTTCCGGGATACAAAAAGTATACGGATTCATAAGTATTAGTGCTGCCCGGAGGTTTATAGGTTGCGGCATAATCCACCGTCTGTGTTGAATTCTGATAGGTAACACTGATCAGGCCGCCATTATTCGTAAGAAGGTATTCAATGTTATCATCCAGATTATCCTTATACCAGATCTGATACGGATATTGAACCAGATCAAAATCAACATCATCCGATCCGCTTACTTCCTTTGAAAAGATAACATGTCCGGGTGTAACATAACTCAGGTTAAACCGCATATGCAGATTGGACGCACCCAGACCACGTTCCATATAAAAGATTTTCATCGTATGAGATGAATAATCCTTAAAGACTACATCATCACCATCAAAGTAATTCGCAAGATATTCATTCACTTGCTGAGTAGTTGCAGTCGGATTTCTTTTTTCATAGTTTTCCTTAAACAGCTGACGAAGCGTTTTATGGATTTCATTACCACCAGAGCGCATAGTAACGTCACCAGTGGCAAAATTTACCTTTCCGGGAATTGCAGAGTGCACACCACCCAGATCAATAACAAGCTCGTTATCTACATACAGCCAAAAATCATCGTCACCTGTAAACTCAAAAATAATGTCGTGCCCCCAGGCATCTTTACCACTTGGTGTCTGAACGAAGGAAGCATTTAGCTCCATTCCAAAATTCCAGTCTGTAGCATCTGTATTATTTGCATTACCGACTCTATAAAGCTTTTCATACTTTCTGGGATCCGATTCAGGAAGCGGATTCCCAAAGATATCATTAAGATTCTGCGGATTAACTGAAGAATACTCTCCCGGGTAAATGTCATTATACGGCATAAACTGGCCGTGCTTATCGGTTGAACTATCACGAGTGTTCATTGTACCGATTTCTTTATAAACAGTAAAATCTCCTTCCGTTTTTCCTTTCAGACTGGCAAAATTCTGACAGCTGTCATATTCAAAATATCCACTGGCATTGTATGTGCTCTCAATAAATAAATGATTTACAGTTTTTGCGCCGGAATAAAGCTCACTTAACGATTTATTAATCATTGTATCCGGATATCCATTTGTTTTCAGATCCGTAGACAAGATTCCTTGGGTCCGATCCCATTGGTGAAAACCGGATGTATCACCAAGCACACCCTCTTGCTGGGCTCTATCGGTAAAATCAACCATCTTCATGGTAATACCATATTGATTATTATCTACGGTAGTTACTTCATTCAAAGTCGGCACCACAGTATCCATAATTGCAAAATAAAACGTGCCTGCATCGCCTCTGGGGCAGGAAACCAACTGATCATTTTCATCTACCTTCAGGCCCGCGTAGCTGTAGTAGGGTTTATCCCATGCAAGAATCGTAGAATAGTACTCCCCTTCTTTTCTGCCCGGCAGATTGATACCTTTTTTCGTTGCAGCCAGTGTCTGGCCACCTCCAATCTGCGGTGCTAAAAACATTTCCGAATATGTATTCTGCAGCTCATAGTAATAGTTCGGTGAGCCATCATCATAATGATATTCCGTAAAATCCCATAAAAGGGTATTAAACTGATTTCCGACCCACATGATATTGTCGCCACGCTCATAGCAGGGATACAGTGTACCATCATGATCAATGGCAAAAAATTCATATGTTTTGTTTACATCATCCCAAACACGTGTATATACAATTACCTGCTGTCCGTCATCAACATCCGAAATACCAACTTTAACTGCGGAATAGTTAACAAAATCATCCTCCGTAAGCATGGAAGGCACAGAAAAACTCAGCCAGAATTTCGCGGCTGTTCCGTCATTTTCGAGTTTAAATCCTTTTGCAGAATCGCAGGAAACAGCCTTTCCCTCTGAACAAAGCTTGATTTTTCCATCTTTTACAACGACCTGAAACTCTGTTGGTTCACTTTCCGCTATTGTGAGGCCACTCGAGGTCATCTGCAAATACATAGTTTTTCCGTCCACAACGGTAGATAATGTATAATTATCCTTTGTTGTCGAATGGAAGGTCCACTCAGTAATATCCTTATTTTCTGCCACAAAAACATCGCCTGTTTTGTTAACAGTATCCTTTTTTATTTTCAGTTCGCAGGATTGAAGCATGCTGTCATCCTTTTTCTTAGCCATTAATGCATATCCGGTTGTTCCGGAAAGAGATGCATTAATAAGACCATGCTTTGTTCCGTCAAGATTGTATGGATCACTTTCCGGCATTTCTATATTGTAATGAAGTGATAAAAGGTATGTGTTACTGTCGTTTTCACTAGAATATCCAACAATAGCTCCAGATCCTGGTGTTTTATTGTTTCTATTCCAAAAATACGTTATGTCTTCATTTCCAACTCTTAAAACAGATGATACTTTCAGTTTACCCGACTTATTTATAATATTAAATACCGATCTATCACTTTCTCCATTAGCAAATGTTATTCCTGCTCTTGGTTTATTATTACCACTAACAGAAGTCATTTTCAAATATATCTTCGAATCACCATCCATTTTGTAAATATAAAATGAATTCTCAGTATCAGGTATCCATTCAAAATAAAACTTAACAATATCATCTACTGGAACAGAATCAGAACCAACTTCAGTTGTTAACAAACCATCTCTATCTGAATTCCCAGAAACGCCGGAAGTCTTTTCTCCTGTAAGATATTTTTTATCACTATTACTTACATAGAAACCACTCTCGCCATGTTTCTTAATCAAATCAATAGTATTAGCTTCCTTCCAACCAAATCCCTCATCATAACCACTATAAGCTTCCACAATCTCATACACACTAAATCCGGTCGCATCAAAACGAAGCTCACCGTCAGTCACGGTAAACTCTTTGATTTCTTCTTTTTCGCCATCATCTTTGATGTGCCACAGGTATAACTTGGAATCCTCTTTGATGCGTGCATCACGGATGGATACCGTGATCGGATGTTTTTCACTCGGCTGGTACTCTTCATCGCCGGCATCCAGAATTGTGATGTCATAAGCTGCAAGGATGGATAAACCGTCAGAAAGAACACTGATTATTTCGCGTTCATCATCCTCTTCGTTTGCCTTCTGGGACTTTCCGTTATTGGAAGCATCCTTTGTGGATGAATTGTTAGAATTATTTCCATTATTGCCTGTACCGGATTCATCTGCTACCGCGGACTGATTTGTAGATGTCGACTGATCCGCAGATGCGGACTGATCTGTCGAACCCTGCTGTCCTGCTTTTCCGGACTGATCAACACTATTTCCTGCCTCAGATGTATTGGATACCGAAGCGTTATTCGTATTGTCAGCTGAGCCATCTTGTCCCGCCTCATTTCCGGCAGAACCATCTGCGCTGTCATTCCGTGTTCCGTCAGATTCCTGCATCTCCGCATCGCCCTGGGATGCATTTGCATATTCAACCGCACCATCAACCGGCTGAACATCCGCAGACTGGTAGACAGTATCCTGAACCGGATTCACTGACACATCATCTGCAGAGTCGATCTGCGTTGATGAAACATTTTCAGTTGCACTTGCCTGAGACGTTGATTCCTCTTTGAGAGAATTGCTGTTTGCATCATCATTCCGGCTTGGTGCATCCGAATCACTCCGGTTATTAGATTCACCGGATTCTGTGCTATTTGTTTGATTCTTCGAACGGTCGACGGTCTCTGAAGACTGATTCGTAACAGCCGTATCATCTGCAGCATTCCGATTCTGCTCAGATGTTGAGTTCCCTGTAATACTCTGTTCCACTTCGGATGAAGCATCACTGACAGCGTTCTTCTCAGATTCATTCTTCTTTGCGGCCGCCTCTGCATCAGCCGCTTCAATCTTCTCACGCTCAGCGGTGACATCCACAGCCGTAGCCGTTGCGTTCTTCGGCATCATACCATCCAGAACGATGGATGTTTCTTCAACCTCTTCCTGCGCTTCCAAAGTCTCTTTCTCGGAAACCACGCGGCTATGCAGGGTTCCCTCTTCGTCACTTTCCTCCTGCGTTAATTCAAGGGTCAGATGCTCAAGGCTTGCTTCGTTTGTAACAGCATCGCCCGGAACAGAGGTATCCAGACCGGATTCATCGGAAACCGTATTCGTACGGTTTTCCGCTTCCGTCGGTGCAATCTGCGAGATGGTTGATTCATCCGCAAAAATGCTGTATCCCGCCGGTGTAAAGGAAACAAGCAGCATGAAGAAGACCATAATTGCACTGATCACGCGTTTTCTTTTATTCAGTTTTTCGCTGTTTTTCTCTGAAGAACGCTTCATGGCTTACCTCCTTTCCCGGACTTTAGCCGAATTATCGTATTATGAAAGAATCCCTCTATCAAATGACGTTGGAATTGATTTATGTCAACCAATCCGTTACATCCAATCATTTTCCCGTATATCGACTTGCATTATATCCATCAGTAAATTTCACTGTCGATCTATCGGAAAATGCCTGCATGCATTTTCTGTATCACTTGATATTCCATGATACACATTATAGTAATATGCTCTATTCAAGTTATGTAAACTAAACAAGCATGTGTCAACCAAACTGCAAAACAGTTATGTCAACCAGTGACTTTGCAGAATCTATAAATCCTACTCCTTCTGCTCCTCCGGGTCATCATCCCTCTTCGCACCCAAAACCTTCCAAAGAATGATTCCAAGGATGATCACTGCCGAACCAATCAATAGACCGATATAAAGCCACAGGTTCGTTTCATCGCCTGTCTTGGAAGTCTTGTTTTTATCTGTTTTCTTACCGTCTTCCGGTGTAATGACCGGATCATCTTCAATGTGCGCAGCCTTATTGAGAAACGCAATTTCCTTCGGTTTCTCATCCGTTCCGGCGTAGTTCACGGACATACTGCAGATAAGCTGCCCGGTTCCGGAACCTTCTTTTCCTTCGGAACTCTCCTCAATATCCAAAACGAAGAGATGAATCTCATAGATTGCTTCATCATAGATCACATCGCCCGATTTTCCCTTATCCTGCCAAACAAGATATGAGTAGTTTCCCGGCTCCGTTACCGTCACAAAAAAGCTTCCTCTTCCTTCAACAACCTCAACATGGTCAACATTCGGGAGCGGACTCCCCTCTTCCTCCGCACGAATTCTAATGCGGTACTGTCCGTCCAGAAGATTGACGTTTTCCAGACATTCAAAAGCAATCTCAACCTCAAGCGGCTTATAAGATGAAGCCGCAAACACCTTTGATTTTCCCGCAAAAAGACAACAAAAACCACAGGTCAGCATGGCCAGAACGGCCATGCGGACTGTGGTAATAAATCTCGCGGAATTTAGTTTTGATATATAGCTTTTCAGTTTATATATCATGTCAATCACCATGAACGTATAAGGGTTACGTTCATCATTCGTCATATTTGGTTGGTTTATGTCAACCATTCAGTTAACCGAGTATTTCAAAATCAGTCATAGATATAACAGAATACCAATAACCGATTCTGTGATACCGGCTCTGTACATGTGGAAAGTGCAAGCACCCGATCCGACTTCGGTACCGTGTCATCGTACACCTTCGCATTCTTTCGGATAAAAACATCCAGATTTTCGATCTCCGGGTCGAATATCTCGTTTTTATCGAAGATATTCACCTTCACGGAAGCAAATGCCTTTACCCGATGGCTCTTCACGTGATCCCGTCCCACGAGGAGCGTGCCGTCACTATGTGACAAAAGGTAATTCTTATCCAGATACTCATCCAGCGCACCGAACATCACGCCGTATTCCATATGATGTCCGTACAGAATGGAATAAGCATCCGAAAAATCCGCACTGTTCCGGCTGTCCAGGAAGATACTTCCGGACAGGGAATACTCCCCATAGGGATTCACGTTCAAAAACCTGTAATTGTCTTCCCCCTGCATAACAGGGTAGTCGATATTTGTATCATCCATTGTGATCCAGGCGACCATCTCGTCGGTGATAGGAATATCATCCGGAATCGGTTCCCCCTCCTTGGGCTTGTATCGCAGCACGCTTTTATCGTTCGCCGAATGAAACACGTACCAGCTGTCATACAGCCCATAGACCACAATGAGCATGGCAAGAATGAAGGCCAGGAGCATGAGCTTCTCGTAAAGGATATTCATCTTAATCCAAAACTTTCTCATGTTCATCTCAAGTCCTCAAATCTCCGCCGTTAGTTTTATTCTTCTTCGTACTTCTTTCTGGAGCGGATTGCAAAGAATACGATACCTGCAATCACTACAAGACCCAGAATGATCCAGGGAGTTGCGGAAAGAAGGATACCTGTGGGGATGATACCGTCACGGGTATTTTGATAAGAAGTCTTTACAGCTTTGTTATCTCCTGCAACTATTCCGATCACACCGGTCGTAGCGTCAGTATAATCCGTTACAACTTTAGCAGTAGACTTATAATCCTCAGCATCCTCTGTAACCGTATAAGTAGCATCCAGCGGAATACCACGAATAGCTATGCTCTGTCCATGCTGCAGATAGAATTTCACTCCATCTTGGGTTTTCAACTGAGCACCTGTTACAGTTTCCGGATTTGTCTTATTCTGATTTGAAGCTCTTGTCGCTGATGTTGTCCCAGTTGTTCTATCAGCATTACCATCAGTGGTATTGGGATCATTATCATCCGCAATAGAAACAGTGAACACATCATCATCGTTAACATCCGACAGTTTTACAGTAAACTCAAACCACTTATCTCTGGAAGCCTGATTACCGGTTACTTCCTTCTTGAAGACAAGGTCTTTAGAGGTATACTCATTGGTAAATCCGTCAGTCTTGTCAGCCAGAGCAGCAGCTGCGTTTTGAACGTCGGCGGAACCCATGTTTGTACCAATCACAGGATCACTCACTTCCGTATGCAGTACATAAGCGGAAACTACAAGCACACCGTTTCCATCATCTGTTACATAAACATCCAGAACACGGTCGGTATCTGTATCATGAAGGATACCTGCCGCAGCATGAGCCGCACTCGCTGTTTCTGTGATGATGTAACGGTAAATACCCGGTTCGTCAAAAGTGATACCGGTAAAACTAACTGTTACCTGCTTTTTCGCATACTTTTCGCCTGCATCCAGCTGAACAGTATCCGTTCCGGCAGTACCCGTCCTGTTTGACTCTGTACGTTTAACATCAATGTCCGTCAGCGCATTAATGTCCGCTGCATTCATTACGGAAGTCGTTGCATCTGCCGGGGCAAATGTCACGTCAGCGATCGTCGGGGTTCCCACACCGGGAAGCACCTGCATAACCGTATTATCACTGGTATCGGCAGAAACTGCCGTTCCCGGAGCAACGGTAAAGCTGAAGGTTGCATTCGGTACAGTATCACCCTCATCCATGATGAGATACTTGTTGAAGTTGCAGCTTGTTCCTTCAACCGCTGTGTAGGTAGTTGCCGCTGACGCCGGTATTGACATCAGTGCTACCAAAAGCGCGGTAGCGAGGAGGGTGGCAATCCCTCTCCTCTTCATTCTTCTTTTCTTTTCCATCTCAATTTCCTCCGCGAGATATAAAAATTCCTACGAGTTACATATACTGGGTCTATGGGATACCTAACTGAGTCCCGAGTTGCATTACTGTTTATTCATACTGAACAGCTTGTCTACGGATTACTCTATCAGAAACCTCTCCGCCGCATCATGAACACCACTTTCCCCTTCACTTTCGTTTTGGGGATGGCGCCGTAGGTACGGCTGTCAGTCACATCTGATCTGTAGTCATTGAGAACGAAGAACGTTCCCTCCGGCACGGTGTATGGAAACTGGATCAGAGCTCCCTCGCCGGTTGTGGGATAGACGGTATCTTCAAAGACGCCGTATCCGTTGATGGTCATCGATTCTTCTGAAATATCTACCACATCGCCGGGCATGGCCACGACTCTGGCAAAGCGGATCTTGCCATCCATCCGATAGGCCACCTCATCGCCGTTATAAATTTCGCCGAGGCGATAGATAATGCACAGGTCCCCGTCCTTCACCATGGGATATCCGGTATTCGAATGTACCACATAGATGCCGACCACAAAGGTCAGAAGCGCCCAGATGAGAAGCGCCGTTACGCCGAGCTTAATGAAAAACTCCGCCGCCAGCCTGCCTGCCGATTTTTTCTTTCGCTTCGGCTTGCCCGCCGGCTCTTTCTTTTGCTTCGGCTCGTCCCTCGGCTCCTTCTTTTGCTCCGGCCTTACTCCGGAATCCTTCTTTCCGGCAGCTTTCTCCTCTTCTATTTCACCAGTCGCTGCCTTCGCTGCAGCCTCTTGCACAGCTTCTGTGGCAGCTTCAGTCTCTGCATTTATAGCAATCTCCGCTGCTGCCTCTGGAGCCGCTTCTGTAGCAGCTTCAGTCTCAACCTTTGTAACAACCTCCGGCGCCACCTCTGTCAGCCGGGCATCAGAGCGGTCAGCTTCTTTCGAACTGGATTTATGCTCAGTCACCGTACCATCCGTAATATTCATCTCATTTCCTGTCGGTTCCATGCTGTTTCCTTATCAAAATAAAGCGTAACTGGTCAGCAGATGCAGATCAAAATGCAAAAAAAACGTACCCATATTCCTTCGGAAAATGCTACGGATTATCACATAGTATGGCATCTTGTCAAAATGTACGGCACCTTGTCAAATAAAAAATATATCCAAACGGTTTATATAAATGGCATTATATAAACAGTCTTATACAAATAAAAATTTATCATACATAGAAAAACGAGTCAATACCTGATATTCAACAAAAAACACCGAAAAACAACAGTTTTTGTGCGGATGTTTCAAACTGTCACATTCATATAGATGCTTCAAAATCCTTCAAAAACATTCAATCTACAAAAACCATTTATCCGCCATAGTCGGAACACTGAAGCCCCAGTCCTCTTCGTCCGTTGTGGTACGGATAAAACCGTTCTTTTCCAGCACTCTGGCCGAAGCCTTATTCTCGGTCATTGTGCTGGCCGTAATGATCTCCGTTTCCGTTTCCCGGTTCAGGTATTTGATGACAAGCCCCAGCACATCCGTAGCGATTCCCTTTCCCCAGTATTCCTTTAGAAAACGGCAACCGACGCTGATCTTTTTTACATCTCCCCTGTAGCCGTAGAACTCCACGATCCCGACAAACTGAAAATCAGGCTTCATAAAAACGCCGAGAAAAACCGATTCCATCTCCGGAAAAAGCTCTGCATACATTCCCTCGATCAATTCATCTGTGTCCATATCCTCCCTTTCATAAAGAAAGGTCGGCAGATAAGTATACACCTCTTCATCATTTCTCAGTTTATCCAGCATTTCCGCATCTCTGGGCAGAAGCTGCCGGATCAGATATTTTTCATTTTCGATTCTTGGAATTTCGTCAAAGATTTTCTTTTTCATAATAATCCCCCTGTTCTGATCTCTTACCCCCCGCTGAGTATCTTGGAACTATGCTATCAGGTATCCCGCTTATGCGTTCTGTTTATCTTCTAAAGAATTGATCTTCTGCTGGGTACTTTCTACAACTGTTGCTGATTCATCCGTCAGCAGTCCATCATCCGTTAACATAGGTGTATCCAGCACTCCCTTGATTGACACAGCAATACCGGCACAAGAAGCAATCGTTTTCTTCGACTCCGCACTGTAGGCTTTGTAATCATCGCCTTCATTTTTCAGGATGTCCTCCATCTTATAGATCAACGGTACAAAATAGGCATCCAGTCTGGCCAAGAGATTGTAGAACATATATGTTCTTCGACGGATGGCCTCACATTGTTTGGACATGGTATCCAGCTGTTCTGCAATCTGGATCGCCTCTGCTCTGTTTGTATAAGCCTTATCCAGATTCTTCTTGGCTGCAGCTCCTGCTACCAGACCAACAACCATAAGCGCAGGACCTGCCACAAGCCCTCCGAGTACCATTGTCCCGCCAGCCACTCCAAGGCCTCCCGTTGCGAGTGAGCCGCCACCAAAGAATGCCAAAGTAGCGTTCGTGGCCGCTGCTCCACTAAGCGACGCAATGGCGGTTCCTGTAGAAGCACATGCCAATGCCTGAGCCGCACCATACGCGCCAAAGGCAACCAAGGCTCCTCCCGCTGTACCGGCAACCGTTCCACCTGCAACTGATCCAGCAAATGTAACAAGCTCTTTCAGTTCCTCAAAATCCTTCTTGTCTATCTGCATTTCTTTCAGTTTGTCAAGTCCAACAGAGTCCCTGAAATCCACATTCTTAATCTTCGTAAAGCTCTTCAAGAAATCAGACATGGTGCTGTTCAGGATGAACAGTTTTTCTTCTCCTAACTGTCTGAGAGAATTATCACATGCCTGTCTCTGCATGTTCAGGAAATTACTTGAATCCTCAACTAGTTCGTTTGCACTCTTGTTGATCCGTGATGCTTTGCTGACATCAATACCAGCCTTGATACCTTTGCCAATCCCTAAGCCGCCGGTCGTGGCAGCAATTCCTATAAATAATAACGGTAACGGCATGATGACTCCTCCTGATTAAAGTGCGATCAGCGCTTTAACGCTGTCAAAGATAACATGTTTTCTGTCTTCGATCTCATTTACCATCGCTTCGATGGTCAGATAGGGACGATCTGTGGTTTTAATCCATTTTTCTTCCTTCTCAAGATCGATCAGTGTCTGAATGGTACTCTCCATCTCCAGAAAAACAGCCTTGTCTATATCCAGCTTCCTGACGATATATTTCAGCAGCCTCCGCTCTCTTTCATCATAACTGTTATCGCTGTAAGCCAATGTAAGAAGGTCCCAGGCCAATAGTTTCGGGGTGATAAATGAGTCTTCTGTCTTAATGGATGAAAGCAGGGAATCTTCAACGCCATCTTGAAGAACGTCATAAAAATCTTCCGGATCGATGGCCTTGTCCAACTGTTTCCGGCACTCAGCAAGTATGCCCTCTTTCCGTTCAGAAAAGTCAGGTGCAATCTCCTGTCCCAAAAGGTCATACTTCTCCATCTCTGCAGAGCTTAATTCGCCATCCACAGCCATCATATAATAGATGATCTTAAGTGCGCTCTTCGTGGAGATACTCTGGATCTGTATAGCTTCAGTTTCTTCAACGACATTTTCGTTCTCTTTTTTCTTGAAGATATCCTTTACCGGCGGAATCTTTACATCCGGCAACTTGATCTCAGGCACTTTAACATTCTGAGCTGTTTTTTTGATCGAATCCAAAGACCCTTTCATAAGATTTCCGAATGATTTCTTTCCAGACTTTTCGGCCATTTTCCTGTCCTCCTATAGTTGTAAAGCTTCATCCGAGTCCATCAGTTCATCAAATTCTTGTTGATTTGTGAACTGTATCTCTCGTCCCAATGCCTTCTGTATTACGACATTTCCTTTGATAACCAGATCAGAATCTCCTGTTGCAAGCCCCTGGTTCATAATATCAAAACCATTCATGAAAGCCTCAATATCCTCAGCCAGATAATCGGAAAACCGTTGCTCTAAGGCTGCCTTATATTCCTGAAGCTGCTTCATAACAATAGCTGTCTTTGCTTCAGTAAGGATCATTTTTTCGTGGATCAACTGTGCTTCCTTGCGCTCGTTTGAAATTTCCTTCACAATAGCCACTGCAGCTCTGCCGGCACCCACATAATTGAATCTGGTTACGAACTTTCCGGCAAATATCGCCCAGTTTCCACCGGACTCCACTGCTGCTCTCACGGCTGCATCTGTGGTATCCGCGATAGTGAACGTCATTGCAGCGACAGTCATCATGCGATCAATCGTCCGATTTCCGAACGGGATTACATTATTCCAGTTAACGCCATGAATCCCTTTGTGAGCAGCAACTTCACCCGCAAGATGTGCCAGGAAATAGCTTAGACGAACATAGATCTCATTGAATGCAACCGGTATAGCCTGCTTTCCAAGTTCTTTGTATAACGGAAGCTCATGACGCAAGTCCAGCTTTTGTTTTTCATAAAGATTGTTCACCAACTGCGGCAACCCTGAATCTTTCAAAATCGGCAGGGAAGAGATTTCATACAATAGAGAAACGAATATTCCAGGAATCCCCATGCCGCCACCTGCAGTTTGCTTGGATCCGCCCATATCACTAACCAAATGGCCAAACCAGTTATCTGTGCATTTTACGATCTCGATGATAAGCGGTGTAGATGCAACCAGATGAGCCAGCTTCACCACAAATTCAGGTAAGTCCTCTCCGTTTGCTTCCTCGTATTTCTTTTCCCCTACGATAACCAACCAGTTCAGTATTCCAGTTATTACTGCAGGTGCCAGTATGCTGATCATATCCTTGGCAGACGTTTTCACCGGAATAAAATGCAATTCACCTTCCCTATTGACGAATGTACCAACTCTCAGGAATTGAACTGCAATTGCTGAGGCCAGCCCAAGCGGCGTAGGATGATGAGCAAAGTCTGCCAGATGATGGTTTGATGCAGATACTTTGATGTTTGCACCCTTCCACACATTATCCTGCAGAACAGGGAATGCATCTTCAAGGTTCGCAATTGTGTTCTCGAGATTCGTTCCATTAAGGTCTCGCTTCTTGGCATAACCTTCGATAAAATCGTTAATCTGCGTATTCGACAGGTCAATATCATCGCTGGTGATATTCATCTGTCCCACGAATACAGAGTCGATGAAGCCGGTAATCAATCCACTTGCAACAGCAAATGCATAATCCGCTTTATCAGCGTGGATGGTGTATCTCTCCAGCTTCTGGTTAACTTCTGCAAGCTTGGCGTCTATGGCCGAGTTGACAACCTCAACCGGAATAGAGATCCGCTCTTCCACCTGAGACACTTGAATGTCCGCTTCCAGAACATCTTCCTGAACAATCTCTTTCAGCTCAGCCTGTTCCTTTTTGGCAAGTGTAAACGTACCATCAATTATTCCCTGATATTGAGGCGTCTTCGTCCACTCATAGCATTCGTATGCTCTTGTCGCAAGGCGCGGATGGCTTTCTCCTTGAATCAACATTTGTTCCAAGGCTTTATTCGAAGACGATTCGTCAACAAACTCTTTAAGATCCAAAGCTTGTTTAATGAATTCATCTACGTTGATATTGTCACCATATCCATGTACCCTCAGAAGGGTTCCTACTGTCCTTTCGGCGTTGCCATCACATAGGGCAGCTGCTCTGTCTGCCGATAACTCACTGCAACGCTCCCAAAAAGAGAGCGCATTAAGAATTGATGGCGTAACCAGTCTTCGTACCCCGGGTAAGAATGCATTGACCGCATCTGTTACCCCCTCTGCCAATAGTCTGGCAAGAGAATGGAAAAGAGAGTGCTTGCATGCGATATGACCGGCTTCATGAGCCAGTACGCTACTAATCTGTTCCGGAGCGAGCTTCTCAACCAATTCCGAAGTGATACAAATATATGGATTAACACTTCCGAATGTCCATGCATTGATATGCTTTGCCTGAATATAATAGAGTTCCGGCTGCCTGATGCCAAGCTTCTCACAGATTGGGGGAAGTAAATTGTA
Source organism: Lachnospiraceae bacterium UBA3732 (assembly GCA_002372545.1). Taxonomy (GTDB): domain Bacteria; phylum Bacillota; class Clostridia; order Lachnospirales; family Lachnospiraceae; genus Eubacterium_Q. The sequence continues at coordinate 5,213 of DFHD01000083.1, read as the reverse complement.
TATTTCAGGCATCTGCTTATCGCTAAGCCTGATTGCAGATGACAGGTATTGGATCCGTTCTTTCTTCTCATCCACATTTGCGACATACAACTCTCTTAGCTTTACTATCTTGGGAAAAGCATTCAGTGCGATCAATGCTTTTCGATCAAGGTCATGAACATACAGTTCTGAACTATATGACATCACGAGTCTCCTTCCTCAGTATTCAAACCCATATTATTGTTTTTAGACATAAAGGATTCATTTCCTCTTTTTCTCGCAATCAAAGCAAGATATTCAAGGAATGAAACTAAAGCTCAACCTGTCCATGATGTTTAATCAGTGAACTCTTCCGCAGCCTTCAGTACCATCTCTTTATACTTCTCCTTCACATCAGCCGGTCCTTTGATCCGGACCTTTCCGCCGAAGCCAAACACCCAGGAGAAGAACACGTTGCTGACCGCCACTTCGACCTCAGCCAGGAAGTTCTCCATGTCATATGCATAGGTGGTGACGTTCTTACCGAACTTGTCCAGAATGGCATCCATCACGTCATTGGCGCAGATCAGCTCCACCTTGGTGTGATCGGTCCCGAACATCCGGAAACTGGTCTGCAGATATTGGTTAAAGTCAAAGTCGGTTCTTTTCCTCATTGATCGCCTGGTTAATACCGTCCACGATGAGGAGAATGCTCTCGTTATCGTATTTAATGCGGTCTTCGACGGCGATGTTTCGCTTCAGGTTGTCTTCCTGGTTCTTTCCGGCCAGCTTGGAGAGCTTCTCCACAAGGGCTTCGCTCTTCTTTCTAGTGATGAATTTGGAAGACTGGACCGCATCGATCAGCATCTTGATCTCAGGCAGATCGAATTCGCGGCTGACCAGGTTGTAGCGTTTCTGCGAAGACATCACTTCCTGGATATCCATCCCAACGGTACGCAGGATCTCCACATCAGCCGGAATGGTCTGCCGATGGGATTTGATGCCATAGTCCTGTTCTAATGCCTTCATCAACTGCGCTGTGGTAAGGTAATGATCCTCATCGGTCCGTTCGAATAAGATCCGCGCCAGATAAAACGGGCGGAGTTTTGATTCTTTATCCATTCAAATCTTCCCCTTTATGACAATACTTGTAATACCAACATTCATATGGATTGCTGCACTGTTCTCCCGGCTCTACTTCAATCTCTTCCGGCTGCTTTTGCATCCGGTTCAAGTCCCAGATGTTGTCATTGATCCACTTGGAATATCCTTTTGCCTGCGCCGTAACATCATTCAGGACAAAAGGGTTCTCTTCATCCGGTCCATGTGTGACAATAAAGATCTTGCCGATCTTTACCTTGCAGCGGTTGATGATATAGTACTGGAACCCTACATCTTTGATGAACTGCTCATGGACCATCGGTGCTTTCTTGACTTCATACATGTCATAACCTGACTCCGTCTTCCGCAAAATGTCCGCTGCACAGTAATTGTTATAATTGGAGAAAGCTGCCTCACAGATAACTTGCGTTCCTTTCTCCAAATGCTCCTGTGTCTTTGCAATCATGGCTTTAGTGTCCGGAATCTGTCTGCCGGGCAGATAGACTGTCATCTCTTCATAGGGACCGAACATAGCCATAGCACGATCGCCGAAGTCATTGCCGGCATCGAGGCACTGCTGGACTTCCGGAGGGATGATCTTTAAGCTTGGCTTGTGTTTATCAAGCCAAAGCATCTTGCGACACTGCATGCCACGCATGAAATCAGTTTTTGTGATGCCCATTCTCTAGTTCTCCAGATATCGGACTGGTTTCCCAGTACTTTTAGCATACTCGATCTCTGATCTTGTGCTGGAGCCGATATACCCACCGACGTTGATGACAAAGATTTCATCAGCCATATCGATCTTACGTTTATGCATATCATCCAGCATTTCTTTTGTTCGTGTCAGCGTGCCCTCATCCATGTTCTCCCAGACTTCAGAATCTCCAGAATGGCCGAAGAGACCGACACTAATCACTATGTTGCCCGCAAGCGTCAGGCGCTTCTGGACTTCCATGAACTCGTCTTTGAAGCGAGTGCTGCCGCAGAGGGTGATGACTTTATACTTTCCTATCATCAATTACTTCTCCGCGTCACACAGCTCATTAAGCAGTTGCTCATTTTCCAAATACTCATCTTCGTCCAGCAACGAATATTTTGCATTTTCAAGAGTTATGACGTTAATATTGCCTGCACCTGAAAACTCAGAAGCACTGAAGCCAATACTGGACAATATGAGCTGCATATTCGACGCGTTATCCAAAATATACTGAAGCAGAGCGTGCTTTTTCACATTATCGGTTTCGACATTGTTCGGGCTGTCAAAAACGACGGGAAATTCAATGGCACATGGATTAAACTCTCTTCTAAGATTGAGAATAGCAAGATACCAGATTACTGTAGCTATGTTTCTATTACTCCCGCTCGCAGTAAAGTTATTTGTGAGTTTTTTGAATTTTTCCGGCTCTATTTCATTCAATCCGAATTTAGTTCTATAAGTGACGAGCAACTCGTAGTACTTTTCTTCAATGCGTTTCTTTTTCTCACTGTATTTTTTGATTTCTTTTGCCAGTTCTTTTAACTTTTCCTCTTCCTCATCAATAAACTCAAGCACATCATGTCGCTCCGAGACGATGCCTTCACGAATTTCACAAAGGCCCTTATACCGAATCACATCATTCGCTTGCTTCGTATTCAGCTTTAGCTTCTCCTCATACGCAGCCAGCTGTTCCAGTATTTTTTGGTATTTTGCTTCTTCCTTCTCGATTTCACCGGTAGCGTTTTGGATGGCTACTTGCAACTCGTTTTTTACAATAACAATATCTTCTGCGAGGTTATAACGCTTGCTTCGTAAAGACGTGGTTTCTCTCAATACCGATCCACATTCTGGACAAATATGTTCATTGAGCTGGCTTATCTCTTTTTCGTTTTTTGACGACAACGAACTCATCTCATGGAGCAAGGTTTCGTATTCATAGAGATTATTTCTAAGTTCAACCAGTTTTGCTTTACACTTATTGAGCTTAGACAAAACATCTGCATATTCTTTTCGATATAGCTCTACATCTTTTCTTAAGGCATCGATATCGGATGAGTATGCACCTGCACCTATCCGCGCTTCTATATCTGATTGCATAGCATGCAGCATATCAAGCCGCGACTTGTGACCGTTATATTGATCCGTCAAAGCTTCCTTTGTTCTTACAAGTTCAAAATACGCTTCGTCATAGATGCCAAGATGATAGAAGAGCACAGAGTCCTTATAGTTGACATATTGCTGCAGATTTCTAAATGAAGCGTATTTACTGCCGTCATAGTGATCTTGATCTAAGAAAAATGGAAGATAATTGTACACGGGCGGAGTAATCTCTAATTTCTCGCTATTTCTTCCCGGAAGCATGACAGCGAACCCAGTATATTTTTTCAGCTGTTCCGCCAACTCATGGCTATGGGTGGACACAAATAGCAGGTTCTTTTCTTCGTCAAAGAACTTGTATAAATCAGTCGAGCGATATATGTAATACTCTTTATCATCAATGGAAAAATGGAGCACATATATCTTGCTCTTGGTGTCCCACTTCGCCTCGAATAAGCTCTCTGCCCCAAGTGCATGATATAAGCTCCTCATTACTACAGACTTACCCCTGTCAGTGCCATCCTCCTGATTTGAAGTGATAACATTAATTCCTTTTTCAAATGTAATTCTTTTGGCCTTTTTCTCGTGTGGAGAAAAAAGGAACAATTCCTTAAATGTCATCTTCATATCCATACACTCCATCTTCAAAACGTTTTATAACGACTATGTATAGCACTGCTTTTTCGGCTCGGTTCACTTCTACAGGAAATCGATCATTGAATCTTGTAATCAGAAGATCAATTGCCGTCTCCATATCTCCCACATCATTTTCCCGGAGAAATCGTGCAATTTCAGACTCAATTTCCTTTATCAGCCATGATGTGGATAATAGTTTAAGTACATTGGGTAAAGATCGTTTATAGATCATTCGGTCTCTTATATTTGGCAATTGATCAATATACTCAGTTGCCGCAGATATACCAGTTTTGGATTTTTCAGCATGTAAGTCCAGTAACTCGTCAAACTGTTTTCTCGAAAGGCCTTTTAATCGAAGAATTTCATCGTAATCTGCTGCTGAATACTCATAACACGCCTTTTCAGAAACAGTATCAACTATAAGCCTATATAACGCATTGGGATTTGTCGGCTCACATTTCTTTATTCTTTCAAAGGCGAGGGTTAGTTTCCCGCGAACCGCATCATCGGGATGCTCAAGATCCATATTGGTTTGAACATAGAACAGTTTTGAAAGGTCGATACTGTCTATCCCCAGCTCATCCTTTAACGCTGTAGCAATCTCTCTTTGATCTTTATCTGGCAGACTCAAAAAGCAGTTGATCAACGCATCGGCCGGCATTGAACTGTATGGGACATTGCTTACTACTGCAACGCGTACTTCACCAGGGAAATTGTTCTTTATCAGGACATATAGTTTTCCGAGAATAGACCCTTCTCCTTCAACCTTAGTTAGCCGTTTTGTCGTGTAAGACTTACTCCGACCATGTGTTTTTATTTGGAAGAATTCGAAGCCGTTTTCATAGTGAATTTCTATGTCGCAAGCGTAATCAAAGACCATAGTAAAATCACGGTCCTCTTCCATAAGATCAAGTATCTTACTCACGCCCCACAGAAGTTCAGCGCGAAATCTATTTTTACTCCTGCTGCCCGACAAATCGTAGGGCAAAGACAGGTAGTAAACAGGAATGTTCAAACTGCTTCACCACCTTCCATAATTACTTATTCCACTCCCAGCGCCTTATATACCGCATCTTCGGCGCTATTATAGAATATCAGATTGAAGCTACCCACAAGATCCGCAGGAACGGTGCCGAGATCTCCTGCTGATGTTATCGGCAACAATACTTTCTTAGCTCCGGAATCAAGGCACACCTGTAGCGCATTTGCAAGCTCATCTACTTTGATGATAGTGCCGCTGATGCTAATCTCTCCAAGTACAGCCAGAGAACTGACTGTAGGTTTGCTCAATGCAATAGAACTGAGGGCAATCAAGGTTGGCAATGCAAGCTTGCTGGTCATACCGATGCCCTGAAGATCTTGATAATTGATAATGTAATCCTTTGTGGTGGTACTGATTACGCCGCTGATCCGGTTACCGTTTGCCTTCAGGAAGCTGAAA